>CANJPM010000024.1 GCA_947476075.1 Beijerinckiaceae bacterium
AGAGTCAGGCTGCGTCTGATTTCTTCTCCTCTCTGGCAGATTCGCGCATTTCATCAAACGCCCTGCTGATTTTTCGGAATCGTCGAGCAAGCCGGGCATTTCAGCGCGTTTGGAGCGCGAATCACGCCGGCGCCTGCGCCGTGATCGTGAACGCGCTTGAAACCAGCCTGGCTGGAGCTAGACAAATCAAGAGCGGTGCTTGAGCTTATCAGCTAAAGCTCCAACGATTACGTTGCCTGCTTTGTAGAGTTCAAGATCAAACGCTCCAGCTGTTGTGTCATTGAGAACACAAATGCACTCGAAATTAAGTCTGTTGTCAGGAAGCGAAAGCTTGTACTTGCCAAAAATTACATTTGTAACCAATAGTCATATTATAGAAGCAGGGCCGGGCCTGGCGTTTAACAGGATTCATCAGATGAATAAGCTAAACCATTAGATAGCGTTTCATAACGCCGGAGCCATCCACTCCGACGGTTGAGCCTGCGTCTGTCGCGGCCCGCCAATCCATCATCCAGATCAATCCTCGCCCTCTCGGGAGGCGTTCATGCATGCCGGTCGAAAACTGTCCTTTCTGGTGTCTCTCGTCATGGCGGGGCTCGCCTCGGGTTTGACGTCCGGCTGGCTGGAGGGTCGTGAATGGCTGGCCCGTTCGGCTACCGATCCAGGCGCCGCTGAGAGCCGTTGGCCGGTGCGCGATCTTGGCGTCGCGTCTGCGCAGGACTTGCCGCACGGGTGTGCGCCCGGAAGCGGCGACGATACGCGGGTCATTCGCGCCGATTTCACTTTGGCGCAAGCCTCGCCGGAACTTCAGCGCGACATCTACGTATTCACAAAACCAGATCGCTAACGCACGCGCGCAGCGGTTGGCGCATTACCAGCTTGGCGGGGGCCAATAACATGCAAGAAGACAGCTTTTTTGAATATGAAGCGCGCCGACGCCTGAATGTCGTGCGAACGCTCGCGATCATTGCGTTGATCTGTGCTTTGGCTTTGCTGGCGGCGACATGCGCGCCTGACGCTTTTGCCGGCGTGTCCCTGATTCCGCATGATTCTTCTGCGGCGGGAGAACGCGCGTGATCAAAACGCTGGTTCCGCTGTTTGTCTTTGTCGCCACGTTCGCGCTTGTGCAGGTTTTGTATGTCCTGCTCGTTCTGGTGCGGGGCGAGACGCGCGCGTCTCCCCGGCCGCATGAGCGATTGCGGCGTAAACGCCTGCTTTCAATTAAAACGCCCGCCGCATCGGACAGCCGACGGGCGGGCGCATCGTCGCTTGAAGCCTGCTATTCGGGCTTTTGATACAGCTTGTCTTCCATGCGCGAGGGTACGCCTTCCTGTCGCAGCGTTTCCTCAAATTCCTTGCGGATATATTCGTCTTCGAGCCAATAGGGTACGGCCTTGCCGCCCTTGTTGACGTCGATGGCCCAGATGTCGGACATCGCCTCGCCGGGGATGCCAGGCTTCAGCGCGGAATGGTTGTTGGGGCCAAACCATGCGGTCAGGCGCAGCGGATCTTTGCTGACGCCAAAGTGCTGGTGGAACCAGTCGCCCGACATCGGTGCGGCCGAGACGATGCCCACAGGCTCGTAATCCTGCCGCAACACTTTGTCGCCGAGCCCGTCGCGCCAGGGCGTCATGCCCATGCCTTCGGGCCATGTATAGGTATAGCCCTTGCCCTTGATGCAGATGAGCACGGCGGCGCTCTCGTGCTTGTGGGCTTTGGAATAGCGGCCGGTTTCATGCTGGCCGATCCAGAGGTGAAAACGCTGGCTCGCCATATGCGGCTCAAGGCGGCGGTAGCCGGGCGAGCGGCGGTTGTCGAGCGGGAGCTCGCTATTGAAAACATCCGCGATGAAATTAGTTGTTTTCATCGCAAGGCCGCGCACCGGATCGGGTGCGATGTCGTCTTTTGGCTGGAAGTAATCGGCCTCTCCCGAATAACGGTCGGAGAAGTCGAACGGGCAATCGAAGACGAAGCGCGGGTTGTCGAACAGGTTCATCACGTTCGGCGCCGAGGTGCCGCACAGGATTAACGCAGGCGAATTGGTGGCGTTGACGAAGCGATGATTGACGTTGAGCGGAATCGAGAACAGTGAGCCCGCCTGCCATTCGAACGTCTGCTTCTTTGTCGGGGCGTCTCGCCAGATTTCCGTCGAGCCACGGCCCTCAACCACTATCACCTGTTTTTCATACAGGTGCTTCTCGACGTTGAGTGCGCCGCCCGCCGGGATCTCGGCGATATACATGCCCCACAGCCCTTCGGTGCCGTAGAGCTGGATATAGCTGCCGCGTCCGCCAAGGCGAGCCCATGTCTTCATCGGCAGGTCCTGTACGCGGCGCGCGCCGATGCCGCGAAACACCGGAATGCCTTCCGCTTCCATGAAGCGGTCGTAGGGCATTTTCGGGCGCGCGAAGTCGCCAAAGCCAGCGTTTTCGCCGGCTTTGGGTTCATGCCAATGGGTCATGTCGTTTGCGTCGTGGGCCATGTATCCAGCGTCTCCTGAAGCTTGCTTTGAGGCTTATTTCTTGTCGCTTGCGAACGCTTCCTTGAGCAGCTCAACCACGCGGGGCGGCTGTTGCAGCGAGTTCGCGACCGCCTTGGCGACGTCCTCGCCGTAAAGCGGTTCGATGGGCATTTCGCCCTTCTTGGCGCGGGCGCGAAGATCTGAATCTTCCATCGCCATTTTGTAGGCGGCGCGCAGCGCGTTCAATTGCGGCGCGGGCGTGCCGGGGGGCGCTGCGGTGAGGCGCGCGATGTCCCCCTGTACGCTGATCAGCTGGACGAGGCGCTTGGCGTCTTCTTCCTGCACCAGCGTGCTCATCTGCGGCAGGTCTTTTTCGAGCCCGCCGAATTGAGCGATGTAGCGGCCGTAGCCGTTCTTCACGAATTGGTCATAGGCGGAGCGCGAGGCGATGGTGCCGATGATTTCGCCCCGGCGCATTGCAAGCTGATCTTCGGTGCCGTTGTAGCCCGAGAGCATTTTGAGCGGGAGCTTCATGGTCGCGGCTAGGCCGAGAATTTCGACGTAATTGGCGCCGCCTGGCCCGGATGTTGCGAAGTTCAATATCTCTTTTGAGGCGACGATGTCGGGGACCGTTTTGATCGGCGATTGTGAAGCGACCACGAGCACGCGCGGATCGGTGGCGGCCTTGCCGATCCACGACATGTTGTTCAAATCGAACCTGATGCCCTTGTGGCCGGCGATCTGCGTGTAGATGAGGCCGGTGTTGAAGGTGCCAAGCGTCAATCCATCAGGCTTGGACGCATAGAGCGCATTGGCGCCGATGAGGTGGCCGGCGCCGGGCATGTTGCGGACGATGAAGGTGGAGCCGGGCAGGTGACGCTGCATGAACTCGGCGACGAGGCGACCGTATGTGTCGTAATTGCCGCCGGGCGCGGTGGCGACGATGTAGGTTACGGTCTTGCCGTTGTAGTAATCGGCGCCCTGGGCCTGCGCGGGTGCGCCCTGGACGAACGAGGCTGCCAGGCAAATTCCCGCTGCGATCCGAAGCTTTGCGACGTTCATTCGTTCCTCCCCTGCCGTCGTTCAAGCTGTCCCCCGTTCTGGCCCCTATGCTTGGGGGGCGCTGTTGCGCCGGACTCTGGCTGAAACGGATCGGTCGCCGCTTTTGCGGCCTCTTTTTAAGAATAGCATGCTCAAACGTAAAGTGAAGCCGCCGTTATGGCCGCCGCCTGCAAGGCGGCTGCCATTTTCCTTTACGTTACTCCATACGCACGTTTTTGGAGAAATCGTAGGTGGCGGCGACGTCGCTTTCAAAGCGCCAGCTCACGAGGGCGCTGTCGCCTGCGTTTACGAGGCGGCTTTCGAGAAAGCGTTGTTGGGCGGCCCATCCGGCCTCCGCCTGCGGCTTGCGATAGCGGCCCGGCATGGTGTCGTTGAGCCAGCCATGCGGAGCGCCTGCGTAAACTGCGATATGATAGCTCTTGCGATGGTCCTCAAGGCAATTGCGGAAGCGGCGGACATCGTCAATCGAGATGATGTGATCTTCCGCGCCGAAGGCTGCAAACACCGGGCAATCGATCCGTGCGATGAGAGCGTCCAGCGCTTCAGGCTGACGTGCGTTCACATCCCACTCGCGCTTCGAGGCGGCGCCGTACCATACGATGACGGCCTGAACTTTCGCCTGCGCCGCATAGACAAGCGGATGGCGTCCGGTCTGGCAATAGCCGGCGATGGCGACTCGATTCATGTCTGCGCGCTTGTCTGTGCGCGCGCTCGCCATGGCCGCATCCATCAGCTCGATGGATTCAGGGTCGGTCATGTCATAGCGACCGTCGCCCTTGTTCAGTGAAACCTGATCGGGATGGCGGAAGAAGAAGTTTGGTGCGATCACGAAGAAGCCGTCGCGCGCGCAGCGCATCGCCTGATCGCGCGTGTGCTGCACAAGGCCGTAGCGCTCATGCATTAAAATCACGACGGGCAAGGGGCCTTTTGAATCCGGGCAGGCCACAAAGGCGGGCATGCCGTTGGCGCAAATGATGTCAGCCGAGGAAATGTTGGACATTTGTTTCCCCTCAAGCCGTCATCAATGCGACGCAGGCGTCGACGCCCATCACGCGGCCCATGCGCGGGAAGACGCGCTCCATAAAGAACTTGTTGTTGTCGCCGCGCGTCGAATAGCAGGCGTCGCTGGCGACTACGATGCCATAGTCCAGGTCACGCGCGCCAAACAAAGTGCTGGCGATGCCAACGTCCGTCGAGCCGCCGCAGATGATGATGGTGTCGATGCCGCGCGCGCGCAATTGCAGATCAAGATCGGTCTGGTGGAACGAGTTCCAGCGGCGCTTGGGGATCACCACGTCGGTGGCGATCGGTGCTATCTCGGGCGCAATTTCTGCGGCCTTCGAGCCCTTGGTGAAGCGGGGCTTGATCGGCTTGTCGGCGCTGCCGCCCACGCCCAGATCCATATCTGTGTCGGTGAGGCGCAGTACGGTGTCGGAGCCGTCGTCGGCATGGGCGCCGCTGGGATAGAAGGTCGTCATGCCGACCTTGCGGGCGCCTTCAAGCAAGCGCTGCATGTTGGGGATGATGTTGCGCTCGGCCAGGAATGCGTCCTTCTCGGCGCTGCCTGAATGGAGATAGCCATTCAGCGCGTCAAATATGATGAGGCCGGTGCGAACGCCCGAGAGGGCAGGATCAAGCCTTGATACGCGCGCCATATGGTCAACTCCCTATTATTGATTGTGCAGGCTCGTACTCATAAACAACTTGCGGAGCCTTCGCAAAGCGCCATGATGCCCGAAAATGAGCCACAAGCGGACGATGCGCCTGCGCCGGGCTTTGGAGAGAAATTACGATTGAAGCGTCGAGGGGCCGGTGTGTGTTCTCTCGTTTTCAGGGGGCGCCGGTCTCGGGAGCTGGCGGCGAAAGCGGCGGCTATCTCGCTTTCAAAGGCGGCTTGAGCGCAAAATACGGGCAATAGCTCCGCTTGACGGCGCGCCCGGAAGGTCGAATGCTGAATCAGATGTTTTTGCTGGAAGGAAATCGATATATGCGGGCTTCATGGAGATTGCAGGCGGCGGCGTCCGTTGTGTTCGGGCTTTCAGCAGCTCCAGCCCTCGCCCAGAGCGTCGAGGACTTCTATCGCGGGAAGACCGTCAGTCTGGTCGTCAGCTCCAGCACAGGCGGCGGCTATGACACTTTGGCGCGCATGATTTCGCGTTATTTGCCCAAGCATCTTCCCTCCTCTCCGACAGTTGTCGTGCGCAATCTGCCCGGAGCTGGCGGGATTGTTGCGACCAATCAGCTTTATTCCATCGCGCCCAAGGATGGCTCGACCATTGGCGCCGTGCAAAACAACACGCCGTTTGAACCGCTCTACGGAACAAAACAGGCCAATTACGACGCGACGAAGTTTAACTGGCTTGGTTCGCCCAGCGTCGAGACGAGCGTCGTCACGATCTGGCATTCTTCGCCCGCCAACACCTGGCAGGACGCCCGTACGACAGAATTGCGCATGGGATCTTCTGGGGCGAATTCGACGCCCAGTTTTTATGCGCGCCTGTTGAACGAAACGCTTGGCCTGAAGCTGCGCCTTATCGTCGGCTATCCGGGCCAGAACGACGCTTTGCTTGCGATGGAGCGCGGCGAGATCGACGGTTATCCGAGCGCTTTCTACAACAGCCTGATGGCTACGCGCCCGCAATGGATCGGCGAGAAAAAAGTAAAGCTCCTGCTGCAATATGGCGCCGACAAGGAAAAAGCGTTGCCTGACGTGCCGTTCATCATGGACTTGCTCACCAAGGACGAGGATCGCTTGCTCTGGAACATCGCGGTCGCGCCGCTGGGTATCGGCCGGCCCTATTTGCTGCCGCCGGACGTTCCCAAGGACCGGGTAGACGCTGTGCGCAAGGCGTTCTGGGCTACGATCAACGATCCGGAGTTTTTGGCTGAACAGGCCAAGATCAACCTCGGCGCCGACACCCCGCGCACAGGCGAGCAAATCGCCGCGCTGATCGGGCAGGCCTACAAAGCGCCGAAGGATGTGGTCGAACGTATCAATCGTTTGCAGGGAGAGAAGTAAGTGCTGGAAGCTCGAGCCAACCATCTGAGTGCGCGCGCCGCCGACATGCTTGCGCGCGCCGAGCAGCTTGCGCCTGTCTTGATGTCTCGCGCGCAGGATGCTGAAAAGCTGCGGCGTTGCCCTGACGCGACCGTCGCAGACCTTGACGCAAGCGAGCTTCTACGCGCCTGCCAGCCGTTCGCTTATGGCGGTTACGAGATGGGCTACGACGTATTGTGCGGCATCATCCAGCGACTGGCGCGCGGCTGCGCCTCGCAGGCCTGGGTCTATATGGTGCTGGCGGACAATCCGCTGAAGCTGGCGAACTTCTCGCAACAGGCGCAGAATGACGTGTGGGGCGAGAACCCGCGCACGCGGCTTGGCGTTGCGGTCGCCGCAGTTGGCCGCGCTGTGCGCGTTGAGGGCGGCGTGCTCTGGTATGGCGAACACGGTTTTTGCAGCGGCGTCGATCACGCGGACTGGATCATGTGCGGCGGCGCCATCGAGGGCGGCGACAAGCCGGAAGGCTGCATGGTGCTGATCCCCAAGAGCGACGTGGTCTTGGCCGATGATTGGCACACGATCGGTCTTGCAGGAACTGGCAGTCGCAGCTTTGAAGTGAAGGGCGCATTCGTTCCGCACCATCGCATCATCAGCAAAGCTGATTACGATGCAGGCACGGCGCCGGGCTCGAACCTGTATCAATCTCCGATTTATAAAATGCCGCGCGGCGGCGTCTCTGCGGGCTCTTATGCGGCGGTGGCAATTGGCGCCGCGCAAGGCATGCTCGAAAGTTTTTATCAGTTCACGGCGCCGCGCAAATCACGCGGCAAGACCGTGGCCGACAATGCCGCGGCGCAAATGGTTGCGGGGCTGGCCTCGGCGGAAATCGAGGCGGCCGAGCGCATGTATATGGGCTCGCTGCGTGAGACGATGGAGGTTCTGGAGCGCGGTGAACCTGTGTCGCAGGAGCTTCAGCTCGCAGGCAAGCGCAATTGCTGTTTCGCGGCGCAGCTGGCCATGCAGGCGGCCCATCGCATGTTCAATTGCGCGGGCGGACGCGCGCTGTTTCTTGATAATCCGATGCAGCGCCAGTTCCGCGACGTGTTCGCGGCCTCCGCCCATCATTCGCTGTCGTGGGACAGCGCATCGGCCGAATATGGGCGCCATCAATACAAGATGCACGCCTGACGCGAGGCAATCGCGCGGCGTTATGGTTTGGGAGGATTGCAGATGTTGCAGACGTCAGGCTTCGTTCACTTCACGATCCCCGTGAAGGAGCTGGATCGCTCCGAGGCGTTTTATACGCAGGTGATGGGCTTTCGGAAGCTGCGGCGCAATGCGCATATGGTGTTCATGGAAGCGCATGAAACGTGCTTTGTGCTGACGCTTTCAGAAAATCCGATTGAGCCCAACAGGGGCGACAAGCACGACATTCACACGGCCTTCCGCGTCAGCTCGGCCGAATATGATCGCGCCAGGATCTATCTGGCGGAGAAGGGGATTCGCATCTTCAAGGAAGAGGATCGTCCTGGCGGCACGTTTCAGGGACGCAGCGCCTATTTTCATGACCCCGATCACAACGTGATTGAAATCATCGATCTCATTCGCGGCCCTGTCGCCGAGGGCGAATAGGCTATCGCCAAAAGCGTTTTGCTTTGCGAAACGTCTTGAAGGCCTCGCGTAGATGATTGTCTGACGCATGGGCGCCGCGCGCGCACCAGCCTTCAACAAGCCCGGCTGCGTGTGCAGCCTGCGGTGCTGCCTCGCCGTGCAGCGCGATGGCGATATCGCAGGCTGAGATGGAATCATTATAGACGCCAAGATCGTCTTGCAGGGCTGCGGCGCTTTTCGCAAAGCGTTTGATCGCACGTTGATCGTTGAATAAAATGCCCAGAAAATCGGCGCCATAACGCATATTTTTCAGTGCTATTCGCCATTCATGACGATCATCTGGCTTAAGGCTGCGCAGTTTCTTTCCGCGCTTGATCGCGCGCCTGTCGAGATCGTCGAGCGCTTTGACAGCAAACGTTTGCGCCAGTTGCGACAACATCGCCAGCTCGTCCGGCGCCAGCGCCTTTCGCCAGCCGCGTTGAGCGCAGCAGGCTTGCAGTTCAAGCACAAAACGCGAGCTTTGCGCGCTTGATACGATGGCGCGCGCGTCATCATAGGCTTTGGCGCGGTCTTTTCGAGCTTGCGCGAGCAGCGCATCAAAGCTTGCATCCGCGCCAAATTGCGTGAGCGGCCCAGATTCCACCAGATCTATGAAAGCGTCGAGTTCGCGTGCCCGTCCAAGCCCAGCTGCAATGTTGCGGGCCGCGTCACGATAAGGTTGAAGGCCGGCGTCGGGCATGGCGCGCTCAAACATCCGTAATCCCGCGCGCAACCGGCGCAGCGCCACACGCATCTGGTGGATGCCTTCCGGCAAGTTGCTGACAAGAAACGCCGGCCAATTGGCCATGAAATGGGTCAGACTCGACTCGATCATCGCAATCAGGGCTTCTTGCATCGTCGCATCAGGCGGCAATACAATTGGCGCGGCGCGCACGTCGTGCGGCAATTCTTGCGACGCCAGCAAGTAGCCGCGTGCGGATTTTGTCGCAGGCGCAAGGCGCAACCCCGCATCCACCAGCTGCAACGCCAAAGCATATAAAGACGCCTGCGCCCCAGACTTTAGTTCAATTTCAACTTCAGCTATCGGCGCGCTCATGGCGCCTGCCATTAGCTGCCCTTCGTCGACCGCGATTTCAATCAGAGTGTCTGCGTCGGCAAGTTTCATCAACTTTCGGCGCACATGCGTTTGAAAAACGGGCAGCAAAGGCGCGCCATTGACGACTTGCGCTATCCGCGCCGCTGCGTCGGCGGGCAGGCGCGTGAGATCGATTTGATCGTCAGGAGCGGGCGCCTCTGCTTCTCCGCGCGAGAACACCCCCTGGCCTTCACTGATCCATTTTGCAGTCATTGTGCGGCGGCGCTCTGCGGTGCGAATGCGCAGCGACATGCCGTTACGCGCCAGATCGTTCATCGCGGTGTCGAAGTAGATAGCGCGCAGGTTGACCGCTCGGGACTTTACATCTGCGTTTGCGAAAGCGGGATGAGTTTTCAGGCTGCGCAGAATCTCGGCGGGGCCTTCAAGTTTGATCTCGCATTCATGGCCAGATGCGCGCCCGTACGGCGCGCCCGTCAAGGAGAAATCTCCGGACCTGTCATGGTCTTTGCCTTGCGAAGCCAAACGTAATCCTTTCAGTGACCCGTGAGCGGAGCGCCTTCGATCCAAACTCTATGTCTTGCTCTGTGTCTTGCAGGCGTCATATATATCGAAGATACTGGATATATGGAACAGACAAACGCGATCCTCACTCTTTCTGCTCTAGCACAAGAAACGCGTCTCGACGTGTTTCGGCTCCTTGTGTCGCGTGAGCCCGAGGGCGTGCCAGCGGGCGAGCTGGCGCGGCTTGTGAACATACCTCAGAACACCATGTCCGCCCACCTCGCCGTACTGGCGCGGGCCGGGCTTGTTCGGGGCGAGCGCCATAGCCGTTCAATCATCTACCGCGTCGAGCTGGATCGCCTGCGCGCGCTTGTTTCGTTCCTTGTTCAGGATTGCTGCGGCGGGCGCCCGGAATTATGCGCGCCGCTGCTGGCCGATCTCATTCCATGCTGTCCCGCAGAGGCGTCCTCATGACCGACCGTATCTTCAACGTGCTGTTTCTTTGTACCGGAAACACCTCTCGCTCAGTTCTTGGCGAGGCAATTTTGCAGGCGGAGGGGGGCGGGCGCTTCAACGCATTTTCCGCGGGCAGCCAGCCCAAGGGGGTCGTCAATCCTTACGCTGTGAAGGCGCTTGAGGCGGCGGGCTATCCCGCAAGCGGCCTGCGTTCGAAGAGCTGGGATGAATTTGCGGCGCCCGACGCCCCGAAAATGGATTTCGTTTTTACGGTTTGCGACAGCGCCGCAGGCGAGGCGTGCCCGCTTTGGCCCGGCCAGCCTGTCACCGCCCATTGGGGCATTGAAGATCCGGCCGCAGTTGAGGGCTCTGATCTTGAAAAGATGCGGGCGTTTAATGAGGCTTTGCGGTTCACGCGCAACCGGGTCTTGGCTTTTATAGCTCTGCCGCTGGGTATGCTGGACGCGATGGCGTTGAAGAAAAGCTTGCAGGACATTGGAGCGCTTGAAGGCGCCTCGCAGAAGATTGGCTGAACGCATGTCGATCTTTGAGCGCTATCTCACTCTCTGGGTGTTCGTCTGCATCGTTGTTGGAATAGCGCTCGGCCATGTGGCGCCGGGTGTTTTCCAGACGATCGGGGCGGCGGAAATCGCCAAGGTCAACCTGCCGGTTGCGGTGCTGGTGTGGCTTATGATTATCCCGATGCTTTTGAAGATCGACTTTGCGGCGCTCTCAAGAGTTCGCGACCATTGGCGCGGCATCGGCGTGACGCTGTTCATCAATTGGGCGGTGAAGCCGTTCTCGATGACGCTGCTGGGATGGCTGTTTATCGGTTATCTGTTCCGGCCCTATCTGCCAGAGGTGCAGATTGAATCCTATATCGCGGGCCTCATTCTGCTGGCGGCGGCGCCTTGCACTGCGATGGTGTTCGTCTGGAGCGAGCTCACCAAGGGCGAGCCGCATTTCACGCTCTCCCAGGTGGCGTTGAACGACGTCATCATGATCGTTGCCTTTGCGCCCATTGTCGGGCTTCTGCTTGGCCTGTCCGCTGTTGTGGTGCCGTGGGATACGCTGGCGCTGTCCGTAGGGCTTTATATCGTGATCCCGGTGATCATCTCGCAAATCGTCCGGCGGGCAATGTTGCGAGCTGGCGGCGAGAAGGCGCTGGCGCGTTTGCTCCAAGCGCTGGGACCGTTGTCTCTGACCGCTTTGCTCGCAACTCTGGTGCTGCTGTTTGGTTTTCAGGGAGAGCAGATTATCGCGCAGCCGCTGGTGATCGCGATGCTCGCGGTTCCGATCCTGATACAGGTCTATTTCAATTCCGGGCTTGCCTATTGGTTGAATAGACTGGTTGGAGAAAAGCATTGCGTGGCGGGGCCTTCCGCCTTGATTGGCGCCAGCAATTTCTTTGAGCTGGCGGTGGCCGCTGCGATCTCGCTGTTTGGCCTCAATTCCGGCGCCGCGCTCGCCACTGTCGTGGGCGTTCTGATCGAAGTGCCTGTAATGTTATCGGTCGTGTGGATCGTCAACCGCACGCAGCCCTGGTACGAGCGGCGTGCGGGCCCATAATTAAACCCTCACGTCCAGGGTGTAACCGGCGGAACCTCGGCGGGCGCCGGCGCGGGTATTGTGCCGAAATCCGCCGGGCCGACAATTTCGAGATATTCCATGTCCGGCGAGTAATCGAACAGATAATGCACGATTCCCGGCCGCTGGTGGACGCAATCGCCAGCTTTTACAAGTGTTTCCTTGCCTTCGTACATGAAGCGCGCCCAGCCCTTCGTCATGAGGACGATTTGAAACTCAGCGACATGATAATGCCAGCCAGTGCCGTTCCTGGGCGGCAGGTTCGCCTTCACGAGATGAGCGATCACCTTGCCGTTGGTCGCCTCTGCAATTCCAAGATCGCGGTATAAAAAGAAGTCCCGCAATCCGTCCTTGCGCCATTGCGTGTCGTCGGGACCGATATGAGAAAACTTCGTTGACGATAATTGGGTGGTGGAGGCGTTGGTCATGATCCACTCCTGGCTCGTTTAGCGCGCTGGCAACGCTCTCGTTCGCAACTCCATCAAACTAGAACTCGACTTCGAGTTCTTCAATCTCGTCTTTCTCGAAAGAAGCGGCCGTTTGCCATTCCTGCATTGCCGGCCATGCCAGAATTTTCTCGCAATAGGCTGCGCTCACCTCGTCTAACTTGACGTCGTAGGTGCGAAAGCGCGTGACGACAGGCGCATACATGGCGTCGGCGATTGAGAGTTCACCAAACAGATATGGCCCGCCGTAAGCCTGGAGGCATTCGCGCCAGATTTCCGTAATCCGGTCGATGTCGGCTTGCGCTTTTGACCAAACTTTGAAGCCGGGAATATGCGCCTTTAGGTTCATCGGCAGCGCAGCGCGCAGCGATACGAATCCTGAATGCATCTCGCCGCAGATCGCGCGACAATGGGCGCGGCGCATCTGGTCCTTTGGCAGCAGGCCGGCTTTTGGCGCGATCTCGTTGAGAAATTCCGCTATCGCCAACGTGTCCCAAATTCGTACGCCCTTGTAGGTCAGACATGGCACAAGAACGGACGGGGACAGCAATAAAATCTCGGCTCGGGCTGACGCGTCGTCGGGCGCTGTCACGATTTCCTCGAAAGGAATGCCGGACATTTTTGCGATCAACCAGCCGCGCAGCGACCAGGATGAATACGTCTTGCTGCTGATCGTGAGACTTGTGGCTGGCATTTTGCGCCCTTCAATACTGGTTACAAATTCAAGCAAGCGATATGCCAGATCGACTCTGTGTTCGGCATGTGCTTTGCTAGCTTTCCCCGCGCAGCTTGCGTGGGCTCTTTCCGGAAGGCCGCTTTGAGATGATCTATAATTCCTATCAAAGCTACATGGACCTGAGTAATCCCGTGCGCCTGCTGGCCGATAGTTCAGATCGCATTTTGCGGATGTGGGGCGCCGGCGCCGGGGCTTCTCCGTTTCGTCGCATGGCGGCTTGTTACGAGCTGATCGGGCTTTCCGGCTTCACGCATTCGCGACCCGATTACGACATCAAGTCCGTGCAAACCAATGATGGCGAACAGGACGAGGTGCATGAGACTGTCGTTTTCTCAACGCCGTTCTGCGATCTGGTGCGGTTCTCACGCGCGGGCGCCGAAAATACGCCGCGCATTTTGTTGTGCGCGCCGATGTCCGGTCATTTCGCAACGCTGCTGCGCGGCACCATTCGCACGCTGCTGCGCGATTACGAAGTCTACATTACCGATTGGCGCAACGCGCGCGACATACCGCTGAGCGATGGGCATTTTGATCTCGACGCCTTCACCCAGCACATCATCGATTTCATCAAACATATTGGTCCCCGTACGCATGTTGTCGCCGTTTGTCAGCCGACCGTTTCTGCGCTCGCGGCGGTCGCAATCATGGCGCAGGACGACGATCCAGATCAGCCCGCAAGTCTGACGCTGATGGCGGGGCCCATCGATACGCGGATATCGCCCACCAAGGTGAACGAGCTGGCCACCTCGCAGCCGATAGAATGGTTCCGCGACAAGATGATCGGGTTGGTGCCAAACGCCATGGCGGGCGCCGGAAGGCGGGTTTATCCAGGCTTTCTGCAATTATCCGCGTTCCTGAGCATGAACCCGGAGAGACATGCAAAATCGTTCATGGATTTGTTCCAGAGCCGCATCTCCGGCGACGTCGACAAGGCTGAACAGATTCGCGCTTTCTATGAAGAATATTTCGCGATCATGGATCTCGACGCGGAATTCTTTCTGGAAACCATTGAGCAGATTTTCCAGAAATTTGCTCTTCCAGAAGGCAAAATGCTCTTCAAAGGGCGCAATGTCGATCCAAGCGCCATTCGCAAGACCTTCCTCCTCACCGTGGAAGGCGAGAAGGACGACATTTGCGCCGTCGGCCAGACCTTGGCGGCGCAGGATCTGTGCTCAGGCCTGCGGCCCTTCATGAAATCGCACCATCTGCAACCGGGGGTCGGCCATTATGGCGTGTTCAATGGTCGCCGTTGGGACAACCAGATCTATCCTGTGGTGCGCAACCACATTCAGTCGAGCCTGTAAGGGCTGCGCACCAGGCGTTTCCCTAGCCGCCTGAAGCCTTGATGGCGTCGCCTGCTTTGCGCACCACCTCTGGCGACATGGCGTGCAGGCGCGTGATGAGCGTGTCGATCTCGGCGCCGGGCATCGGGTTGTTGAGCTCGATCTTGATCGCGTCGGCTTCGGCCTGAACCTTCGGGTCCTTCACGAAATCGTCAAACGCCTTGCGCAGCGCGGCTTTGCGATCAGCGGGCATGGCGGGCGGGCCGAAGATTGGGCGGCCCATGTCCTGCTGGGCGAAGATGAGTTCGAGTATGCCTCGCTGTTCGTCGGTCTTGGCGAGTTCGATCACAGTAGGCGTTCCCGGGACTTTTGGGTGACGCTGCAGCGACAATTGCACCAGAACGTTGATGGTGCCGTCGGTCAGCCATTGCGGGCGGGCGACGCTGATGGATGAATAATGCCAGCTGCCGGTGCCGTGAATTTCGCCGCGCTCCATGGCCAGCACAACATTCGCCGTGCCGCCGTAACCGGGGATGACTTTGAACTTGGCGCCGAGCACTTGATTCATCGTGCGCGGAAAGATCACGTTGCCGTCCGTGGCGCCCGAGCCGCCGACGATGAATTCGGTCGTGAAAATATCATCGAGCTTTTGCACCGGCGCGGTTTTGTATGAAACCACGAGGCCGACTTCGCTGTTGAGGCTGCCGATCCAGCCCAGTTCGCGTGCGTCATAGCGGGCGCCGGACGCGCCGAAGAGTGCGGCTGTCGCCACCGAGCCGGCGGCTGCGCCAATCACCGTGCCGTCGCGCGGCTGGGCGGCCACAAGAGCGTTCGTCATCACCACGCCGCCGGCGCCGGGCATGTTCTGGACGATGACGTTCGGGGCGCCGGGCATGAAATGCGACAGATGGCGGGCGAAAAAGCGCGCATAGGTGTCATAGCCGCCGCCGACGGGCTGGCCGATGAGCATTTTGATGTCTTTGCCCTTGTAGAAATCTGCGACGGCGTCTGCGCGCGCGATCATTGGTGCGGCCAGGGTCGCCGTCAGGCATGTGGCGAGAGCAAGCGCGCGATGCGCGGGCTGGTGGCTCATGAACGTTCCTCCGGTTCAGACGTGTTATCGTCAGGCGCATTTGCGCTTGGCGTAAAGTCTATCTGAACCGCAGCTGCTGGCAAAGCGGAGTAACAGGAGGACCGCTTCATGCTGAAGTTCAGGTTTTGCTCGCAAGGTCTGTTTCAGGTGGACGCCCCGGCGCGGAACTTGCGTGTCGGGACTTGCGTCAGCCATAGCTCATGGTATTTGCAACAGACATCGAACAAAAAAGGCGCGCGCTGATGAATGCGGAGGCAAAGCCCATGGGCGTGAGCGTCATCAATGAGCCGGCAGGCGTCCTGACCAGGGACGAGATGCGCCCCGCCTATATTGTCTTGTGGACCATGTGCCTGGCGCATTTTCTCAATGACCTTTTGCAATCGTTGCTGTCGGCGATTTTTCCGATCCTTAAGGAGAGCTACCAGCTGGATTTTGCCCAGATTGGTTATATTGCTCTGGCTTTTCACGTGACGGCGTCGCTGCTGCAACCGGCGGTCGGGTGGTACACGGACAAGCGGCCCAAATATTACGCGCTCGCTTTTGGTATGGGCTCGACGCTGATCGGCCTCGTGTTGCTGGCCTACGCGTCATCCTATGTGGGGCTTCTGTTTGCCGCAGCGATGGTGGGCACGGGTTCGTCGATCTTCCACCCCGAGGGGTCGCGGGTCACGCGGATGGCGGCGGGTAATCGTCTTGGGATGGCGCAATCGACGTTTCAGGTCGGCGGAAATTTTGGTCAGGCGGCGGGTCCGTTGCTGGCGGCGTTTGTCATTGTGCCTGTGGGTCAGCGCGGAATCGTCTGGTTTGCAGGATTGGCGTTCGTCGCCATTCTTGTTCTGGGCGCCATTGGCCGCTGGTATCAAACGCATGCTGCGGATGTCGCCAAGCGGCTCAAGCGCGAGGCGAAGGCGTCCGTTTCGGCCAACTTCTCACGCCGCAAGGTTGCAGTCGCCATTACGCTGCTGCTGATCCTCCTGTTCTCCAAGAGCTTCTATAATGCGTCGCTGAACACATTCTATTCGTTCTATTTGATGGAGAAGTTCGGCCTGTCTGTGCGTGACGCCCAGCTCTATCTGTTCCTGTACATGGGTGCGGTTGCTGCCGGCGTTTATTTCGGCGGGCCGCTCGGGGACCGTCTGGGACGCAAGCATGTCATCTGGTTGTCGGTGTTTGGCGCTCTGCCGTTCACGCTCGCTCTGCCGTTCGCCAATCTGTTTGGCGCCGCGGTGCTGACGGTGATCATCGGCCTTATAATGTCGGCGTCGATGTCGCAGGTGCTGGTCTATGCGCTGGAGCTGACGCCTGGCAAGGTGGGCACGGTTTCGGGCATGTTCTTCGGGTTCAGCTTCGGCATGGGTGGGCTTGGCGCTGCTGTGCTGGGGCATGTGGCGGACGTTACGAGTCTGGATTTCGTGTTCAGGCTCTGCGCCTTCCTTCCGGCGCTTGGCGCGGTGTGCTGGTTCCTGCCCGATTTACGCAAAAAAGCCTGAGCTTACGCTTGAGCCTTGAAGTTATGGCCTCTGGCTCCAGATAAACATGTATGGACATCCAAAAAAGCGCTTCTTCTCCTTCTTCTTCTCTGGCCCGCTCAGCGTTGCTTGCGCTTTCCGCCGCCATCCTTGTGTTCGCGGCCGCCGCATTGGGCAGCGTCGCCACCATGCCGCAGATTCCAGGCTGGTATACGACCATTGTGAGGCCGTCGTTCAGCCCACCCAATTGGGTGTTTGGGCCTGCCTGGACGATCCTCTACATCATGATGGCCTATGCGTTCTGGCGCGTGTTGAGGCTGGCTCCGTCTAAGCAGGGCAGGAGCGGTGCGATTGTATTGTTCCTCGTGCAGCTTTGCCTCAACGCGGGCTGGTCATGGGCGTTCTTCTGGGGTCAGTCACCGCTGGCGGGCCTTGTGGTTATCTCATTCCTCTGGCTCGCGATCGTCGCCACGATCATGGCCTTTTGGCGGATTGATCGCACAGCCGCGCTGGTTCTGGCCCCCTATCTGGCCTGGGTGAGCTTCGCTTCGGTTCTCAACGGCGCGATCTTTGTTTTGAACCGCTGATTTGAGGTTATGCCTATGCTGAGGCTTCTGTCTTGCTTCGAATCGCGTTAGGCAAAGATTCGCGCCATAAAGACTGGCGGGTCGCCGAACGTCGTTTACGAATGGGAGCAAGGCATGGCTGTCGCCTGGAAGCGCGTAGTTCTCAAGCTTTCGGGGGAAGCTCTGATGGGTCGCCAGACCCATGGGCTCGACGCCGGTACGCTTGAGCGCATCGCCGCAGACGTGGCTCGGGCCTCGTCGCTGGGCGTCGAGATCGCCATTGTTGTAGGCGGCGGCAATTTCTTTCGCGGCATTCAGGGCGCCGACAAGGGCATAGATCGCGCGCGTGCGGATTCCATTGGTATGCTGGCTACCGTCATGAACGGGCTTGCCCTTGAGCACGCCATTGAAAAGGCTGGACAACCGGCCCGCGCTTTGTCCGCAGTGCCGATGCCCTACGTCTGCCAGCCCTATTCGCGCCAGGCGGCGTTGAACCATCTCACCAAGGGCCGGGTCGTTGTACTGGCGGGCGGTACCGGCAACCCGTTCTTCACCACCGACACCGGAGCTGCTTTGCGCGCAGCCGAGTTGTCGGCGGACGCTGTTTTGAAGGCGACGCAGGTCGATGGCGTCTACAGCGCCGATCCCAAGAAAGACCCCAACGCCACCCGCTACGAGACGCTGACGCAGCAGGAGGCGATTGAAAAAAACCTCGGCGTGATGGATACGGCCGCTTTCGCGCTTGCCCGCGAGAACGCGATTCCGATAATCGTTTTCTCAATAGCCGAACCTGGCGCCATTTCGCAGGCGCTTGAGGGAACAGGACGGGCCACGCTCGTCACCCCCTGAGAGGATTGCGTTCGCGCGCCAGTGTTCCGGACGCGCAAGACAGAACAGGATCGAACCATGAGTGGATCATTCGACATCGCCGACATTCAACGGCGCATGCAGGGCGCTATTCAGGCGCTCAAGCATGAATTCAGCGGCCTGCGCACGGGTCGCGCCTCCGCCGCTTTGCTTGAGCCGGTTCGCGTGGACGCCTATGGGCAGAGCATGAATCTTGTTCAGGTCGCCACGGTCAGCGTGCCCGAGACGCGCATGTTGTCCGTGCAGGTCTGGGACAAGGGCATGGTTGGCGCGGTGGAGCGGGCGATCCGCGATTCCAACCTCGGCCTGAATCCGGTGACGGAAGGCCAGGTGCTTCGCATTCGCATTCCCGAGCTGAACGAGCAGCGCCGCAAGGAGTTGGTGAAGGTCGCCAATAAATATGCCGAAGACGCGCGCATAGCGGTGCGCCATGTGCGCCGCGACGGCATCGACATCATCAAGAAGTCGCTGAAGGACAAGGCTATCGGCGAAGACGACGAGAAGCGTTTCGAAACCGAGGTGCAGAAGGCGACCGACAAGGCCGTCGCAGAGATCGACCAGACGCTCGGCCTGAAGGAAAAAGAGATCATGCAGGTCTAGGGGATTTTTCCGGGACATGTTTGCGATCCGGGGACATTTTTTTGATCTATGACGCGCCGACGATGGCGGAGCAGGCGATGCGCAACGAAGCCAGTGAATTCGCCAGATCGGACGCCGGGACATCGGCGGACGCTGCGCGTGCTGCGCCGCCCCGTCATATCGCCATCATCATGGACGGCAACGGACGCTGGGCCGCAGCGCGCGGATTGCCGCGGCTGGAGGGACACCGGCGCGGCGTTGAGGCGCTGCGTCGTTCTGTGCGCGCGGCGGGCGAATTGGGCGTGCGCTATCTTACGGTCTATTCGTTCTCATCGGAGAACTGGCGTCGGCCGCCGCAGGAAGTTTCCGATCTGATGGGCCTTTTGAAGCGCTTCATCCGCAATGACCTCGCTGATCTGCACGCCAGCGGCGTGCGCGTGCGCATCATCGGCTCGCGCGACAATCTGGCGCCGGATATTCGCTCGCTGCTTTTTGAGGCCGAGGCGCTGACGGCCGAAAATACGAAACTGAACCTCATTGTGGCCTTCAATTACGGCTCGCGTCAGGAAATCGCGCAGGCCGCCCGAAGGCTTGCACAGGCTGTGGCGGAGGGAAGGCTTGATCCGTCCGCGATCGACGAGACGATGCTGGATGCGCATCTGGACACGCAGGGCGTGCCCGATCCCGATCTCATCATCCGCACGTCCGGCGAGCAGCGGCTGTCGAACTTCCTGCTTTGGCAGGCCGCTTATGCGGAATTTGTATTTTTGCCCGGCCATTGGCCGGACTTTGACCGCGCGGCTCTGGAGCAGGCGATCAGCATTTATCAGAGTCGCGACAGGCGCTTTGGCGCCGTGGCGCCATCCGTTGCAGGCAAATCCGATGCAATGGTGGGCTCATGAGCGATCCAGCCAACACCGGTGCATCGCCCCAGCCAAGCGGCGGCGGCCTGGCCGATCTGGGGCTTCGCGCCGCGTCCGGCATTGTGATGGTCACGTTAGCGCTGGGGTCGCTCTGGGCTGGCGGCGCTTGGTTCACCATTTTCTGGGCGATGGTCGGGTTCGCGGTTTATTGGGAATGGCAGCATCTTGCGGGCGGCCGCAACATGAATGCGCGCATCGTGATCGGCGCCGTTGCGCTGGCGGGGGGGGCAGCATTCGCCAGCACAGGTTCTGTTGATTGGGCTCTTGCGCTGCTGCTGATCAGCGCGCTGGCCATAGCGGTCAGCGCTGGTTGGGGCGGCGGGCGCGTATTCGTCTTCAAAAGCGCCTGGTCGGGGTTGGGCCTGCTTTATGCCGGAGCGATGGTCGTCTCGGTCTGCGTCTTGCGCCATTCGCTGTTTTTGGGCGCGACCGCGGTGCTGTGGTTGTTCGCCATTGTGTGGGGCACGGACGTGATGGCCTATTTCGGCGGGCGCCTGATTGGCGGGCCGAAATTATGCCCGCCGATTTCTCCGGGCAAAACATGGTCGGGGTTTGGAATTGGCGTGTTTTGCGGCGCGCTCGCCGGTTTGGGCGTGGTTGCGTTCACCGTCACGCCGGGGGAGGCGTCTTTGCTTCCTGTTCTCGCGCTGGGGCTGCTCGCCGCCGCAATCTCGCAGGGCGGGGATCTTTTTGAATCGGCGATCAAACGCTATTATGGCGTGAAGGATTCCGGCCGCCTCATTCCCGGCCATGGCGGCGCGATGGACCGGCTCGACGGTTTCATCTTCGCGGCGATTTTCGCCGCGCTGGTCGGCTCCGCCCACAAAGGCGCGGTTGCGGCTGCGCACGGCTTGCTGGTGTGGTAGGCGTTTTCTCATGCAAACGACGCAAAAAAACAGCGCGGCCGATAGCGCCCCAACATTGACCCCCTTCACCGGCGCTCCGCGCCGCCTGACGATTCTTGGCGCCACCGGCTCCATTGGTCGCTCAACGGCGGACGTGATCGCCGCTGCGCCCGGTCGCTTCGTCGTTGAGGCCGTGGTTGGCGGACGGGACGCGCAAGCGTTGGCCAAAATGGCGATTGAACTGGGCGCCGCGTGCGCCGTTCTCGCAGATCCCAAAGGCTATCAGGCGCTCGTTGCGCTGCTGGCTGGAACCGGCATCGAGGTCGGCGCCGGCCCTGAGGCTGTCGTCGAGGCGGCGTTGCGGCCGGCTGACATAATTGTGGCGGCCATTTCCGGCGCCGCGGGCGTCGCCCCGACCCACGCCGCGCTGGCGGCCGGGCGCACCATTGCGCTCGCCAATAAGGAATGCCTTGTCTGCGCCGGCGCCGCCTTCATGGCGACAGCCAAACGTTCGGGCGCGCAGCTGCTGCCGATGGACAGCGAGCACAACGCGATTCATCAGGCGCTAGGCGGAGCCGATCCCGCGACCATCGAAAAAATGATCCTCACGGCGTCGGGCGGCCCGTTCCGCACCTGGACGCGGGAGGCGATTGACGCCGCAACGCCAGCGCAGGCGCTCGCCCATCCCAATTGGTCCATGGGCCCAAAGATCAGCGTCGACTCCGCGAGCCTGATGAACAAGGGGCTGGAGTTGATCGAGGCGCATTTCCTGTTTGGCGTAGAGGCGGCGCGGCTGGACGTGCTGGTTCACCCCCAATCCATTGTGCACGGACTGGTGGCCTTCTCCGACGGAGCGGTTACGGCAGGCATGGCGCATCCGGATATGAAGACGCCCATCGCCCATTGCCTCGCCTGGCCCGAGCGTATTCCCACCAAAGTGCGCCGCCTCGATCTGGCGGAACTGGGCTCGCTGACGTTCGAGCGCGCTGATACGGATCGCTTCCCAGCGCTGCGGATTGCGATGGACGCCATGCGGCATGGCGCGGGCATGCCCACAGTGTTGAACGGCGCCAACGAGATCGCGGTCGCCCGTTTTCTGTCCGGCTCCATCGGCTTTCGCGATATTGCGCGCAGCGTCGAGGCGGTTTGCGAGGCGATGGAGCGGGCGGGTGAAGCGGGCGAGCCGTTATCAGTGGACGATGCGCTGGCAGTTGACCATATTGCCAGAGAAAGGGCGCGCATCCATCTGGATGGTCGCCCTCATTCCGGCGCACTAAGCGGTTAGCAACCTTATATTAGGGATGTCGAGGCGTCCGTTTGCCTGGATCTGGAGTCCATAATGCAGTTTTTTGAGCACGCATGGGGCCTTGTGGGTTACCTCGTCCCGTTTCTGTTCGTCATTACAATCGTCGTCTTCTTCCATGAACTGGGCCATTTTCTGGTTGGCCGCTGGTGCGGGGTTAAGGTCGATGCGTTCTCGATTGGCTTTGGGCCGGAAATCGCCTCCTTTACCGACAAGAAGGGTGCCCGCTGGCGCCTCGCCTGGCTGCCGCTGGGCGGCTACGTAAAATTCCATGGCGACGCGAATGGCGCGAGCGGCGGGATCGCCGACGGGGCCGACCAGATGAGCGCAGCCGAGCGCAGCGTGACGTTTTTCGCCCAGCCTGTCTGGAAGCGCGCCGCGATTGTGGCGGCTGGTCCGGCGGCCAGCTTCCTGCTGGGGATATTCATCTTCGCCGCGTCTTTCTATTTTGAGGGGCGCAGCGTGCTGGCGCCCGTCATCGAGAATGTACGGACAGGCGAGGCGGCTGATCTCGGGGGCTTGAAGGCTGGCGATTCCATCGTCTCTATCAATGGCCAAGCCATTGGCGATTGGGGCCAGATGCAGCGGGTGGTTCAGGCCTCGCCGGATATGCCGCTGGCGTTTGTCGTCCAGCGCGGCGCCCGCGATGTGTCGGTCGAAGTGATACCGCAACGGCGCGAAGTGTCGACGCCGTTCGGCAAGCATCGCGTCGGCATGATCGGCATCGAGCCGTCCGCAAAGCCCGAGAACTGGATAAAGCAGCGATTCACGCTGGCTGAATCTGTCGGTCGGGGCTTTGGCGAGACCTGGTTCATTGTCGAGCGCACAATTTCCTATTTTGGCGGGCTGATCGCCGGCAGCGAATCAGCGGACCAGATCTCCGGTCCGCTGCGGATTGCGGAAATTTCCGGCTCTGTGGCCAAAGTCAGTTATTCAGGCCTGATATATCTGGCGGGAATCATCTCGGTATCGATCGGTTTCCTGAATTTAATGCCAGTGCCTTTGCTCGATGGCGGACATTTGTTGTTCTATGCCGTCGAGGCCGTGAAAGGTAAGCCAATCAGCGAGAAAAATCAGGAGCTTGGATTCCGGTTCGGCATGGGTTTGGTGGTGGCGCTGATGTTGTTCGCCACAATCAACGACGTTTTGCATGTCGGCCCTAAGCTCATGAAGCTCTTTGGTTAACCCTCTGCTTACCGTAAAACGTGGCGGCCCCGTCACGGGCCGCGTAAAACCCGCGCCGAATGGCAAAAGGGCGTTTGCAGGCTTGCGTAAACGGAGTAGAAGGACTTTGAGAGGTATTGTGGCGCCTGCGTAAAGCGTCCAACCCTTCTCCCCGCAATTGAAAGCGGTGAGGCGGAGCGTAAGAAGTGCGCCGCCGTAATTGAACGATGAGGACCGATCGCCTATGCAATTTTCAGGTCATATCCGCTCTCGGCTCGTAGCAGCCGCCCTCGCAGGCGTTTTGTTCGCCGGGATGACCAATTCTGCGGTCGCCCAGACGATTGTCGTGCAGGGTAGCCAGCGCGTCGACGCAGAGACTGTCCGTTCTTATTTCTCGGGCACGGATCAGGCACGAATCAACGAAGGCGTTCGTGCGCTTTACTCGACCGGGCTTTTCTCCGACGTGCGCGTGCGCCGCGATGGCGGTCGCATCATCGTTCAGGTCGTTGAGAACAGCGTCATTAATCGCGTCGCCTTTGAAGGCAACAGCAAGGTCAAGGGCGACGTTCTGTCGTCCGAGGTTCAGACCCGTTCGCGCGGCCCCTACAGCCAGTCGACAGTTCAGGCTGACATCGAGCGCATCAAGGACATTTACCGTCGCGCCGGTCGCGGCGCAGCGACTGTGACCTCGCGCACTGTCGATCTGCCGAATGGCCGCATTGACGTGGTGTTCACCGTCTCTGAAGGCGGCAAGACCGGCGTTCGTGAAATCAATTTCGTCGGCAATCAGGCCTATTCCGCTTATCGTCTGCGCAACATCATGCAGACAACGGAGATGAACTGGCTGTCGTTTCTCAAGAACACCGACGTTTATGATCCCGACAAGATCTCTTCCGACCTTGAGGGCGTCCGTCGTTTTTATCTGAAGAACGGTTACGCCGACTTCCGCGTCGTCGGCTCCGACGCGCGCTACGACGATGCCCGCGAGGGTTACATCGTGACTGTGAGCGTGGAAGAGGGCGCTCAATATCGCGTCAGCACGGTCAACGTGGATTCGCGTCTCTCCGACGTCTCTCCCGAGACGCTGCGCGGCGCGCTGAAGGTTTCGGCTGGCGATGTTTATAACGGCGATCTTGTAGAGCGTTCGGTTGAAGCCTTGACGCGCGAAGTTGCGCGCAAGGGCTATGCGTTCTCGTCGGCCCGCCCGCGCGGCGACCGCGATCCTGCGACGCAGACCATTGCACTCTCCTTCGTCGTTGAAGAAGGCCCGCGCGTTTACGTCGAGCGCATCACCGTTCGCGGAAACACCCGCACCCGTGACTACGTCATTCGTCGCGAGTTCGATCTCGGAGAGGGAGACGCCTACAATCGCGTTCTTGTTGATCGCGCTGAGCGTCGCCTGAACAACCTCGGCTTCTTCAAGCGCGTACGCATAACCAACGAGCCGGGCTCTTCGCCTGACCGCGTGGTTGTCGTGGTCGATGTTGAAGATCAGCCCACCGGTTCGTTC
>CANJPM010000025.1 GCA_947476075.1 Beijerinckiaceae bacterium
CGGGCTTCGTCGAGGCTTGTGTTGAAGCCGTGCACGAACACCAGCACGTCGCGGCTGGAGCCGACGCGGCCCGACAAATGGGTGGCGACCTGCGATGATAATTGCTCGCGCTCGACGGGATAATTCTGGGCGACGACGAAATGCTTGCGCGCGTTCGCCGCGCCAAAGCCTGGACGCTCGAGTCTGCCGGGCTTGTGGCCGGGAGGCACCGACACGAGGGCGAACGAATATTGCGCCTGCGGATTGATGGTCTCGACGCCTTTGGCTTCGCGCCGCGTAGAGGCGACGAAAATTGGAATTTGAACCCCCTCGGACTTCGTGCTGTCGCCCAAGATGCCCGCGGCCGAAGCGCTCATGCTGGCAAGACCGACGCTCGAGCAGCCCGAAAGGCCCGGCGTCAACGCCGCAATGAGCACAAGCGGAGCAAATCTTCGTGCGCGTGCGATCGTTTTGGCGCGGTCAAATGCAGGTTGAATGTTCATAGGCCCCAAGTTCACGAAAAAATCCGGAAAATGCATCGTTATTGAAAACGCCAAAACCGATGAAGGTCTGGTTAAGCGGCGCCATGAATTTAGGCCGCCTTGTAGCACGCCGAAGGTGTCGAGATTGGGGCCTCATGCTAAAAGAGGCGGAAACTTGAAGCGGGCGGGCAAATGGCGATCACGATTCTGGTCACGGCCTTTGGCTCTTTTCCCGGCGCCCGCGCAAATCCAACCATCGCCATTTTACGGGCTCTGGAGCGCGATTGGGGCCGCGCCTTCGCCCGCGCCGGGTTTGAACTGCGAACGGCGGCGCTTCCGGTGCTCTATGAGGGGGCGGAGGCGCGCGTGCAGGCGCTGATATCGCAAATGCGTCCGCATGTTGTGCTGCATCTTGGATTGGCGGCCAGGCGGCCGGGCTTGAGCTTTGAGGCCTGCGCCCGCAATCGGCTGAGCGTCCTGCATCCAGACGCCGTCGGCGCCCGGTCTGGCCGCATGGTCCTCGCGCCGCATGGGCCGATGGTGCGGCGCGCCCGTGCGCCGCTCGCTCGGGTTTTGGCGGCCATGGCCTCCAGCGGCGCAGCTTGTGCGCTCTCGCGCGATGCGGGCGATTATCTGTGCAATCAGACTTTTTACGCCAGCCTCGCCACGGCGGCGCCTTGCGTGGGCTTTCTACATATCCCCCGCCCGCGCAATTTGGCCCGACCGCTGGCCAAGGCCAGGCTGCGCCCGAACCGGGCTCCAACTCTCCCGCAAACATGCACAGCCACCGCCAAGGCCATGTGGGTTCTCGCTCGGTATTTCTCTAGCTTGAACACTGTATTCTTACTGCCGAAATCTTGACGCGAGGGCCTTGCCAGCCTAGTCCTCCAGAAAGAGGAGGCGCACATGAACTTCGATAACATGAGTTTTGACACCGCTACATTTCTGCTGCCGCTGCTGAAGATCATCTGGATCAACATTTTGCTCTCCGGCGACAACGCAGTCGTGATTGCGCTGGCCTGCCGCGGCCTGCCCGAGAAGTCCCGCAAATGGGGCATCATTCTGGGCGCCGCCGTCGCCATCGTGATGCGCATCGGCTTCACCGCCATCGTCGCCACCCTGATGAGCTGGCCCTATCTCAAGATCATCGGCGGCGTGCTGCTGTTGTGGATCGCCGTTCAGCTCCTCGTCGAGAACAACGACGAAAAGGAAGTGAAGCAATCCGACACCATCTGGCAGGCTGTTCGCGTGATCGCGATCGCCGATCTGGTGATGTCGCTGGACAATGTGGTGGCCATCGCCGCCGCGGCCAACGGTTCGTGGATGCTGATCATTCTGGGCCTGACGATCTCTATCCCGATGATCGTATTCGGCGCCCAGCTGGTGATTATGCTGATCGAACGCTTCCCGGCCATGGTTTGGGCGGGCGCTGGCCTGCTCGGCTGGGTCGCGGGTGAATTGATCCTCGACGAGCCTTCCCTCAAGTTCCTGTTCGACGCGATCCCGGCTGCAGTCGCCCACGTTCTGGCGCCGGCGCTTGGCGCAGTCTTCGTGCTGGGGCTTGGCTGGCTCCTGCGTCGCCGTCACACGGCGCACGCATCCGATATTCCAGCCTGATCGAGCGCTGGCTCCGATAACGAAAAGGCCCGGCTCAGCCGGGCCTTTTTTGTTTGGGCGTCGTCCTTAACGCACCGGCTGCACAGGCCCTTTGGGCGGGGCCAAGATGCGAACGCAATCTTTGCGGCCAGATGAGAAGCATTTGCGCAGGCTTTCCTGCTCGTCAATCGTCTTGATGGCCCACACGGCGAGCATGGCCAGCATCAGAACGAAGGCGGCGGCGGCAAGGTTGACGAAGTGACGATGACCGTAATCAATCTCGGCTGCGCTTGAGGATGAGGCCTTCAGCCCACCCGCGTCCGCCGCTGATGATCCATGTCTGTCTGTCATGTTCCGCCCGCAATGGCGCCAAATCAGGCGCACGCAAAAGAATGCGCCTGAAGAGCTTTGTTTGCAATCGCTGCAAGCTCAATCTTTGGTCCGGAATAGCTCTTGCGGCGCCGGGACTAGGCTTTGCCCCAGACCTCTTCCGCCACTTCCACCACCAGCCGCAGCTTGTCCCATTGCTCGTCCTGCGTCAGCGTATTGCCTTCCTCGGTCGAGGCGAATCCGCATTGCGGCGACAGGCAGAGCTGGTCGAGTTCGGCGTATTGCGTCGCCTCCTCGATGCGGCGCTTGATCGAATCCTTTGTCTCAAGGTCGCCAGTCTTGGAGGTGACGAGGCCCAGCACGACGAGCTTGTTCTTGGGCAACAGGCGCAGCGGCGACAAATCGCCCGAGCGCTCGTTGTCCCATTCCAGGAAATAGCCGTCGAGATTGATTTTGTTGAACATCAGATCGGCGATGTGCTCGTAGCCGCCAGACGCTACAAACGTCGAGCGGAAATTGCCACGGCACACGTGCATCGTCACGCGCATGTCAGCGGGGCGTCCCGCCAGCGCGGTGTTGAGCGCATAGGCATAGGCCTGCTCCAGCTCGTCGGGATTGTCGCCGCGGTCGGCGAGCATCTTGCGCTGCGCAGGATCGCAGAAATAGGCCATCGAGCAATCGTCGATCTGCAAATAGCGGCACCCCGCGTCATAGAAACCCTTGATCGCCTGCGCGTAGGCATTGCCGAGATCAGTCCAGAAATCGTCCATCTTCGGATAGACATTGCGGTCGATCATGCCCGTGCCGCCGCGATAATGGAGCATCGAGGGGGAGGGGATCGTCATCTTCGGCGTGCGCTTGGTGTTGGCGGCCAGAAACTTGAAATGCTCGATCTGCGGATGGCTCTTCGAGCCCATCTTTGCGAAGACATAAGGCGCCTCGGCCTTGGTGGTGACGCCCGCGAACTTGATGCCGCCTTCCACTTCGCGAATCTGCACGCCGTCGAGCTGGCTCAGAAAATCGTAATGCCACCACGCGCGACGAAACTCGCCGTCGGTGATTGATTGCAGGCCGACGTTTTCCTGTTTTGCGATGATCTTGCGGATCTCGGCATCTTCAACTTCTTTCAGCGCCGCAGCGTCAATATGCCCTGCGGCCTTCTTGATGCGTGCTTCCTTCAGCGCCGGCGTGCGCAGGATGGAGCCGACATGATCGGCGCGGAAAGGTGGGATCGTGCGTTGCATAACAGGCTCCATTGATGAAAATCAGGCGGCGGATTTTTCCGCAACGCCCAGCAGGCGCGCCAAAGTGTCGGCGTCCTGCGCAAGGTCTGCGCTTGGCCCCTCCCAGGCGACGGCGCCGCGTTCAAGAACGATCGCATGATCGGTGAGGGGAAGAATTTTGCGCGCGCTTTGTTCAACGATAATCGCCGACATTTTTTCCTCGCGCACGATCTTGCGCAAGGCGGCCAGCAATTCGTCGACGATGATCGGCGCCAGCCCTTCCAGCGGCTCGTCGAGCAGCAGCAGGCGGGGATTGGTGGCGAGCGCGCGGGCGATAGCGAGCATCTGCTGTTCGCCGCCCGATAATTGATTTCCCATATTACGCTTGCGTTCGGCGAGCCTTGGGAACATGGCGTAAAGCTCTTCAAGGCCCCATTTGCCGGGACGCATGATCGCGGTAAGGTTTTCCTCTACTGTCAGCGACTTGAAGATATTGCGCTCCTGCGGCACCCAGCCGATGCCCGCGCGGGCGCGCTCGTCCGGGCGCTGGCGGGTCACGTCGCGCCCGTCGAAATGGATCGACCCGCCGCGCATCCGCGTCAAGCCGATGATGGTGTTGATGAGCGTGGTCTTGCCGACGCCGTTGCGGCCAAGCAGCGCCAGCGCCGTACCCGGCTGGAGCGTGAACGACACGCCGTTGAGAACGACCGCCTCGCCATAGCCCGCACTGACGCCTTGAAGCTTGAGAACGTCAGCCATGGGCGATCTCCTCTTCGCCGAGATAGACCTGACGCACGCGCGGATCGCGCGCAATCTCGTCGCGCGTACCCTCCACGAACAGGGCGCCGTTGACCAGAACCGAGATGGTTTTGGCGAAGCGGAACACAAGGTCCATGTCATGCTCGATCAGGATCAGCGACACGTCGGCGGGCAGGGCGGCCACGACATCGAGAATTTGGTCGCGCTCGCCCTCGGGCACGCCAGCGGCGGGCTCATCCAGCAGCAGCACTTGAGGCTTTGAGGCCAGCGCAATCGCCATTTCCAGCAATCGCTGGCGACCATAGGCGAGCGAGCCGACGCGGGCTTGCATTACGTCGGCGAGGTTGAGGCGCACCAGCAAAGCTGCGGCTTCGTCCACCAGATCGCTGCGCGAGCCCAGCGGCCTGAACCATGAGGTGGCGGCGTTCTCACGCTCGTTGATGGCGATCAGGATCGTCTCAAGCGGCGACAGGTCGGCATAGAGCTGGTTGATCTGGAACGTGCGGGCGAGTCCAGCGCGCGCGCGGTCGCGCACGCTCCAGTTCGTGATGTTGACGCCGTTCAGATAAATCTCGCCGCTGGTGGCGGGCAGCACGCCCGACAACAGGTTCACGAACGTGGTTTTGCCCGCGCCATTGGGGCCGATCAGCGCATGGCGCGCGCCGGGAGGCAGGCTGAACGTCACATTGTCGGTGGCGGTGATGCCGCCAAACGCCTTGCGCAGCGCGCGGGTTTCCAGAACCGGCTTTGGGGCCTCGCTCATGAACCTTCTCCCTTGCGCAAGAGCCTTTCGCGCAGCGCAATCAGCATCCCGATAATGCCCCCGCGCACGAACAGCACCAGCAGCACCAGCACAAGGCCGACCCAGAACAGCCAATATTGCGGCGTGATGTTGCCGATGAAATCCTGCATCACACGAAAGGCGACCGCGCCGACAAGTCCGCCATACAGAAAGCCTGAACCGCCGAAGACAAGGATCAACAATGCGTCCGCCGAGCGATGGAAGGCCACCATGTCAGGCGAGGCGAATTGCGTTGTCTGCGTCAGCAGACCGCCGGACATGCCGGAAATGGCGGCGGCGATGGTGTAGATCGCAACCAGCCGGGTGTTGACCGGCATGCCGATGGCGCGGGCGCGCAGCGGATTGCCTTTGATGGCCAGCAGCGACAGGCCAAACGATGAATTCACCAGACGGCGGCAAAACCAGAAGCAGACGAAGGTGACGATGAGCGCATACCAGAACGCGGTTTTGCCATAGAGATCGAAGGACCACACGCCCAGCACCGGCGAGGACATGACGCCTTGCAGCCCGTCCGAGCCGCCCGTGATGTCTTTGGCCTGCGTGACAATTTCTTCAACGATGAGGGCAACGCCCAGCGTCACCATCAGGCGCGTCAGGTCGGAGCCGCGCAGCACCAGAAAACTGGTGACAAAGCCCAGCGCGCCCGCAACAAACCCCGCCACCAGCAGGCCCAGAAGCGGATCGGCGAACGGCGCGGTTCCTGCGCCATATTGCGCCATCAGGCCGGCCGCATAGGCGCCCACGCCAAAAAACGCGCCCTGGCCCAGCGTCACAAGGCCCGCAAAGCCCAGCGTCAGATCGATTGAGACCGCTAGCAGCCCCAGAATAAAGATCTCGCTTATGAGCATCAGCTTTGAGGGAAAGATGAAGAAAGACGAGGCGGCCGCCGCCCAGAACGCAAGCTCGTACCAGCGCCAGCGGGTGCGGCCCAGCAGCCAGCCTGCGGGCTTGTTTGGGGACTCAGGGATCATCGCTTCGCGCTCCGCGTGAAGAGACCTTGCGGGCGGAAGATCAGCACCGCCACCATGATCGTGTAGATGATGAAGCCGCCTATGGCGGGCACGAAATATTTCCCCGCCACATCCGCCACGCCGAGCAGGATCGAGGCGAAGAACGGCCCGGTGATCGTGGTCGTGCCGCCGATGGAGATCACGATCAGGAAGAAGATCATGTATTTCAGCGGAAAGCTTGGGTCCATGCTGAGGATCGGGGCGCCAAGCGCGCCGCCAAGTCCCGCCAGCCCGGAGCCGACCGCAAACGTGAGCGCGAAAATGCCCGTCACATCGATGCCAAGTCCGCGCGCAACGCGTCCATCGTCAACGGACGCGCGCAAACGGCTGCCAAAGCGCGTCTTCGCGATCACGAATTGGAGACCGATGGTCAGCAGACCGCAAATGGCGATCACGAACAGGCGATAGACGCCCACATTGGCGCCCAAAATTTCAATGCGCCCGTTGAGCGAGGGCGGCAGGTTCACGATTTGCGGACTGGCGCCCATTGCGTAATCGACGGTCGCCATCGCCATGAATATGAGGCCGATGGAGAATAGCACCTGATCGAGATGGGTTTTGTCATAGAGGCGGCGATACAGCGCGCGCTCCAGCACGACGCCCAGCACGGCGCTGAACAGAAAAGCTGCTGGCAGACACCAGTAAAACGACAGACCCATGCGGTTCATCATGACGACGGTGAGATAACCGCCGGCCATGGCGAAGGCGCCGTGGGCGAGATTGATGAAATTCATCAGGCCGAGCGTGACGCACAGGCCGACCGCGAGAACGAACAACAGCATGCCGTAAGCCACGCCGTCGAAAAGAATGGTCAGCAAGGCGTCCTCCCCGGAAGATAGAATGACCCCGCAGCACGGGCTGCGGGGTCGGTCTTGCTACTTGTGCATCGGATCCTTGACCTGCTTCACCACATCGAACTCGATGTTGTAAAGTTCGCCATCCTTCTTCTCGACCTTGCGGATATAGACGTCCTGAATCACATCGCGCGTTTCAGGATCAATCGTCATCATGCCGCGCGGGCTTTCCCAGGTGGCGCCTTTCATGGCGTCCACGAGTTTGGTTCCGTCGGTGTCGCCGCTGGTCTTCTTCAGGGCTTCATAGAATGCGTGCATGCCGTCCCAGCCGCCGACGCCGATGAAGTTCGGGCGCATGCCGGGATTGGCTTTCTTGAATTCGGCCACGAACTTCTGGTTCAGCGCGGAGCCGTGGGCGGCGGAATAGAAGTGCGAGGTGATGAGCCCCAGCACGCTGTCGCCGATGCCGTTGAGCTGGTCGTCGTCGGTGATGTCGCCGGTGCCGATGACCTTGATGTTGGCTTCGGTGAGGCCGCGATCAATGACCTGCTTCATCAGCGCGCCCGCCGTGGGGGCGGGCACGAAGAGGAACAGCGCGTCGGGCTTCAGATCCTTGGCGCGTTGCAGGAAGGGAGAAAACTCCGGGTTGGCCAGCGGCGCCTTGAGTTGCTCAAGCACCTTGCCGCCCTGTTCCTCAAAACGCATCTTGAACGCGTTCTGCGCGTCGATGCCCGGGCCGTAATCGGACACCAGAGATACGGCGGTCTTGGCGCCGTTCTTGGCCGCCCATTCGGCGATCGGCACGCTCTGCTGCGGCAGGGTGAAGCTGACGCGCACGAAATAGGGCGAACGCTCGGTGATGACCGAAGTGCCTGCCGTCATGATGATTGCGGGGGTCTTCGACTGCGTGATGACCGGCGCCACGGCCAAAGCCAGCGGGGTCAGGCTGAAGCCAGCAATCGCCGCCACCTTGTCGTTGACGATCAGCTCCTGCGCATGGCGACGGGTGACGTCGGCGACGCCAGTGTCGTCCTTCACGATCAGTTCAATCTTCTTGCCGGCGACCATATTGCCGTTGAGCTGCATGTAGAGACGGGCGCCAGCGACTTTCTGGCGGCCGGAAGCGGCCTGCGGGCCGGTAAGCGTAGCGATCAGGCCGACTTTCACGGTCTCCTGCGACAGGGCAGGCGCGGTGAACTGGAGTCCGGCGGCAAGGCCCACGGCCCCCGCAAGGATGCTTTTGAAAATCATTTCCCCTCCTATTAAGCGCGTTTGCGAATAACATAACGCGAAGCAGCACGTTGGCGCCTCGGCCGGATCGTCCTGTACGATCGCCGGGGTGAACCTTTGTACTTTTTTCAGACGCGGGCAAGGCCAAGCGGTTGAATGGAACGCTGCGTTCACCACCGGGGCGCTAAACTAAAGTCTAGGTCGCCAGACCTGCGCGCATCGTCGCGGGTAAATCCAGCGCCGCCTGTTCAACCTGCACGCCGCCGTCGCCCAGCCTCACCAGGTTTACGGCGCCCGCATAATCGGGCGAGCCGGAGTAAAACGCCGGGATCGCGCAGGCGCCGACCTTGAAGGCGCGGTTCCAGTGGCCAAAGGCGATGTAATCGGCCCCCGTAGCGGTGATTTCGTCGTCGCCCACCAGCCATGAGGGGCGCAGCCGCGTTGAGCGATCAGGCTTGGGCTCGTAATGGCCATGCGCCAGCGCAATTTGCCAACGCGTTGAGCGAGGCCGTGCTCGCTCCAGCGGGTCCATGTCGCAATAATCGCGATGCGCACGACCCCACACTTCAAGATCGAGATGATCGAAGGTCGCCGCCTCCTCATGGGTCACGCCCAATATCGACAAATTGGACACGGCGGCCAGAGCGGGATGGTGAAACACTGCGTCCGCCACGGCCGGATCGTGATTTCCCGGCAACAGCACCACCGGGCGCCCATAGGCGGCGAGCGTGCGGGCAGTCTCTACGATCAGCGAGTCTGGCAGTCGATGGCACTCAAACGTATCGCCGACCAGCAAGACCACGTCGGCCTGACTTCTGCTGGCCACGTCGAGCACCAGACGCAGCGGTCCCACGCCGTCGCCGCCAAACAGGCGGGCAGTATAGCTGTCGTCGATGTGCACGTCGGACGTGTGCACAAGAACGATGTCGGCGGGCGGGCTCAATAGCAATTCTCCGGCGCCGGGAACGCGCCCGATTTCACGGCCTGAACATAGCGCGACACCGCATCCTCGATGCTGGCGGCTCCGACCATGAAATCCTTGGTAAAGCGCGGCTTCTTGCCGGGGTAGACGCCGATCATGTCGTGCAGAACCAGCACCTGCCCGTCGCAATCTGCGCCGGCGCCGATGCCGATTGTGGCCATAAGCGAGAGGCTTTTCGTGATCTGCGCGCCAAGGGCGGCCGGGATCATCTCGATCACCATGAAGGCCGCGCCCGCATCCTCCAGCGACTTTGCGTCAGCCAGTAAAGCGGCTGCGGAATCAGGGTTGGCGCCCTGTATGCGATAGCCGCCAAGCTGGTTCACCGATTGCGGCGTCAGGCCCGTATGCGCGCACACCGGCACGCCGCGCTCGACCAGAAAGCGCACAGTTTCCGCCATGAGCGCGCCGCCCTCCAGCTTCACCATATGGGCGCCTGCGGCCATCAGGCGCGCTGCATTGCGCATGGCTTGCGCGGGACTCTCCTGATAGGAGCCAAACGGCATGTCCGCCATCACCAGCGCCCGCTTTGCTGCGCGCGCCACGCAAGCGGTGTGATATTCCATATGCTCCATGGTGACGGGCAGAGTGGAGCTCTGCCCCTGCAAGACGTTGCCAAGCGAATCTCCCACCAGCAGCATTTCGACGCCGGCGCGCTCCAGCAGGCTGGCGAACGAGGAATCGTAGCAGGTGAGCACTGCGATCTTTTCCCCGGCCGCGCGCATCTTTGCAAAATCGCCGAGCTTCAGTGGCTTCTGGTCTGAAAGATAGGCCATCATGCTCTCCTGGGAAGCGGGACGTCGATATTGTCGATCAGCCGCGTAGCGCCAATGCGCGCGGCCAGCAACAGGCGCAGCTTTTTTGCGCCTGCCGGCGCGCCCAGATTATCGCCATCGCGCAATTCGAGATAGTCCAGCGTAAAGCCAGCCTTCGTGATTGCAATGCGGCCTGCATCCAGCACGGCGTCGAACTCGTCGCCCGCTGCAATGCGCAGCGCACAAGTCTGCATTGTGGCGTGGAGCATCGGGGCAAGCGCGCGATGCCCGGCGCTGAGGTAGACGTTGCGCGAGGAGAGGGCGAGCCCGTCGCTCTCGCGCACTGTCTCTATGCCGATCACCTCCACAGGCAGATCGAGATCGCGCGTCATGCGGGCTATCACGGCGAGCTGCTGGTAATCTTTCTGTCCGAATATAGCGACATCAGGCGCAGCTTGCGTGAACAGTTTTGCGACGATGGTGGCCACGCCCGCAAAATGCGTCGGGCGGAAGCGGTCTTCGAGATCGGCGTGCGCTGGTCCCGCCAGCGAGATCGTGGTGGTGAAGCCTTGCGGATACATCTCTTCAGGGCTGGGCGCATAAACCAGATCGACGCCTGCCGCTGTGAGCTTTTCGACGTCGGCTTCAAACGTGCGCGGATATTTGCTGAAGTCTTCGTTGGGCGCAAATTGCGTCGGGTTGACGAAAATAGATACGATCACGCGCGGGCTCTGCGCGCGCATATGCTGAGTCAATGCAATGTGGCCAGCGTGCAGGGCGCCCATTGTCGGGACGAGCGCCACGCGTTCGCCCGCGGCTCGCCACGCCCCAACATGGGCGCGCAGGTCGGCGATGGTGCGGGCTATTGCGGGTGCGTTCATTTCAAGATGGTTCCAGATGCTGTCGCGTCAGTCGTTTAATGCTTGCCATTCGTCAAGCCCCGCTACGGTAGCTGGCCTTCGTCCTTGCTGGCGCTGCGCCGCAGCGGCTTCAGCTTGCTCAAACGCACGCCCAGCAGCGCCAGCATGGCGAACAGCGCGCCAGCATAAGCGAGGCCGCCGGTGAGCATCAGGCCGAGCAGCCCAATCACGGGCGCATAGGTTGCGCTGATCTGCGTGGCGATAACGCCGCTGAAATCGCGCCCGACCAAGGCCACCAGAGCCAAAAGCATGCCGGCGACGCTAGCGGCGATGGCGACGCGCATTGTGAGCTTCTCTATCCGCATGTCGCCGCCCTTGATGGCGAAGAATACGAGGAGCAGGAAATTCAGCCACGCGCCGATTGCGGTCGCCAGCGCAAGGCCGGGTGCGCCGAGCGGTTCAAACAGCGCGATCTTCAACGCTACGTTCAAAGCTGCTGCGCCAAGTGCAATCTTCATCGGCGTCATCGTATCGCCGCGCGCCTGAAAGCTCGCTACCGCTGACCGGATCAGCACGATGGCGAGCAATCCGATTCCGTAAGCTGACAATACGTGCGCCGATGCCTGCGCTGCTTCGGCTGTGAATGCCCCGCGCTGGAACACGCCCGCCATAATGAGATCGGGAATGGTGAGGAACGCCACGAAGAACGGCGCCGACAGCGCAATCGTCAACGCGATGGTGCGGTTTTGCGCCTCCAGCGCGCCGGGCGCGTCGCCGGCTGCAAGGCGGCGGCTCATTTCCGGCAACAGCACGGCCCCGGCTGCAATGCCGATCACGCCGATGGGAAGCTGATATATGCGGTCGGCGTAATAGATCGACGCCATGCCGCCCGTCGGCAACATCGAGCCGATAATGGTGTCGGCGAAAAGCGCGATCTGCACGCCCGCCGAACCAATGACGGCTGGCAGGAACGTCTTGAAGAAGCGTCGCACGTCTGCGCCAAACGCAGGCCGCGCAAACATTTGCAGCACGCCCGCGCGCCGCGTCGCCACAATCATCAACGCCAGTTCCAGTACGCCCGCAATCAGCACGCCGACGCTGGCTGCGATCCCCGCATCAGGAAACAGCGCAATAAGCGCAAGGCAGGCGATGATGGACAGGTTCAGCAAAACCGGCGCAAAGGCCGCAGCAGCAAAGCGTCCATGCGCGTTCAGCGTCCCCGAGAGCAACGTGACCAGCGTCACGCACAGCAGGTAGGGAAACGTGATCCGCGTCATCGTGAGCGCGTGCTGATAGGTCGGCGATCCGGGCTCTACGCCAGGCGCCAACAGCCCGAGAAGCTCAGGCGTAAAGGCCAGCGCCAGAACCAGAAGCGCAATCTGCGAGGCCAGCAGCAGCGTGAAGATTTGCGCCGAAAATTGTTTGGCCTGCTCTGCGCCTGCGCCTTCCAGCGTGCTCGCGTAGGTTGGCACATAGGCGGAGTTGAAGGCCCCCTCGCCGAAGATTGCACGGAAATGATTGGGCAGCCGGAACGCGATGGTGAAAGCGTCCGCCAGCGCGCCAGCGCCCAATGCTGCGCCCATAGCAACGTCGCGCGCAAAACCGGTGGCGCGTGAGAGCAAAGTGAATCCGCTGACCGAGGCGAGGCTGCGCAGCATGCTCACGGAGACGATTTCCGCGCGCGGCCGATGGGCGAGGAATCTTCTTCAACGCCGACACGCTCGGCCACAAGATACAATGGCCTGCGCTTTACTTCCGCAAAAATGCGACCCACATATTCGCCAAGTATGCCCAGCGACATCAGCTGCACGCCGGCGAAGAACATGATGGAGACGATCAGCGAGGCGTAGCCTGGCACGTCTGCGCCGACCGTAATCGTCTGCATGAGGAAATAGACCGCCATGCCCAATGCGCCAATGGCGATCATCGTGCCAACATAGGTCCACACCATCAGCGGCAGGGTCGAGAACGACATCAGGCCGTCGAGCGCAAAGCGCGTGAGCTTGCGATAGCTGAACTTGGATTCGCCAAAGGCGCGCTCGGCCACCTCAAACGGCACGCCGATCGAGCGATACCCGATCCAAGCGTAAAGTCCTTTGGAAAAGCGCGCCCGCTCCGGCATCGCCCGCAGCGCCGCAACCGCTTGCGCGTCCAGCAGACGGAAATCGCCAGCGCCCGGCGGCAGGGCGGTTTCGCCGAACGAGGCGAACAGCTTGTAGAACCGCAACGTCAACATGCGTCGCAACGGGCTGTCGGCGGTGCGGTCCACCCGCTGGCCGTAGACGTTTTGATAGCCCTCGCGCCAACGCTCCACAAATGTCTCGATGACCTCGGGGGGATGTTGAAGATCTGCGTCCATAATGACGACAGCCTCGCCGCGCGCATGGTCGAGTCCGGCGGCGATTGCGATCTCCTTGCCGAAATTGCGGCTGAACGAGACCGCCCGCAAACGCGGATCGGACAGGTTGGCCTGCCGCAACGCCAGCAGCGTTTCGTCGCTGGAGCCGTCGTCGACGAATACGATCTCATAGGAAGCCACGCAGCGCTCCAGCACAGGCGTGAGCCGGGCCACCAGCGGCGACAGATTGGCGGCCTCGTTGAACATCGGCACCACCACGGTCAGCTCTGGAGCCGCAGCATCGGAGATATAGGTCATGGAAGCGTCCATTTCGCCGCAGAATGGGTGACGATACCCGTGAATATAACACAAGACCTATGCGCAAAGGCGCAGGTCGGCGCAAGCGGAGCTTGCTCGCGCGGAATGCGCCCCGCGTGTTATGGGAATCAGGCGTCACACATCTATGAGGAAGCATGTCAGACTTTTCGTTCATTCTCTGCGCTGACGATTACGGCCTCTCTCCCGCCGTAAGCGCTGGAATTTGCGAGGCTCTTGCCGCCGGGCGCATCAACGCGACCGGAGCTATGACCAATATGGCGCACTGGCCGGTCGCCGCGCCGCTGCTCGCACCCTGTCTCGGCGCCGCCCAGATCGGCGTTCACCTGAATCTGACGGTCGGCGCCCCGCTGGCCCCCGCGCCGAATCTTGCGCCGCAGGGAAAATTGCCGGGCCTTGGCTTTTATCTGCGCAGGAAGAACCTGCCCCAATCGCTGGCCAGCGAGGTAGGCGCCGAGATTGCGCGTCAGTTTGATTCGTTCGAAGCCGCCATGGGCCGGACGCCCGATTTCGTCGACGGCCATCAGCACGTTCACGCGCTGCGCCCGATCCGCGGCCTGCTGCTGACGGAGATGGAGCGTCGGGGCTGGGCGGGCCGGGTATGGCTGCGCGACAGCGCCGACAGCCCCTCCCGCATCCTTGCGCGCGGCGTAGAGATCAAAAAGGCGCTGCTGTTGGCCTGGTTCGCCCACGGGTTCGCTCGTGAGGCTCGCGCCAGGGGGTTCACATTGAACGAAGGCTTTGCGGGCTTTTCGGCTTTTGACTCACGCCGCGCTTACGCGAATGATTTTGCTCATTATCTCAAGGCGCCCGGCGCCCGTCATCTTGTGATGTGCCATCCTGGCCGGGTGGATGCGGAATTGGCGGCGCTCGATCCGGTGACGGTCACCCGCGAGCAGGAGCTCGATTTTCTCCTCAGCGACGCCTTTCCCCTGCTGCTGGCGCGGGCAGGGGCGCGTCTTGATGCGCGCCCTGGATAAGCGTCTCCCGCCCGATAACGTCAGCTCAGCCTTTACTTCGCCTTAAGCGAAACCTGCGATTGTTCCGCTTCAAGCGCCTGTGCGCAGCGCGTCGGTTAAGGAGAGCGGCTATCAACTCGCATATTTCCAGAAAAGGCGGTCTGGTCATCGGTGTGGTGGCTTTGCTCGTTGTCCTGACGATCTCCTGGACCCAATCGGGCGGCGAGGAGCAGGGCCTCGCTTTTATTATCCCGCTCACTGGCGCTCTGGTGATCGTGGGCAGCGTGGTGATGCTGCTCAATTCCATGATGGCGCGCCTCGCCGAGAATGTCGCTGCGCTGACAAAGACGCTTATCAGCCTGTCGGACGGCGACCTGTCGGTGGAAGTGCCCAATCTGGGCTCAACCACTGAGCTGGCGCAAATCGGCAAGGCTGTTGAGCAGTTGAAGGTGCGGTTGGGCGAGCGCGTGTCGCTGCTGGAGCGCGTGGGCGCCTCTGAATCGGCCGCAATAGCCCGGCAGCAGCGCGTCGATACGTTGATCGCCGATTTTCGCGCCATCGTCGGCGGCGCCCTTAGCGACGTTGCGGGCCATAGCGCCCATATGCTGAAAGCCGCAGACTCGCTTGCGACCTCGTCAACCGAAAGCGCGCGGCAGGCCAGCAGCGCCTCGTCGTCCACCGCGCAGGCCTCCAATTATGTGCTCACCGTGGCGCGCGCTTCTGAAGAATTGTCAGCCTCCATTCGCGAAATCGAGGCGCAGGTTTTGCGCACGCGCAACATCGTGAACGAGGCCTCGCGCACCACCGTCGCCACCACGCAGACCATCGACGGGCTGGCCGACAAAGCGCATAAAATCGGCGAGATCATCGGCCTTATTCAGGCGATCGCTGCGCAAACTAATCTGCTGGCTTTGAACGCGGCGATTGAGGCCGCGCGCGCTGGCGAAGCGGGACGCGGCTTTGCTGTCGTCGCGCAGGAAGTCAAGTCGCTCGCCAGCCAGACGGCGCATGCGACAGATCGCATTGCTGAACACGTCGCCGCTATTCAAAGCGCCACGGAAGGCGCTGTGCACGCGATTGCCTCCATCTCCACAACCATGCAGGAGGCGGAGGGCTTCACCGCCGGGATCGCGGTGGCGGTGGAAGAGCAATCGTCAGCCACCAAGGAAATTTCCCGCAGCGCCGCAGAGGCGGCGGAGGAAACGCAGAGCGCAGCCAGAAGCATGGACGGATTGAGAGCCGCCGTTAGCGAAACTGATCGGGCCGCCTCGCAAGTCCATCGCTCTGCGACTGACGTCGCCCGTCAGACCGAACATGTGAACGTGACGATTGATCGTTTCCTGAGTTCAGTCGCCAGCGCGTAAAATCTGCATCGCTTGCGGGCGAAACGTCGCAACAATAATTTGTGCATTGAAAATCGAAACGCCGTGCGCATCAGCGCGCGGCGTTTTGCATATCGTTCGATTCTATCTGTCCCAATTCTGGAAACATGATGAGATAGCTCTAGAATGTTATAGTAACCATGTTCGCGTATTAATCTGGAATAGTAATTTTATTTTCAGGATAGCGCGATGTTTCGATTCTTTGTCAGTATGTCTGCCATCGCTGTTTCGGCGTCCGGCGCTCTGGCGGCAGATCGGCTGACGCCATTTCCATATTATCCCGCTCCGGTTCCAGCGCCCCAGATTGCGCCTGCGCAGCCGCCGCAGGCGTTCAACTGGAATCGCTGTTATGGCGGCGTACATGTGGGAACAAAAACAGTTGATAATCGCATCGACATCATAGGTACGGATTTTTATCGCGCCGAAAGTATCAGTAAAACAACCGACACATTAACTGGTCCCATCGGCGGGTTTCAACTTGGCTGCAATAATCTTCTGGAAAACGGATTTCTTGTAGGCCTCGAAATTGAGGGCACCTATGGAAAAAAGAACCAGATTGATTGCAGTACGCAAACCGATCCGGTCAGCTATTGCGTCGATCTGTTCAAGGAAAAAGAGGCTTTCATCAGTGCCCGTTTTGGTTACGTGGTCGATGATTCATTTCTCTGCGGGTGCACAGGCGGCGGCCTTCTCGTCTACGGCCGCATCGGCGCGGGTTACACCAGGACAGACATTCAGATGAACGTAAATGCGCTCTCTTATGTCTCGGTTCCAAAACCCAGTGTTGCGTTTGGTAATGACGCATATCTGCCTAAATGGGCGCAGAACTACGATTTGAAGGGCTCTAAATCGTTTATCTCGCCTTTACTTGGCGTCGGCGTTGAACGCGCCATCTCGCCCGAATGGAGTATCCGCGCTGACTTCAGCACGATGTTCTCAATGAGCAGCAAGACAGCGCTGACAGTGAGCAAGCTTAATTACCTGAATTCTGATTATGGTCCAGGCGAGGCTTTACCGTCTGACCCATCAGGCATCAAACGCAACCCTAATCTGGGGGACAGGCTCCCGATCCAGATTCGCGAGGTTGAAACCAAGCTTACGTTTGGCGTGAACCGGCATTTTTGAAGAAAATTGAATTTCAGACGCAAGCCTATTGAAGGTGATCCCATGACGCGCCGACTTCTTTCGTTCGTGATTGCGTTTTTGACAAGCGCCACTGCTTATGCCGCCGATCCATCCGTGCCACGGCAACCGCTCTATCCAGTTCCCGTCATGGCGCAGCCAAGACCTGCGCAGCAATTGTTCGACTGGAACCGTTGCTTTGCCGGCGCCCAGATAGGCACAAAGGTCGTGCGTAATGATTTGAGGATGAGCAATACAGAATTCGTAATCGTCGATTACGTTGAAAGCCAGAAAACCAACATCCAGGGCGCGCATATCGGTCTTCAGGCCGGTTGCAACAAAATGCTTGGGAACGGGCTGGTAATCGGCTTTGATGTCGAAGGGCTGTACGGACCCAAGGCTTCGAAAAATTGCGCCACGCGCATCGATCCGCTCGCCTATTGCATCGAGTATGAAAAAGACCGTGAGTTCTTTTTGAGCGGCCGCGTCGGCAAAACGTTTGATGGGTTCTCGCTGTGCAATTGCGACGGAGGCGGGGCGCTGCTTCTGTACACGCGCCTTGGCGCCGGCTACACGCAAACCGACATCAAGGCGAACTTCAATCAGGTCTCGTACCGCACGCAGCAAACACCAGCTCCGGGCCCGACAAACACCTACCAGCCTGTATGGGGAAACGTATTCGACGTGACGGGTTCAAAATCGTTTATCTCCCCCATGCTGGGATTTGGCTTTGAATACGCGCTTGATCAAGCATGGACTGTGCGCGGCGAAATGGCCGGCATGTATTCGCCAAGCGCCAGCGCGAATTTGACGGTGACAAAAGTCAAAACGAGCGGCGTTATTCCAAACGACGATTCGACCGGGGTGGCGCGTCACGCCACAGTCGGAGACGTCATGAACGTGCGTTTGCGCGAGATTGAAACCAAGTTTTCTTTTGGCGTGAACCGCCATTTCTAGGTCGCCTCCGAAGTAAAAACGCGGGCCGCTTTTGGCGATCCGCGTTTTCTATTTTCGAAATCCAGATTTTACTTGATGGCGGCCGAATACATCTGCGCCACATATTCCCAGTTCACGAGGTTTTCGATGAAAGCCTTGACGTAGTCGGGACGACGGTTGCGATAATCGATGTAATAGGAATGTTCCCACACGTCGCAGCCAAGGATCGGCTTGCCGCCATGCACAAGCGGGCTTTCGCCATTGGCGGTCTTGCCGACGACGATCTTGCCATTCTGCACGGTCAGCCAGCACCAGCCCGAACCAAATTGCGTCACGCCGGCCTGAATGAAGTCTTCCTTCATCTTGTCGAGCGAGCCGAAGGAATCGAGCAGCGCCTTTTCGAGTTCGCCGGGAATGGCGCCGCCGCCATTGGGCTTCATCCAGTTCCAGAAATGCAGATGGTTGAAGTGCTGGCCGGCATTATTGAACAGGCCGGCGTTCTTGCCGAACGAGCCCTGCACCACGGCTTCAAGCGACTTGCCTTCCCATTCCGATCCCTTCAGCAGATTATTGCCGTTGGTCACGTAGGCCTGATGATGCTTGTCGTGATGGTATTCCAGAGTTTCCTTCGACATATAGGGCTGGAGCGCGTCATACGCGTAGGGAAGTTCGGGAAGTGTGAAGCTCATCTGGGACGCCTTTCAATTTGACGACGACGTGTCGATTGCTGGCGCGATGGGCGCTCGCTGGCCCAACGAGACCGATCCGGCACGACGACTACAGGTTCCGGCATAATGGCCTTCGGCGCGCGAATCAATCCTTGCACCCGAGCTTTGGGCGGTTCCGTCGGCCGTTGGTTTTGCCCTGAGGGCGTTCGTGGTTTATTGCCAGTCTTATGGGAACTATCTGCGGGGCTTGGTTTTCCGGCTAAACTGAAGAGGCTGCGCTGTGTTGAAATGGATTGTACTGGCCCCCGGCGCGCTCATGAGCGTCGCAGGTTTCGTTTGGCTCTGGCAGGGCCTTGGCATCGTTCAGGTCGAGCGCGGCTGGAGCGCGGTCATTGCCGGCTCAGTCATTTTTGCAGCAGGCGCAGTGCTGATGGGGATGGCCGGACTGATCCGTCAGATCGAGATGCTTGGCGCGCCCGCACAAGGTTTTGCGCCAGTTGAGGCGCATTCCCAAGCGGCAGCGCCCGTTCTTGAGCATGCGGCAGCGCCCGCTCTTGAAGACCAGCCCCGCGCCGAGCCCGCGCCCAGGGAAGCTCCGGCGCGCGAAGATCAGCTTTACAAGGAGCCGCTGTATGAGCCGCGGCTTGAAAAGCCGGTCAGGATTGAGGTGGCCGGTTCACGAGAGCTCCCGCATCAAGGCGTTGAAGCGTGGGAACGTGAACAGCAAAATCTTGAACTCGACCTTGAAACACAAAAGTCTTCTCTGACGCCCGCGTTGAAATCGCCGCCTGGTCTTCCGCACGCGAGCGTTCCCGACTTCACCAGCGGCAAGCAGCTGAGCAGCGGGAATTTGGGAGAGTCGCGTGAGGACGTCGCCGAAAAGTCTGCGCCCAAACTTGAGGCTCCCAAGCTCGAGGCCAGACGCTCTGAGCCATTGGCGACCGACGTCTCGGCCACCGCTCACTGGAAATCGATTCTCTCAAGAGCCAAGCCGGGAGATGGCGCCGCCAAGGGGGGCGTCGCCGCCCCGATGGTCGTCTCTCCCGTTGCGCAACCAGGCCTGACGCCAACGCCAACGCCAACGCCAACTCCAACGCCAACTCCAACGCCAACGCCTGCGCCGCCAACTGAAGCGGGGGGCGATGGGCGCATTGCAAGGCGCTATGAATCGCAGGGCGTTCGCTATTCGCTTTACGAGGACGGCTCGATTGACGCCGAAACGGAAACAGGCGTTTTCCGCTTTGGCTCGCTCACCGAATTGCGCGCCTTCCTCGATCAGCGCAAAGGCTGATTACTTCACCAATGGCATAAGCGCCTTGAAATCAGCCGTTCCGGCGACGGCCAGCCATTCGAAAATCGCCATTTCGGTGGAGACGATCTGGACGCCTGCGTGCGACATCCGGCTGAGCGCCAGCGCTTTTGAAGCTGACGCACGTGAACTTGTCGCATCGGCGGCGACGAAGACGTCAAAGCCAGCAGCTTTGGCGGCAATCGCGCTTTGCAGCACGCAGACATGGGCCTCGATTCCGCAAATCAGAATTTGACGGCGCCCCGCCGCCTTCAGCTCCATCAGCCGCGCGGCGATCGCGCTGTCGCCCATGCACGAGAAGCTCATTTTCTCCAGCACGCAGGCGCCGCTGATATGCGTTCGCAGGGGCTCGACGCTGGCGCCGATGCCTTTGGGATATTGCTCCGAAACAGTGAGCGGCGCGCCAAGCCGGTTTGCGGCCTGCGCCAGCCGCGCGCAATTGGCGAGCGTCAGGTCGGGCTCGTCCATCGCTGGCAGCAGCTTTTCCTGCATGTCGATTATCAGTAACTGCGCATGGTGCGCGCTGAGAAGCGCGCTCACGCTTTGCCCTTTTTGATTTTGACCGGCTTGCGCTGAGCCGCCCAGAGCGCGAAAGCGTATTCCACCGCCAGTTCATGCAATCTGTCGAAGCGGCCCGAGGCGCCGCCGTGTCCGGCGTCCATGTTGGTGCGCAACATGATTGGTCCGCCGCCCGTCATGTTGGCGCGTAACTTCGCGACCCATTTGGCAGGCTCCCAATAGGTGACGCGCGGATCGGTGAGGCCCCCCTCGACCAGTATTGGCGGGTAATCTTGCGCGCTCACGTTGTCGTAGGGCGAGTAGGCGGCAATGGCCTTGAATGCGCTCTCGTCCAGAATCGGATTGCCCCATTCCAGCCATTCCGGCGGCGTCAGCGGCAGAGTATCGTCGAGCATTGTGTTGAGCGTATCCACGAACGGCACGTCGGCGACGATGCCCGCAAACAGCTCGGGCGCCATATTGGCGACGCCGCCCATCAGCAAGCCGCCAGCCGAGCCGCCAAGCCCGATGATGCGCCCCTGCGACGTATAGCGCTCGTCTATCAATGCGCGCGCGCTTGAAATGTAATCGCGGAAGGTGTTGATTTTTTTATCGAGCTTGCCGTCGAGATACCAGCTCCAGCCTTTGTCCGCGCCACCGCGCACATGCGCTATCGCATATACGAACCCCCTGTCCACCAGCGAGAATCGCACCGAGGAGAAATGCGCTTCGAATGCGCTGCCATAGGAGCCATAGGCCTCCAGCAACATCGGCGCGCGGCCATTGAGCTTGGTCTTGCTGGCGTAGAGCAGCGAAATCGGCACCAGAGCGCCATCGTGCGCCTTGGCGAAAATACGCTTCGTGACATATTTTTCCGGCTTGTGGCCGGAGGGGATGACCTGCCGCTTGAGCAGCGTGCGCTCGCGCGTCTCCATGTCATAGGCCCACACTTCCTGGGGCGTTTTCATGGAGGAAAAGCCGAAGCGCAATTGATTGGTGTCGAATTCCAGCACCTCTTCAAGATCGAGATCATAGGCCTCTTCATCGAAGGCGATTGCGTGCTCGGCGCCGCTGGCGATGTCGCGAATGACGATGCGCGGCAGGCCGTCTTCCAGTTCCGTGCGCACAAGATGACGCTTGAAGGCGACGCATCCGGTGATCATGCGGCCTTGTCGATACGCTACGACGTCGCGCCAATTGGCTTTGCAGGGGTTGGCGAGCGGGGCTTCCACAATCTTGAAATCGTCGCAGCCGTTTGCATTGGTGAGAATGAACAGCTTGTCGCCGTGATGATCGACGTCGTAACGCAATTTCGACTGACGCGGCTCCACCACCAGCATCGGCGCTCCGGGCTTGTGGAGGTCGATCAGCAGCGTCTCCGAGGTTTCGTGATCCTCGATTTCGACGGTGGCGAAATCGCCCGATTGCGTCTCGCCGATGCGCACAAACCAGCGCGAATCCGTCTCCTCGAACACCAGCCGGTCGTTGGCCTGCACGTCGCCGAGGCGATGATGATAAACGCGGCAGGGCCGATGGTTGTCGTCCATCAACACATATAAAAAGCCGCTGGAATCGGCGGTCCAGACAACGTCGCCGTCGGTGTCGCGCAAGGTGTCGCGCAGGTTCTTGCCTGTGCTGAGGTCGCGCACCTTGATCGCGTAATATTCCGAGCCGCGCACGTCCGCGCTCCACGCCATCAGCTTGTGGCACGGCGAATGGGTGGCCGAGGCCAGATCAAAGAAAGGCTTGCCCTCGGCCAGTTCTTCGCAATTGAGCAAAATGCTTTCCTTGCCGCCCTCGCGCGGGCGCCGGCAAACGTAAGGGTGCTGCGCCCCTTTGCGGTAGCGGCTGAAATAGGTCCAGGGGCCGTCGGGCGTCGGCACGTCGGAATCGTCTTCCTTCATGCGGCCGCGCATTTCCTTTGCCAGCTCGCGGCGCAATGTGCGCACCGGCTTGAGAACCGAATCGGCGTATTTGTTCTCGGCGTCGAGAAAGTCGCGTATTTCTTTGGGCAGGGCTTTTGGATTTCGTAAAACCTTGCGCCAGTTAGGCGCCCGCAGCCATTCGTAATTATCGACCAGCGTGTGTCCATGCACGAGGCGCGTCGTTGGTTTTATCTTCGCAGGAGCCGGCGGATGAGCTTCGCGCACGACAGGTTTGGCGATTGTCTGCCTGATCGCCTTTTTCACCGGGCGTTTGACCGCCGTCTTCGAGGCCTTGGCTGCTTTGCCGACCTTGGGGGCGGGTTTCTTCATGTTGACTTGCTCCGCTCATCGCCTGATGGGACCAGAGTTAGTAGGGCTGGGCCGTCGCTGCAAGCGTCAGGCGGGTTCTGCGCCAAAACGTCTCGATCAGCGCGCCTCTATGCTTATGTTTATTCGGTTTTTTAGAGGAAAACCAGTATTGGCTCGTTGTATTCATGTAGAAAGCAAGTATGTTGCTGACGTTGAATCTCTTCCAGCTTCATGCGGCGTTTTGCGCCCGGTCGTTTCGGTAAGCTGAAAGCGTTTGGTTTGATAGAAAGATCATCGATAATGAGCGATACGAACTCAAATTATATTGAACTGGCGGCCGACATTGTCTCCGCTTACGTCAGCAACAATTCCATTGCCCCTGCCGATCTTCCCGCGCTGATTGGCGACGTCCATGCGGCGCTTCTGCGCGTGTCCTCCGGCCCCGTGACCATCGCCGCCGAGCCGCTGAAGCCCGCAGTCTCCGCGCGCCGCTCGGTCCATGACGATTATCTGATTTGTCTGGAAGACGGGAAGAAGTTTAAATCCCTGAAGCGGCATTTGCGCAGTCAGTACAATATGACGCCTGAGCAATATCGCGAGAAGTGGAGCCTGCCGGCCGATTATCCGATGGTGGCGCCCAATTACGCCAAGGCACGCTCACAACTCGCCCGGGACATGGGCCTTGGCCAAAAGCGCAAACGCGTCGCGCGCGGGAAGTAAAGAAGCCGCTACTTTCTTCCCTTCTCCCGCAGGCGGGAGAAGGTGGTTTTTGCGTCAGCAAAAGCCGGTTGAGGGCGTTTGACAGCCGCCCCCACGGCTCTCCTTCCGCCACGCCTCGGCCAGACCCATGTGGCGGTCGAGGTCGTAGGTCCAATGACCTGAGCGGCCGAGGCGCCGCTGCGTGCTATGCAGCTTGGCTTTACCGAATCCTGCAAATAGGAAGCTGCTAACTGATCAGGCGTAAGAGAGGGAGTCCGTCCTAGCGCAGGGTAGCTCCGGTCCCTTTCCGCTTTTCAGTGTCGCCATAACTTTAGAGGTGCGGCGTTCACCAACAACAGACTCAGCGAATAGCGCTCTCCCTCTCACTCCCCACTCATCGTTAAGGAAGGTCATGGCGAGCACTCCACTCTCTAATGCCTCAGCTAGTACTTTTTCCAACTCGGGCCTTTTATGCACAAATTCCTGCACATCGGGCGATGAAGATGGCGATTTTGACGCGTTCGCGACCGCTACTCTTTCGTAAGTCTCAAAAAAACCACGCGCCAAGGGTTCGTTGACAATGCATTCATTTAGAAACTCAAGCACCTCGACAACGCTGTCAGGGGTTTCCGAAGTATCAGTCAACGAACGCGCAGCACCGAAGAATTTTTGTGCGTAAAATTCGTATTTATGAAGTCTATATAGGCCCATTTTTGCGCGGGAATATGTGCGGAATAGGATTGTTATGGATGCCAACGCTGTAAAAATTGCAAATAATGTGAAGGTCATGACTTAGGTTCCTTCGATTTCTTCATTTTATTCCGTCGTCTTCCAAAGTCAATCTTAAGCGCAGCCTGGTCTCTCTGAATCTGACTCTCGATGCGTCTGCTTTCACGCTTATGCTTAAGAATTATGTCAACGATACCACCAAGTTGTTTGATC
>CANJPM010000026.1 GCA_947476075.1 Beijerinckiaceae bacterium
GACAATAAAGTAGATGAAGCAGACGCCGTTTATGATCAGGTGCTTGTGCTGGACCCAGGCAATCCTGACGCGCTACATCTCAAGGGGGCGGTCTCTATTCAGAGAGGAAACTATCGGCGAGCAGTAGAACTGATTTCACAAGCAATTTTGGTGCGCCCGAGTGACGCCGCGTTCTACTCAAATCTGGCAGCAGCTCTCAATTCGCTGGGTTTACCGGAAAGAGCTCAGCACTATGCTGAGAAGGCGCTATCCTTAAAAATGAATAATTCTGAATCCTATGTAGTTCTTGCCAAGTCGCTTATTGGACAAGATAAGATCGACGAAGCGTTGAGTAAGCTCGAGATAGCACTCAAAATCCAGCCCTCTAATTCAGCAGCAATCAACGAATACATAAAAGTTCTCACTCAAAAAGCTAGATACTCTGATCTTATAAATTTTCTTGAGCTTCAGCTCGAGGAAGGCAGAGAAACTGATAAAATTCTGATCAGTTTAGCAAGTGCAAAAAAGCAGTTGGGTCGAAGCGCTGAAGCTCTTTATAATCTCAATCAATGCAAACATCAGGATGGGCATGAATGGCATGTTCATAACTTGAAAATTAAAATTGATCTTGACTGCCTTGAAGAGGCCCGTGTTCACGGGCGTGAGATTCTTATAATTAAGGACAAAGTTTCAGCTCTTATCACGCCTGATGAGGACGTCGCTCTGCGTTGTCGCAGCTGGCCTCTTTCATTGCGTCCGTTCGATACGTCTTCCCCACATCGTAACATCGTGTGCTTTAGCCTTTGGGGGAACGATGACAAGTATACCCATACAGCGGTTCTAAACGCCAAACTCGTTCCAGCCGTTTATCCCGGTTGGAAAGCGCGGTTTTATGTCGAATCTTCAGTTCCGTTGGAAATTATCGAAGCCCTCAGAAGCTATGGTGCTCAAGTCATCATGATGGAAGAGGATTCAAGAACATTCCTCAAACTGTTCTGGCGGTTCCTTGCTGCCAGCGATGCTAATGTCGACTACTTTATATGTCGCGATTGCGATTCAATCGTTAACTATCGTGAAAAAGCTGCTGTCGATGAATGGCTTTTGTCCGGTAAGCCATTTCACATCATGCGCGATCATCCAGAGCATGCCGAACTTATCATGGCCGGTATGTGGGGAGGAGTAGGTGGCCTGCTACCAAATCTCGCAGATCAAGCGGTTCAGTATTACGAGACACATGAAACAAAATGGAGATGGGTAGATCAGGACTTCCTTAGAGATCGTGTCTGGCCGCTAATTAAGAATTCGTCGTTGTCACATGACAGCCAGTATCTGTTCGGCCCTAACGCTCGGCCATTTCCTGCTGGTTCCGAACTTCCGAATGGAGACCATGTAGGTGGTTACATGCCGGCGACTTGGTCAATTCGCGGCAAGATTTAAAAGACGATAAATCTGAAAATTTTGCCTTAGCTAGTGAATTAGCATAGTCGCCCAGTTAATAGTGCTTCTAAAACCCCTTTTTTCGCTTCTGAGGTGAGAAGGCATGATTTTTGCTAGAATTTTGCAATAAAATCTAAGTAATCTAAGGGTTTGGCTCCATGGTTGATATTCTTAATACCCTGAATGCTGGATCTGGCGTTGACATCAAGACACTCGCAAAGAATTTAACAGACACCGTTCGTGTCCCTCAACAGCTTGCGATAGACAATAGGAAGTTAAGCTCTACAGCAAAAATCTCATCGGTGGGTAAGATTATGTCCGTTGTAGAGCAATTCAGCTCCGCTGCGACCGCAATAGGAAACCCCCAAACTTTCCAGCGTAACCCGAGCTCTAGCGATCCGACCAAAATCACAATGGAATTCACCGGTGGTTCGACGGCGCCGACGTTTACCGGAAAGGTCGCTGTCAACCAATTAGCTAGCGAAACGTCTATACTGTTCCCTCCAGTGACAAGCTTAAGTGCTAACTTGGCAGGTTCAGACGCAAATAGAACGCTGAAACTAATTTCCGGGACAGCCGGTTCGCCTGGGTCAGAGCTGGCAACGATAGATCTCAAGACTGTAAATACTCTTCCGGCCCTACGAGATCGCATCAACCAAATTTCTGGCTTTGAGGCGACCATTATTACGGGCGGTACGACAAGTTCACCATCATATTATATCGGCGTGAAGGGTAAGGCAGGTGAGAGCAATCGTTTTTTTGCTTCAGTTACAACAAATGTAAACGGGACCGCCAGCAATGCTTCTGGTGGAGGTTTAGTTATCAATGGAGCTGAGGTCATTCGCCAAGGTACAGACGCTGTTATTTCAGTTGATGGCGTTCAAATAACTTCGGGTACAAATATTTTTAATGACGTACTGCCAAACGTAACTATTACAGCCAAGGCGGTTACTAATTCTGATGTCACCCTCTCCTCAACATACAATACTGTCGGCTTGAGTAACGCAATGGCGACCCTAGTTTCTGGATATAACTTAATGCTGGAAACCATTAAAACTGAGACAGCATTTAACATAGATCCGAAAAAACGTGGCGGCCTTGCAAATAACGCGTCAACAAATGGACTTGTTAGCGAACTGAGACGATTTACTACGCAAAGTATCGCTGGTTTTAATGACGGCGTTCATACGCTCGCCAGTTTAGGCGTCAGAACCAACAGAGACGGATCTCTCAAGTTGGATGAGACTGCTTTTGCAACAGCGCTTAAGCAAACACCTGAAATTGTAGAGGCCGTCCTTGCATCAAAGCAGCAAATAACAGATTCACGACTATCAATTATCTCGGCAACTGGAGTGCCGACTGGTAAGTATCAGATTTCTAAAGATGACGCGGGTCAGTGGAAAATAAATGATAGTCTTGCAACACTTTCGACCGGAAAGCTCACAGGAAAAGCAGGAACTTCGTCAGAAGGCCTGATTATAAGCCTTCCACCTGGCGTGGAAATAGCTGCTCCAGCTGGATATTCAACATCGCTCTATTATAGCAAAGGCATATTAGAACGATTTAACGATATGCTGAAGTCGCTGAAGGATAGCCAATCGTCGATCCAATTGGTTTCAACAAATGCGAACAAATCACTATCGGACATATCTGTAGAACAGACAAAGTTTGATGCAAAAATGAAACTTATCGAAGATCGTTATCTAAAACAATTCTCACAAATGAATTCGGCTGTCTCAGCCGGCAACAACACACGATCAACTCTCACAACGTTTATTGATAGCTGGACAGCAGGCCTCAAAGGTTAAATCAAGCGTTGATCACCAATCGAACTAAATCTGACGACGGCCTCCCATGGGCTGCGACGGCAGAACGAATGTTGGATACAATGGTTTCGACTACCTTATCGGCTGCAGACAAACCAAAGCCGTTACCGTCAGCTTGTTTACGGGCTATATTAAGGCTGGTAACAAACAAGTTCATGTCCAACAAACGATCGTAGTCGCCGCTCTCAGAAGTATTTAGCTTCTTTTGTATTGTTTCTATATGTTCAAGCACAGCAGATATATTGTCTAAAACGCGCTTACGTTGTGCGACAATTTCACTAGATTGAGAATCCCCCTTTTGCGGCACAGAAGCCTTAGGCTGCCCTTTATTCGGTGAATCAGAACCCTTCAAATGCGCTATGTCAGCTGCATCTATTTGCTTTTCAAGCTGATCCAACTCAGCACCAACTTCAGTAAAATTGATTTCAACCTCTCCAATAGCTTTATATGAAGTCATCACTTTAGATCTTAAGACTTCAAGCTTTTCTTGTTGAGCCTTAGCTTGCTGTATTGCGCGAAAAGATGAGCGTATAAATTCAAAAGCCTTTACTTCTTGTTCGCTGCTATGGTTTTCCATAATAGCTGGGGCAGCAATAGCAACCTCTGAAACTGCCTTCTCGGGCAATTCCACTGATGAGGCGGCGCCGCCAACAACTAAATCAGCCCTATTGACCAAATTAGTCGCGTTCAGATTTTGACTAGCAGGTCCATCGTTTATGGCCTTATTAAACATAAGCCCTCTCCTTTGAAGGATCCCAGACAGACGCCTCCATATGGGAAGACGGCTGTCTCTCTTATTTTTTTAGTTTTTTTAAAACTTTTCTTTGTCGACCGTCATTAACAGTGCCATGCCGCGCTGTGTTGTCCTATTTGTTTGTCTTGTTTTAATGCGCCTCATAGTTCAGTTTTAGATTTTTCTAAATGTTAAGCTTAAAAATATTCTTTCTTAAACTGAAGAAGTTACGTCAATCAAAGATATGCAACCACGAAACGATAAATAGGAACAATAACTTGATCTTCTTTTTTATAATGCGGGCGGCTTTTATTTTAGCTTTTTTTCCTGTCACGTTTGCGTGCGTGTTGGACGCTCGGGCAGAAGTAACGTTGGATACACCAAACCCTGCTGAAGCTTTGAAGCAGCGAGACCTACCTGAGGCAGCCCGTCAGGCTAAGAGACTTGCAGAAACTGGAGATCCCGAAGGCCAGTTAATGCATGCGCTTTTTCATTGGCACGGGATAGCGCAGCCGCAAAATTTTCAGGAAGCCCTCAATTGGGTCACCTTATCAGCAGTTACGGGCAATCGCAGAGCTCTGAACGCACGTCTCGCCATGCTAAAGTCGGTAGAACCGACAATATCAAAAAAAAGCATGGAATGGGCACGTGGTCGCCTGACAAAACTTGCTGAAGCCGGAGACAATTTTGCGCTCGTCAGAATGGCAAACTCTTACTCACCAATGTTGGGTTTTGAAAATGCTATCGAAGCGTACTTCTGGTTTAGCTTAAGCGTCTCTTCTGGTGAAGCCTCTGCACGCAGACAACGCGACAAGCTGCTCACGAGTTTGACGCAGGCGGATATTATAAAAACGCAGGAGCGAGCTAGAGTATGGTTTGATAGGTGGCGCAGCGAGATCCAGCCAGAATCAACTATTTCGAATTCAATGGATGGAAAAGCCGAGGAATACAGCTCGAAAGCAGAGCCTTCTCAGCAGGCAATATTAGATGGTGCAGATACCGAACACCGGCATGATATTCCCGGTCAGATTATCCAGGGAGGTTCAATTGAGTAACGCTAACGCTGGCAAGCATCCTCCTCAGTTTGTGTTCGACATGATTGTCGCGCAAACAGCGCGTGCATTCCTCGATGGATATTCCGCAGCTGACGACCTAGCGAAGGTGGAAGCTGACAAGTTTTCAGCACTCTACGACATCGAGGGTCTTCCGGTGGATATTCTCGCGGGAGTAGAACGCTTTCTTGTGTTCATCGGATCCGTCGAGATTTCCGACGTCGATTTAATTTTGTCGTCTTTCGTTTGGTACTCTGCAAATTTTGAGAACCTGACGACGGCCCGCAAGAAGAAGTCTTTGTTTGGTAATCCGCTGAAAGGCCGCCCTAAAGATCCTGCACGAGTGTTCATTGCAGCAAGTGCATTCAAGACCTACACATACGGCGTAGGCTCACGCAGAGCGCCAGTGCGCCCTGTTGACTGGACACCAAAAGATGAAGTGGAGTTTGAGCCTATTTTCTCGCTCTTGTATCCACCACCACCGGAAGATCCAGCTCTTACTAGCATCTAGTCAGCGCCGCTCGCTGTCGCGCGTTGCCAGTGGCAATTGATCGACGTAGAAGAACCAACGCGATATGTCGCTCACTACGACGCCGCGCTCGTTTTCTACGAGGCCCAACGCGATCAGGCGCTTGATTTTACGCCGGGCTGTTTCCTTGGGAAGGTTCATGAAGTCCGCAACAGACGCGATATTGGTGGCGGATATGTAGCCGGACATTCCGAGTTTCTCGATCCGTTCGGTATTGAGATAACCAATTCCAAGATAGAGCAACGCCTCCTCGACATCGAGATTAAGCGTGTTGCGAATAGTGTCGATCGACATGAAAAGCCCACGCAGCGCCCGTAATTGCCCTACTTCCGGGCGCCCATCCATACGGATGCTCGTGCTCGGGACGACTTGTATGTGGGACGGCAAAGCGGAAACCATCAGATCACCTCAGCGACCCTTCTAGATGAAGCCTTGGTGCTTCCGACGAACACAATTGTAACTTAAACACATAAATAGCCTGTCGTTCTTCTTTATTTCGGATTTTTAGGACTGCGTAAGCTCACTACGTCAGGATCGCTGTCGCGTAGCATGGTTTTAAGGTCGTCGAGATCATCGAGATATTCGATGAGCGACGTCGGCGTTGATGCCGTGGCCGTGTTAGTGGCACGCGCACGAAGCGCGACGATGGTTTGATGCAATTGCGCTCTGTCGCGCCGAGCCGTCTCCAGCACGCCCTCAGTGTAGGCGCGCTCTGTGCGCTCTTTGGCGAGAGCCTCGTCGCGGGTCTCAATTTCCTTCTTGAGCTCAGTCTCTCTCCTGTCGCGATCCTTGTGCAACCGCGAGACCGTCTCTTGAAGCGTGTTTATTCGCTCGGCCGCCTGCGTGTTCAATCGATCCTTTGATTGAAGCTTTTCGGCGAGCTCCGCAGCCTTGGCCATCAGGCGCTCGTTCTCGCCCTCAGAATCTTTAAGCCACTTTGTATTCTGATCGAGATTGCGCGTAGCGTCGGCTAATTTGGCGGGCAGATCCTCAAGTTCACGAATCCGCTTGTAGTTTGCCAGCTGATCTTCAGACAGCTTACGCGCCTCTGTGCGGCTCTGCGTCAGCAGTTCCTCGGAAACACGCAGACGCGAGCTCATAGCGCCCAGCTTGGAATCATACGAGTGAACAGTTTGCGCCTGTAAGTTCTCAGCGTTCAAAAGCGCATCGCGCAAAGCTCTGCTGTCGGCGAAAACAAGCTGGGCTTCCGCGTCAAGCTTACTGTACTTGCCCCGAAGTTCATCGATTTCTGAGGAGAAAGCGAGCGCATCACGCCTGCTTTGGTTAGCGTCCACCGTCAATGCTTCGTAGGATTTCGCAAGCTGCTCGCGTTCATTGCTCTGGTGAGCTAATTCCTCGCGCAACAATATTCTCTCGTTATTTCCTTCCATGAAGACCTTCTCGAGATCTTTCAGCTTCTCTCGTACGCTCGCCAGCTCGAAGGAAGCAGTATCAAATTCCGTTTGCAGGTTTTCAAGCTGATAATCCTTAGACCTGATAAGCAGGCCGCGCTCAGTGATGGTGTCTTGTAATTCTTCAATGCGCTTTTCAAATTTAGTCGCCCGCTCCTGCACAATTGTCAGCTTTTGACCGAGAGATGCAGCATTCTCCTCAGACTTTGAAAGCGCGTCGCGCACGTAGAGGATTTCAGTCTCGCGCAAGGACAGGGCTGTTTTAGTGAGATCGAGCCCGGACAGCGCTTCGTCGAGCAGGCGCCTTTGAGCGCTCATATTCGCCGCTACGCTGTTAAACGTCAAAAATACCGAGGATAATTCCTTCGGCAGCAATTGCACGATCCGGGTAAGCTCAACAATCTTCTCGCAGCGCACACGTAGCTCTTCGTCGTGTGCGCCAAATTGCTTCATCGTCTCCCTAATGGACACTTGAAGGTCAGGCTCAAGGTCCGGAGCCACCAGAACAGCCTCTTTCTGGCGCGGCTCCTCCGGCTGCGTTTCTTTGAATATGTTAAAAAAGCTGGAAGGCGAAGCCATGCTCGTAACCCCTGGCTCTTGAGAGCCGCAATCCCAAGCCGTACTTATAGATAAACGTTAGAGCCACTACAACATTCCGGGGGTCAGACAACAAAAAAACGCAAATAAACCAGACAAACCTGCTCTTAATGTATTTAAAATTACATTCGAAACTTTTTTGGAAATACAAATAGAGATCACGGGCGCTTGTTCTACTATGCGTCGCGCATAAACCAGCGCATCTCATCCTGGACTGCGGCTTTGGGGCGCTGATCCAGTAGTCGTGAAAGCGCAGATCAGGCGCGCCTACGCTCCCAGAAGTTCAGGAACAGGCAGACCAGGAGGCTGGCGCGCAATGCGAGTATTGCAAGCACTGCGCCCTGGGAGCCGCTGTGTGCGAAAGCGTAGAAAAGAATGAGCTCATTCACGAACATCGTGGTCGCTATCGCAAACGCCGTCAGCGCCATATAGCGGAAGTGGAAGCCTCGCACATAGGACCACAGATAGAATGGTACGACGCAGCATAGAAACAGGACGCGGACGCGCACATAAGTGCGCATGAACGCATCCATCTCCGCCGAGACTATGTGGAATTTTCCAAGAACCTGCTCTGGATACAAAGCCAGCGCAAACACCGTGGCCAGAACGTAGGTCAGAAGATAGCAGCTGCGCGCGACGAACCAGAACGACGAGCGCACCTCGTCCGAGAAATCCAGCGACTTGAACGCCACCATCTCTTCATGTGTGAGAACATGCTTACCCAAGGGAACCTGCAAGTTGCACGCGATTAATGTTGTCTGAAATTATAACAAAAGATCGTTACCACAACCTTAATTGTAATAATTTTATATATAATTTTTAGTGACTTAAACTTGAGATCAAGTTTAGCTCGCCCGCCTTCAGGCCTTCTTCTCCCAACCTCCGTTTTCTGTCTGTTGCCAATAGGATAGTAAGAAACTCTTTTCTTTCAATGACTTCCATTGGGAGCGGGCCGCCAGAAGAGCTGAATCGTCAGCCCCGTCGAAAATGAGGATCACGCGTTCATAGGCCTCTCCCGAATGAGCCGCGTCTTGCGCACTGGCCCCGTCGGCGCAGATGCGCACCTGGGCGGCGTTGGGATTGTCGCCTTCCGTCGTGAGCCAAACTTTCTGAAGATCCGGATCGCCATCACGGGCTGAACCATGGGGGAGAAAGCTGTCTGGCGCATAGGTCCAAAGAAGCTCATCGAGCGCATGAAGGCGCCGGGCGCTTCCGACTTGCACAACCACTCGCCAGCCGCGCTGCCCCGCCCGTTCCAGCAAGGTGGGCAACGCGCTCTCCAGCGGCTGCGTCATAAGATGATAGAACCAGACCTCCGGGGCCGGAGCCGTCATGTCGCGTCCCTCATCTTCAAAATCAACTCACTCGCTCGCGGCGACGAGAATGAAGGTGCGCTCTGTATCGGTCCAGAAGACGGCGATCTCGCCCTCTTTACCCGCGTGCCGCTCGGTCTTACCAGAGATAAATACGTCACCGCGTTCACGCGAACCGCGCAGATATTCAGCGGCCTCAAGAGTAAGCGCCTGAATTGTCTGCGCGACGCGTGGACGAGGCCAGCGGAAAGCGGCCAGCACGGCCGCTTCCTGAATGAAGTAATAGCCCTCGCGCGATTTGGCATCGGCGTCACCGGCGATCTGCGCCTCGAAACGCAAAAAACGTTCTCCGCGGCAAAAGAGGCGCGCGTCGACTGAATATTCGCTCACCAGATCGCGCGCCTCGCTACCGGGATCGGAGGGGCCGCGCCGGACCACCACGGGACGCACGAATTGCGCCTTCAGAGAAGGCGCCGCGCGCACAAAAAGCTCCTGGAAACCAGCGCATGTTTGCGAAGCCACAGCCTCCTGCGTGCACAGGAAGCCGCAGATCCCGGTAAAGGCGAATAGAACCGCGGAACGCATGGTGAGCCCTTTGCGACGTCGAACCGTCACTTCTCGTAATGATCAGCAACGAGCCTGTCGAGCAGGCGCACGCCCCAACCAGATCCCCACGTCTGGTTGATGTCAGTCGTGGGCGAGGCCATGCCGGTGCCTGCAATATCAAGATGCGCCCATGGCTTTTTGTTGACAAACCGCTGAAGAAATTGCGCAGCAGTGATGGAGCCTGCATATCGTCCACCAACGTTCTTCATGTCAGCGAACTTTGAGTCCAGCAGCTTGTCGTAAGCGGGCCCAAGTGGCATGCGCCAGACTTTCTCGCCCGTCGAGGTTCCCGCCGCCGTAATGGCTTGCGAAAGATCGTCATCGTTTGAAAACAAGCCTGCGTGATCGTTGCCCAACGCAACCAGAATGGCGCCGGTCAGCGTCGCCAGATTGATCATGAATTGAGGATCGTATTCGGACTGGATGCGCCACAGGACGTCAGCCAGCACAAGGCGGCCTTCGGCGTCGGTGTTGATAACCTCAACAGTCTGCCCGGACATGCTTTTCACGATGTCGCCGGGGCGCTGCGCCTTTCCATCGGGCATGTTTTCGACGAGGCCGATGGCGCCAATGACATTGACCTGCGCCTTTCGCGCCGCCAGAGCATGCATCAAGCCCACGACGCAGGCCGCGCCGGCCATGTCGCCTTTCATGTCCTCCATGCCGCCAGCGGGCTTGATCGAGATGCCGCCTGTATCAAAGGTCACGCCTTTGCCAATAAACGCGATTGGCCGCGCTTTCGCGCCTTTGGCGCCCTTCATGCCGTTCCAGCGCATCACCACCATGCGGCTTTCGTGCGCAGAGCCCTGCCCCACGCCCAGCAGCGCGTTCATGCCGAGTTTCTGCATCGCCTTCACGTCGAGAATCTCAACGACCACGCCGAGCTTCTCCAGTGTCTTCGCGCGCTTTGCGAACTCATCAGGATACAGAACGTTCGCCGGCTCGTTGACGAGGTCGCGCGCGATGTTGACGCCTTCGGCGATCGCATCGCGCGACTTGGCGACGCGGCGCGCGCCCGCAGCATCGCTGACCGCAATGCGCGCGGACAAGGCGCCGTCAAACTCGGCATCGTCGGTCTTCCTCGTCTTGTAGCGATCAAAGCGATACGCGCGCATGCGCATGCCAAGCGTCAGGTCAGCGGCCGCTTCGACCAGCGCTTCTGGCGCTTCTGGAAGATCGAACACGACATCGGCCGAGCCTTTGGACCCGAGCTTGCCCATCAGATATCCGCCAATCGACACATGGTCGGCGGGAGCTGGAGAAGCGGGCGGCTGCTTGGGCTCGCAGCCCACGACGAGCAAGCGATCAGCGTCGATTCCGGCAGGCGCCCATAATTCTAGAACTGAGGAGGCCTTACCCTTGAAGCTGGCGGCCTCGGCCGCCCGGCGCACCGTCTCCACCGCGCCGCCGAGCAGCTTGTGGGTCGCATCGCCCATGGCGAGGTCAGCGCCGGCGAAAACCACAAGCGTATGCGGGGCCGCAAGTGCCTTCCTGGCGCGCGCAGGGCGGCTCACGTCCTTGAGGGCGATAAATTCGATGGCGAGCTTGAATGACATCTGGACCTCAAAGGCGCAATTCTGCAAAGACGCGATTCTACGGAATTTGGAAGCATAATGAGAAGCGTTGGCGTTCGGCGCAATAGCGCCCGCCTTCAATTTGCCGCCAAACCGGTTAAGACAGTCGTAGGCTGTAATGTCTGGTCGCGTCCAGCATCAACCTGACCTATAAGGATTCGATTCCACTGCTGCCTGCAACCACGCGCAATTATGTATCAATGATGTCCATTGTCGACCGCTACATTTTCAGGAACGGATTTGCGGCTTTCGCAGCAAGCCTTGTCGTTCTGACGTCCGTCGTCTGGGTGTCTCAGGCGTTGCGCGAGGTCGACCTGATGACCGGCAAGGGCCAGACCCTGCTGCTTTTCCTCCGCGTTACTGGCCTCACCATCCCCTCCCTCGTCATGATCATAGCGCCCATCGCGCTGTTCGCCGCGATCCTCTTCACGCTCAACAAGCTCAACGGAGACAGCGAACTTGTGGTGCTGAGCGCAGCCGGATTCTCCCCGCGCAGGCTCGCCCGCCCCTTTCTTGCGCTGGCTTCCATGGCCACCGGCCTCGTGGCGCTGATGTCGCTGTGGGCGATGCCGGCCAGCTTTCTTGAAATGCGCGATATCCTGAGCCGGGTGCGCGCGGATTTTCTCACTTACGTGGTGCGTGAGGGCCAGTTCGTAACCCTCGACCAAGGGTTCGTCTTTCATTATCGCGAACGCGGAATCGGCGGCACCCTGCGCGGCATTTTCATCCAGGACCGGCGAGATCCCGACCGCATCAGCACCTACATCGCTGAAAACGGCGTGACCATTGAGGAAGGCGAGAACAATTTCCTCGTTCTGGAGAAAGGCTACGTCCAGCGGCAATCGCGCGGCGACCGGGATGCGGCGATCGTCGAATTCGACCGCTATGCGCTTGATCTGGCACAGTTCGCAGGCTCCAGCGAGGCGGGCGCCCTGAAGCCGCGCGAGCGCGCCACCAGCGACCTGATCGCCATGAGCAAGGCTGAAGCGAACGGATCAGGACCAACGGGACGTATGCGGGCAGAATTACATGATCGCTTTGCTAGTCCGCTCTATGTGCTTGCCTTTGGTATGATCGCCTTTGCCGCTTTGGGGCAACCGCGCACCACCAGGCAGAGCCGCGGCGCGGCCATTATGGCGGCGATCGTGATTGTACTGGCGCTGCGAATTGCGGGTTTTGCGGTAGCGGGCCTCCTGGCCCGCAACCCCTCGGCCGTGATCCTGGTATACGGATTGCCGCTTGGCGGGCTTATCGGCGCCGCGTTTTATGCGTTTGGACCGGAGCGGCGACGCAAGTCGAAGCCGACCATCGCGGCGGCCCGCTCATGATGGCCTCCACGCTCGGCCGCTATCTGTCAGTCCGGTTTCTGCGGACGATCGGCGGCGTGTTCGGCGTGCTGTTTATCATCATCTACATCGGCGATTTCGTGGAGATGCTGCGCCGGGCCGGAGACGCTCCGGGCGTCACCACCGGAATGCTGGCCTTCCTGTCGCTCCTGCGTACGCCCGCCATCGCCGAGCAAATTCTCCCCTTCGCCGTGCTGGGCGGCGCGATGTTTGCGTTTATCGGGCTGTCACGACGGCTGGAGCTGGTCATCATCCGTTCGGCTGGCGTATCGGTATGGCAGTTCCTGACGCCGCCCGTCGTCATCGTCCTGCTGATCGGGATTGCAGCGACCACGGTCTACAATCCTGTTTCAGCCAGCTTGAAGCAGCGGGCGGACAGAATCGAGACCGGCATTTTCGGCAAGAGCGCCCGGGGGAATGAGGACACGAGCCTGTGGTTGCGCCAACGCAGCGTCGACGGCCAGTCAATCCTGCGTGCAGAGCGTTCAAGCGATTCGGGCTCCATTCTGTCAGGCGTCACCGCCTTCGTCTACCAAAGCGACGGTCGCTTTCTGGAGCGTGTGGAGGCGGCGCGGGCAAAGCTTGAACCCGGAGCCTGGGCGCTGGAGGACGCCCGCATCAGCGCGCCGGGAGAAGAAACGCAGGCCAGCGGCGCCTATTATCTGGCGACCAATCTCACTTCCGAGCAAGTCCGGCAATCCTTCCTCGCCCCCGCCTCCGTCTCGTTCTGGAAGTTGCGGGAAGTGATGGAGCGCACGGAAGCCGCAGGGCTTGACGCGACCGGATACAGGCTTAGACATCAGAGTCTTCTAGCCAGACCTCTACTATTGGTCGCCATGGTGTTTATTGCCGCTACCGTTTCCTTAAGGTTCTTCCGATCTGGTGGTGTAAGCCGTGCCGTTTCAGGTGGCGTGGCGGCTGGCTTCGTGCTTTATGTGGCGACGAAGCTGGCAAGCGACCTTGGGGGCGCGGGATTGCTGAGCGCTTCTGTTGCGGCCTGGGCGCCGGCGGTAGTTGGGAGCATGTTGGGAACGCTTGTGCTTCTAAATCAAGAGGATGGCTGAATGGGGCGCTCTACAGCTCCAATCGCCCTGCGCGGCCGAAATTTCGGCCGCGCCGCCGTGCGCAGCTTGCTGCTCGCGGGATGTGCGTTTGTTTGCTTGCCTGACGCCGGCATCGTTTCGCCGGCGAACGCCCAGACAGTCACAGACCGACTGACCCGCACCGCCAAGACCCAGAGCTCAGGAACCGACCGCCTGCTCGTGGACGCCGACGAGTTCATCTACAATCGCGACACTGACACGATCACCGCCAGCGGCGGAGCACAATTGTATTATCAGGGCCGGGCCTTGCAGGCTGACCGGATCATCTACAATCAAAAGACCAAACGGGTTTTCGCCGAAGGCCGCGCCAAAATGACCGAGCGCGATGGCACCATCGCCTATTCAGATCGTTTTGAGCTGACTGACGATTTCCGCGACGGCTTCATCGACAGCCTGCGCAGCGAGACGTCTGACAAAACATATTTCAGCGCCGCCCGAGCCGAGCGCATTGGCGGCGAAACCACAGTGTTTGAGGGCGGAACATACACCGCTTGCGAAGCCTGCAAGGACGATCCGTCTCGCCCGCCGCTCTGGCGCGTCAAGGCAAAACGGATTATTCACAAAAATAGTGAACAAACGATTTACTACGAAGACGCGACGCTGGAATTATTCGGCCAGCCCATAGCCTGGCTGCCGTATTTCTCATCGCCTGATCCTTCCGTTAAACGCAAGTCGGGCGTGCTGGCGCCGGTCTATATCGGCAAAAAGACGCTGGGCGTAGGCGTTTCGCTTCCGCTCTATTGGGCGATTTCACCCAATTATGATCTCACGGTCACGCCTACGGTCATGTCGCGTCAGGGCGTGCTCGGGGCGGCCGAATGGCGGCACAAACTGCTCGACGGCGCCTATGACATCCGCGTAGCTGGCATCTTCCAACAAGATCCGAGCGCGTTCTCTGCCCGCCCGTTTGGGCCTGGCGACCGCTCCTTCCGCGGCTCGCTGGATACGCGCGGCAAGTTTGCCATCAATGAACAATGGACAACCGGCTGGAACATTTCGGTGCTCAGTGATCGCTGGTTCCTTCAACAATATAAACTGCGGACCGACGCGATCACGACTTACTTCCTGAAGGAAGCCACCTCGACTGTTTACCTGACCGGCAAGGGCGACGGCAGCTATTTCGATTTGCGCGGCTATCGCTTCCAGGGCCTCTCGTCGTCAGACATACAGGATCAGCAGCCCCTCGTATCGCCGGTCATCGATTACAACAAGGTGATCCCGCTCAACCCGGCAACGACCGGCGTCGGCGGACGGATGGAGATCGACTTCAATTTCACGCACATAAACCGTGAGCTGGTGTCGTTTGAGGCCATTGGTGGGCGCCAGCTCGACAAGGCCTACGGGCTCTATGACGTCTGCAAGACCTACAATCGGGACAATTGCCTCGTGCGCGGCATCGGCGGCGATTACGCCCGCGCCACTGTCAGCGTGTCGTGGAAACGCGAGTTTATCGATCCCATTGGCCAGAAATGGACGCCATTCACTTTTGCGCACATGAACGGTACATGGCTGAGCCTTAATCGCACCAAATCCATCACCTGGACCGCCGCGGGCTGCGTGGATACAAACCTTTGCTCCTCGACTCTGAGCAATTCCTACCAGACCGCGTTCTTCGGCGATTCCGACCAGACGTTCCGCGGTCAGGTCACGCCAGGTTTTGGCGTTGAATACCGCTACCCGCTGATCGCGCGCACCGCTGGCGCGCAGCATATTCTTGAGCCGATCATGCAGCTGGTGGCGCGCCCCAACACGATGCGCCAGCCGACCCTGATCAACGAAGACGCCCAGAGCCTCGTGTTCGACGTTTCCAATCTGTTCGCATGGTCAAAATATTCCGGCTATGATCGCTTTGAGGGCGGCGCCCGCGCCAATTACGGCCTGCAATACAGCGCTGTTCTGGATAACGGCGCCTATGGCAGCTTGATGGCCGGTCAATCCTACCACCTCGCCGGAGAGAATTCATACGCGAGCCCCGACGCGGCAAATGTGGGCCTGAGCTCGGGCCTCGACTCGCGCCTGTCGGACTTTGTGACCCGCGCGCAATTCTCGCCTAATTCGATGTTCAGCTTCATCGCCAAGAGCCGACTGGACGTCACGACCTATAATTTGCGCCGCCTTGATCTGGTTGCGACCGCCAATTGGGGCTCCCTCCAGACCAGCGTGAACTTCGCGCGCTATGAGGCTCAACCATCGATCGGGTTCGACAAGCTGCGCCAGGGCGTCGCGCTCTCATCGCGTCTTCAATTGGACAAGAACTGGTTCATCAACGGCAACGTGATTTCGAACCTGTCGTCTGGCAAGTCGAACAGCAGCACCAGCAATGCGCCGCTTCTGTCGGTGGCGGGAATTGGAATCGGCGGCGGCTACAGCGACGAATGCACGACGCTTTCGGTGGCGTATTCCTCCGTTCTGAATGATAATGGAGCTGGAACGCAGACTCGCAACCAGACGCTGGTGTTCCAGTTGAACTTGCGTACGCTCGGAGATGCGCGGATCAAGACCGGCTTCTCGGAAGCCGCCGTAACGCCTCGTTGAGGCAGAGTCTGATATTCCAAATTTCCTGAAATGGACGTTCGCCTAAAAGGAAGCAGGTTATGAGTGACTTTGTTGGGCGCATGAAAGCGTCGCCCCGAAACGCCATGCTGACGGGCTTTTCGGGCGCAGCTATGGTGCTGGCGGCCGTGTTGGCCCTGCCCTCTTCACAGGCGCGCGCCCAGGCGCTCGTAGCGACCGTCAACGACAGCCCTGTCACCACCTACGATCTCGAGCAGCGGATGAAGCTTCTGCGTGTGCTGCGCGCCAACGCCACGCGCGAAGCCGCGCTTGAAAGCATCGTGGAAGACCGTCTTAAGCTGGGCGAGATCAACAAATATGGCCTGCGACCCACGGAGCAGGACGCTGCAGCCGAGCTGGGCCGGATAGCCGCCGAGCGTAAGATCCCCGCAGGCGCGCTGGGCGGTTCGCTGCAAGCGGCGGGAATCAGCGCCGGCCATTGGCAGGAGCACGGGCGCGCGCAAGTCGGCTGGCGTGGTCTCGTGGGGGCCATTAACAAGGGTGTGGGCGTAAGCGAGACGGAGGTCCGTCAGGAGCTCGAAAAGCGGCGCGGCAAGGGTGATGCCGCCGAATATCGCCTGACTCAAATCATCCTCGTCGTGCCAGGCTCCGCCGGCCCCGGCGCCGCCGAACAACGCGCTCGTGAAGCCGAGAACCTGCGGTCGCGTTTCAACGATTGCCAAAGCGGAATGCAATTGGCCCGCGCTCTCAAGGACGTGGCCGTGAAGGCGCAGTTTTCGCGCAGCGCCTCAACCCTCGCCCCGGAACTCGCAGATGTGCTTCAGCGCACCCCTGTCGGGCGCCTTACGCCGCCCCAGCGCGGGGCTACGGGCATCGAGATGATCGCAGTTTGCGGCAAAGGAGCCGAAAGCAGCGACGGCCAGGCCGCGCAGGAAATCCGTCAGACGCTTCTGGCCAAGAAACTAAAAGTCGAAGAAGAGAAGATGTATGAGCCGGTGCGCAAACGCGCCGTGGTCGTGCGGCGGTGACGAGCGTCGCCTCGAAGCTCCCTATCGCGCTTTCGCAAGGCGACCCATCCGGGATTGGTCCCGAGATTGCGCTGATGGCGTGGTCACGGCGCGAGCCAGGCGATCGTCCCTTCTTTCTGCTTGGCGATCCAGAACATGCCCGCGCCTTGGCGCAACGTCTTGGACTGCCTGTTCCCATAGCAGCAACAACGCCAGAGGCGGCTGCTGAAATCTTCGCGAGCGCCCTTCCCGTCGCGCCGCTGTCGGCCCCCGTAGAGGGTCGCCCTGCCGTGCCCAGCGCCTCCGACGCCCTGCTGACCATAGAAGCGATTGAGCGCGGCGTGGAGCTCGTGCATGCCGGCAAGGCGCACGCCCTCGTCACCAACCCGATTTCGAAGGACAGTCTTTACAAGGCAGGCTTCGCCCATCCCGGCCACACCGAATTCCTAGCCGATTTGACGCAACGCTTTTACGGCGTGCATGTCAGGTCAGTGATGATGCTTTGGTCGCCTGAGCTGGCGGTCGTGCCTGCCACCATCCACGTCTCTCTGAGACAGGCTATCGAGAATCTCAGCGTAGATCTTCTTGTTGAGACCGGGCGCATCGTCGCGCGCGATCTCGGAGCTCGCTTTGGTATCGCAACGCCGCGGATCGCCTTCGCCGGGCTCAATCCCCACGCGGGCGAAAACGGAGCCATGGGGCGTGAAGACATAGAGATCGTGGCGCCCGCTGTCGCCCGCCTGATCGCGGAAGGATTTGCGGCGCGCGGACCTCTGCCGCCCGACACCATGTTCCACGCGAGCGCGCGCAAAGGTTATGACGCTGCTATTTGCATGTATCACGACCAGGCGCTGATCCCGATCAAGACAATCGCGTTCGACAGCGCCGTCAACGTGACTTTGGGCCTCCCTTTCATCCGCACCTCGCCCGATCACGGCACCGCCTATGACATTGCGGGAACCGGCGCGGCCGACCCCGCAAGCCTGATCGCCGCGCTTAAACTGGCTGCGCATCTGGCGAGCGCGAATTCGGGCGCGCGCTTGTGACCGCTTTTGCTGAATTTGCGCTTGATAATTCCGGGCTTGATAACTTGCCGCCGCTGCGCGACGTCGTTGCGCGTCATGATCTGGCGCCAAAGAAAGCACTGGGGCAGAACTTCCTTTTCGATCTAAACCTGACGGGAAAGATTGCGCGCAGCGGCGGGCAATTGAAGGGCGTGACCGTGATTGAAGTTGGTCCCGGCCCGGGCGGCCTGACGCGCGCACTCTTGAGCGAAGGCGCCCGCAAGGTCATCGCCATCGAGCGCGACGAACGCTGCCTTGCTGCGCTCGCCGAGATATCCGCCGTCTGTCCCGGCCGCCTGCATGTGGAAGCAGGCGATGCGCTTGAAGTCGATTACGCAGCCCTCGCGCGCCTTCATGGCGACGGCGGCCCGCTGCGTATCATCGCAAACCTGCCCTACAATATCGCGACGCCGCTGCTCACCAAATGGATCGAAAATCCGCACTGGCCGCCGTTTTGGGAGCGATTGGTGCTGATGTTCCAGCGCGAAGTCGCCGAGCGCATTGTAGCCACCCCGCGCGAGCGCGCCGATTACGGGCGCCTTGGCGTCTTGTGCGGGTGGCGCACGCAAGCGCGCATCCTGTTCGACGTTCCGGCGGCCGCCTTTACCCCGCCGCCGAAAGTCACGTCCTCGATTATCGAAATCATCCCCCGTGCGGCCCCCCTGCCCTGCGATATGGCCGTACTGACGCGCGTGACGCACGCCGCCTTCGGCCAGCGGCGCAAGATGCTGCGGCAATCACTGAAGAGCCTTGGCTGCGATCCGCTGCCGCTGCTGCAGGCCGCAGGCTTGCCGGAGACCGCGCGCGCCGAAGAGATCGAGGTGGCTGGCTTTGTCGCTCTTGCACAGGCGTTGCGCCCGCTCGCTCGCTAGCGCCAATCCAGCTTGCGCAGCGCGCCTGATCGACTAACATCGCTCCAAAGCAAAAACGGAGGAAGCGACTTTGAAAACGGCGCGCGCGGCAATCGACCACATCCGCCTTGACGGCAAAACTGCGCTGGTGACGGGCGCCGCAGCCGGACTGGGACAATCCATGGCGCATAGCCTGCTTGCAGCCGGCGCCAACGTCGTTTTCGCCGATATCAGCCCCAAAGTTGCAGACGCCGCACAAGCTGCGCAAGAAGCGCATCCTGGCGCCCACGTCCAAGCATTGCTCTGCAACATCTCCATCCGACAAGATTGCGCGCGCGTCGTGCAATCGACAATCGACCGCTTTGGCGGCCTCGACATTGTCGTCAACAATGCGGGCAAAGGCCCTGCCTTCATGGAACGCGCAGCGGGCAATTCCGGCCGGCGCTTTTGGGAGAGCGATCCGGACGCATGGGCTGAAGTTATAGAGACCAACGTTTGCGGCGCTTATTTCATCGCTCATTACGCAGCGCCGATCATGATTGCACGCGGCTGGGGTCGTATCGTCAATGTCACCACCAGTCTTGCAACCATGCAGCGCGGCGCCAATTCACCCTATGGCGTCAGCAAAGCCGCGATTGAGGCCGAAACGCTGATATGGTCAAAAGACCTCTCCGGCACAGGCGTAACTTGCAACTCTCTGATCCCCGGCGGCGCCGTCGATACCGAATTTGTGAGCCCGGCCATGCGGGCGGCGAGTGCTGGCGAGGGACGCAAATTGCTTCCCGTGGAAATCATGAACGATGTGCTGCTGTGGTTGGCTTCGCCCTTGGCCGACAACGTCAATGGCGCACGCTACGTCGGCAAGAATTGGGAGCCGTCACTGCCTCTGGAAGAATCTGCGGCGCAGGCGCTGGAGGCGCCGGTCCTGCGCTTGCCTGACAGGGCGTGATCGCTTCCAAAGCGCGCCTGGAGAATGCGCACTAAATATATCGGGAGGCTAATTATGAAAATAGAAAAAACCACTCTGGCGCTTGGGCTTTTATGCGCCAGCGTCATGACGGGCGCACCGGCGAAGGCGCAGTCGGATTCATTTTACGCAGGCAAGACCGTCAATCTCTACATAGGCTTTGCCGCAGGTGGCAGCTACGATCTTTATGCGCGCACGCTGGCGCGACACATGGGAAACTACATTCCCGGCAAGCCGACGATTGTGGCCAACACCATGGCGGGCGCCGGCAGCTTCCGCGCCGCCAATCACATATATTCCGTGGCTGCAAAAGACGGCACTGCGCTGGGCATGATCTCGCAAGCGGTCGCCATTGAAGAGGCGCTGAAGACGCCCGGCATCCTTTTTAAATCGGCTGAGTTCAACTGGATTGGCCGCGCCACGAACGCCACTGAATTGATGCTGACGTGGCGCACGTCGAAGACGAAGACGTTCGCGGATTCCTTCACCAACGAGACGCCGATCGCCAGTACCGGCCCCGGCTCGCCGTCGGAAGGCTACCCGCGTCTGCTGAACGGATTGATGAACACAAAGTTCAAGATCATCGGAGGCTATCCGGCCTCCGCCAACGCGCTGTTGGCGATGGAGAAAGGCGAGGTCGATTCCGCCTTCACCTCGTGGGATACACTGAAGGCGTCCAAGCAGGATTGGCTGCGCGCGGGCGACGTCAATATCCTCGTGCAATTCAACACCAAGCGTTTGGCGGAATTGCCTGACACCCCGTCCGCGCTGGAGCTGGCGCGCAGCGAACAGGACCGCAAGATATTGGGCTTCTATCTCAGCGGCGCCGAAGTGGGGCGCTCCTTCCTGACGACGCCAGGCGTACCTGCCGAGCGCCTGGCGACCCTTCGCGCAGCCTTCGACGCAACGATGAAAGATGAAGCTTTCAGGGGCGAACTCGCGCGCGCCAAAGCAGAACTGAATCCAATGAGCGGCGCAGATTTACAGAAGATGATCGTTGACGTTTCCAACACGCCCCCAGACGTGATCGAGCGGATCAAATCCTTGCTGAAGATCGAATAACGATCAGAAGCGGTAGTGGACGCCCGCGCGCAGCAGGTTTGTCTGCGTCGTGAGCGTCGCGCTCTCCAGTGGCGTCACGTATGCGCGCGAGCCAAAGTCGTAACGCAGCGCCTCGACGCGCAGCCCCAGTTTGCGGATCGGCGACCATTCGGCGCCGATCCCGTATACCTGCCCCTTAAGGGTGGCTCGATCAATGCCAGACACGTCGCGCCATGCTGCGGTGGAATAGGCGTAGCCAAACGTCCCGTAGAGCACGAGATCGGCGAACACATATCCGGCGCGCACGCGCATGGACGAGAGGAATTTCTGCTCGAACTCGGACGAGTTCAGCTTACCCGAACTCAGGCTCGTGGTGAACGTATCAATCTCGGCTCCGCCGACAATACGCCCCGCTTGAAAATTATAGCCCGCGTGGGCGCCGCCGACATAGCCAGACGTGTTGACGCTGCCGGTGGAGCCGATACCCACGCCAATATCGGCGCCGGCATACAGTCCTGCAAAGTCCCCCGCTGACGACGTCGAAGGCGCCTCGGAATATCCGTTTGAAGCATTTGCTGGATAGCTGACGGGATAGCCGCCAAGTTCAGCAGCGTTTGCACCGCTGCCAATGCTCACAAGCGGACTGAGGAGGAAGCTGACGACAACGAGAGCATTGCTTTTGGACAAGCTGGAAAACCTCTAACAAGTTTTGTTTTCCAAGATGCCACAATAACAAGCTCAGCGTTATAATAGCACGAACAGATGGTAAGCGAACTCTTAAGAAAGAAGGGTCAGCTAGTGTAAATAAACATGTCGCTGGATCGGCGAAGCCTCCCCCTTGATCCAATCGGGCCACGAGGCCAAAGGCCAATCAGCCTGTACAAATGCGCTGTAGAGGATGCCCAACCATTGCCGCAGCTGATCCTTGGAAAGCGTCAGGACGTATCCATCCTGCGCGTTAGAACGAAACCTGAGCCTCGTCTGGTCCTCTCCATAGGAAATATCGACAGATTGGACCAACGAACGCTGCGCGTTCAAATCGTGCGGCACAGGAGGGCTATTATTCAAGCTTGTTAGCGCGCTACCTTGCTTGAATGAATTAAGTGCTTGTGCCGCCGTCATACCCTCGGACTTTACAAGCCATACCGTCAGTACAGGAAGCATGCGAATAAGCAAACGCTGCGTGAGCAAGAACTCCTCGCGCTGGCCGCCAAGGCTTTCCCCCAATAAAACGATGCGATCCTCAATGTCGACATATTGCGTTGTGATGCGGATTAGATCCATAGCCAGACCGATCCTAATTTCGGATGAAAAGCGCGCGCACACGCATCAGGTCTTCGTGCGTATCCACGCCGGGACCAGGTGAATTTGACGCTATATGAACTGCAATTTTATGCCCATGCCAAAGTGCACGCAATTGCTCCAGCGATTCAAGGATTTCAAGCGGAGCCTGCGGCAGAGCGGGAAAAGCACGCAAAAAACCTGCTCGATAGGCATAAAGCCCAATATGACGCAGAGGCGCGGGCACCATAAGAGCATCAGAACCAGACGCAAAACCATCACGCCAAAACGGGATCGCGGCGCGACTGAAATAAAGCGCAGAACCATCCGCGCCCAGAACCACTTTAACGGCGTTAGGGTTCAGGAACTCTTCCCTATCGGCGATTGGCGCAGCAAGCGTGCTCATCAAACAATCGCCGCGCGCGCACAATAAGTTTGCGACGGAATCGATATTGACTGGGTCGACAAGCGGCTCGTCTCCCTGCACGTTAACGACGACCTCATCATCGCGCAGCCTCAGGATTTCGCAAGCCTCAGCCAGGCGGTCGCTGCCAGAAGGGTGATCCGGGCTCGTCATAACTACATCAAAGCCATGCTGTTCACACACTTGCGCGATCAGCTGATGATCAGTCACCACGGCGACACGATGCGCCTGCGAAAGAGCCGCCCGCTCAGCGACGCGCACGATCATCGGCAGCCCACAAATATCGAGCAGAGGCTTGTCCGGAAGCCGTGTGGAAGCCAGACGAGCGGGGATAAGAACCGTGAAGGTGCGCGCACTCATTTCCACTCGATTGCCGACAACCAGAAGCATTGTCAAGCGTACGCAAACTCCCAAGCCCAGGGGGCCCTCATGCGCCGAGGCGCTAATCAACATACGAATGGCATGATTCAAAGCGCCGTTTGTTGGCTTCTAAAAGTCTTTCAGCACCAAAGACGCAGCCGCCGTCCGCACACGGCACACAGGAACAACCACTTGCTTACGATTTCGCACTCTTGGCCTACGCGTTCACCTGGACAACCATTCGTTTGAGGTTTTCCTTGATCGCGATGATGGTTGTAAGAACGGCAACGATCATCACATAGACGATCCATACGACTATAGTCGCTCCCAGCAGCAAGACATGGTCAAGTTTGATCAAGCTCAAATATGGACCGGGCTTTTGGACAGTGTCCGAGAAATTGGAATTGGTGGCAAGGCCCAGCGCTGTGACCACGTCGATGTGCAGAAACGATACGAGAGATCCGAAAATTAGGGCGATGTTGCGGTTCATGGGTCCGCTCAAACAAGCATTGGCGACATCTTGAACCGCCCCTTTGGTTAAAGCGGCTGAAGTCGATTGCAGCGTACATATCGATCCTGTCAAAATCGAACTCGTCTGAAGCGAACAGCGGGGGCATCGCCTTAACCTGCACAAGCGTGGCCGACGTATTCACTAAAGTCTTCAAATTCATCGACAGAAGCAGGCGATATATCAAGCAGGCTCACCGCAGCCGTGTCGATCAAGCTCTTTATACGAGCTCATTCCGCAACGACCATTGGCAATGCGAAGGCTCCCGGTGACTGCTTTCAGGGCCAATAAATCGCCAGGCAACCTCGGTGAAAAACGCCTCGACGGTGACCCGGGACAAGAGCCCGTCCATAATATCTTTAAATTCAGATAGTTACCCTACCCGACCTTGCAGTTTCTCTGCAAAAGGACGCGTGAGCTTCACACTAGCTCATATCGAATATGGCGCGTCTTCAATGGCTTGCGCGAGCGCGATCCAGGCGGCTTTTCCCCCAAAACACAAAAGTTTCCGTGTCTCTGACCCGTAGCTGACACGGCAAGGCCTCGCAGTCTGTGCTTAAGGCTGTGTACGTTGTAACTAAAGCATAACCTTTCAACTTCGGCCCCAATAA
>CANJPM010000027.1 GCA_947476075.1 Beijerinckiaceae bacterium
ACCGCCAACGATAATAGGTAACTTCCGTAACACCTATCGATCTCACAGCCTCGGCCACTGGCCGACCCTGTGCTGTGAGAACGTCAACTTGCCGAAGCTTGGCTACAATTTCTTCCGCCTTGTGTTTCTTTCTGGCCATTTAATAGTCCTCCATCAGGCTCAAAAGCCATACTTCAGGGAGGACCACTTTTCAGGGGGCAGGCCAATTGCTTATGCAACGCTTCCCGCCCAGGCAGCAGCGCCACGAAAGGTTTTATTCGTAACCTCCGAAATGTCCGATTATGTGCAGGCAGGCGGACTTGGGGAAGTTTCTGCCGCGCTGCCCCGCGCGCTTGGCAGCCATTGCGATGCGCGCGTACTCATACCCGGCTATCGTCAAGTACTCGACAAGCATGTGGTCATTGAACATGTGGCGAGCTTGCCCGCTATCGCCGAGATACCCGAATGCGCGATTGGTCGCATCAAAACAGAAGATGGATTGGTCGTCTACGTCATCCTGTGTCCGCAATTATATGACCGCCCCGGCACCCCCTATGGCGACGGGACTGGCGTCGATTGGCCCGACAATGACTTGCGCTTTGCGCGTCTGAGCCTCGCTGCTGCGGAATTCGCAGCCGGCATCGGCGACCCCGGCTGGACGCCGGATAATCTGCATCTTAACGATTGGCCAAGCGCGCTTGCGAGCGGCTATCTTGCATGGCGAGGACTTGAGACTCCTTCCCTCCTGACCATCCATAACCTTGCCTATCAGGGTTGTTTTGATCCGCGCAGGCTTGAGGCGCTTGGTATCCCGCACGCGGCATTTGACATGCACGGCGTCGAGCTCTTTGGGAAACTGTCGTTTCTTAAAGCCGGGCTTTTCTATGCGTCGCATCTCACCACCGTGAGCTCCACCTACGCTGAAGAAATTGCAACGCCGGAGTTCGGCTGCGGATTGCATGGATTATTGCAGGAGCGCACGCAACAGGGGCGCTTGAGCGGCATCCTGAACGGTATCGACGACACATGGGATTTGCTTTCACCGGGCATGCGTGCACGAAGATTTGCGCCCGCGGAATGGAAAGGGCTTCATGCCAAACATGTGCGACGCATGTTCGGCCTCGGCCTCTCGCGCGGTCCATTGTTTGCTATCATCTCGCGGCTGGTCCACCAAAAAGGCGTCGATCTTGCTATTGAAGCAGCCGAGACAATCGTCGCCAACGGCGGTCAATTGGTCGTCACGGGCCGCGGCGAACCAAGGCTTGAACAGGGCATTCGCGATCTTGCCGAGCGCCATCGCGGCTCCGTTGGGGCGCGTATCGGGTTTGACGCGGAAGAAGCGCGCGCGATGTTTGCAGCAAGCGATTTCCTGCTGATGCCACAGCGTTTCGAGCCCTGCGGATTAAGCCAGATGTATGCACAAAAATCCGGCTCGCTGCCGATTGCGCACAATACAGGCGGCCTCGCCGACACCATCAGCGATGGCGAAACAGGGTTCCTGTTTGGGTCCGCCACGACTGATGGGTTAAACAAGGCTATAAGCCGTGCGTTCCTCGCGTTTGATTCCAGCCGCCGTATCTGGTCGATGCGGCGCGCCGCTATGTCGCAAAGTTATGGCTGGGATTCATCAGCAAAACGCTACGCCGACGCTTATCGCAGGCAGCACGCAGGATCATGACGCGCGCCATTCCGTGGTCGCAATCATTGCCTAGTAAACATTTTACAGACCAATTTACTCGGGACGGCGCATTATGAACGATCACCATCTGCGCGAACTTGCGCGCCTGTGCGGCGTGGCGCCGTATTGGAATACACATTGGGGCGAAGAACGTGCTGTGGCCCATGATGATCTGGTGCGGATACTTGGCGCCTCCGGCTATCCTTGCGCCAATGAGAGCGATCTTGCAGAAAGCCGCGCTCTCGCTTTACGCTCTAACGCTGCGCGCACGCGCCCGCCTCTGATCGTGATGACTTCCGGCCAGGCGCTGCGTATTCCCGCCGACGGAATCCATGGGCGGATTGCGCGCCTCGTGATGGAAGATGGCGCTGTCCTTGATATGCCTCTTGACGAGTACGCAGACGGCTATGTTCAGGGCGCAATCATCGATAAGACGGGCTATCATCGTCTTCAAATTGACCAGCAAGAAACGCTGGTTGCCGTTGCCCCCAGGCGTTGTTTTACGATTGACGATATTGCGCCCGACGCCCGTATGTGGGGATTGACGGCGCAAATTCATGCGTTGCGAATGGCGGGAGATGGCGGATCGGGCGGATTTGCAGGCGTTTCTGCGCTGGCGGCATCCGCAGCGCGTCACGGCGCAGCTGCCCTGGCGCTTAGCCCTACGCATGCTCTATTCGCTTCTGATCCCAATCATTACTCGCCCTATTCGCCCTCGACGCGCCTGTTTCTGAACACAGCGCACATTGATCCTGCGGCCACGTTCCACCAGACGCAAATTGCGGCCGCTGCAAATATCGCCGACATCGGCCATGACATGGCGAGGCTTGAGGGGTTGGATCTGGTCGATTGGGCGGCGGCGAACGCGACGCGACGCAAGCTGCACGCAGCCTTGTTTGAGAACTTCAGAGGCGATGCAAACAACCCGCTTGCCGCTAACTTTCAGGTCTTTCGCGATTCCTGCGGGCAAGCGCTGATTGACCATGCGCGGTTTGAATCCTTGCATGGTCATTATTATGGCGGTGATTTTATGCGCTGGGATTGGCGCACGTGGGACACGCCCCATCGAGATCCCCGCAGCACAGAGGTCGAGGCGTTTGCGCGCGATCATAAGCTTGAAATTGATTTCAACATCTTTCTGCAATGGCTGGCCTCACGCTCGCAAGCGGCCGCACAAAAGTGCACGAAAGACAGCGGCATGCGCATCGGGCTCATCAGCGACCTTGCTGTCGGCGTCAATTCTGGCGGCAGCCATGCGTGGAGTCGACCAAGCGATCTGCTTGATGGCTTGAGCGTTGGGGCGCCGCCGGATCCACTTGCGCCGCAGGGCCAGAGCTGGGGTCTGACGGCGTTCTCGCCACGCGGCCTTATCGATTCAGGTTTTGCTGCTTTCATCGCAACGCTGCGCGGGATGATGGCTCATGCAGGGGGAGTTCGCATAGATCACGCTATGGGGCTGGCGCGCTTGTGGCTGAGCCCTCTGGGCGAGGATGCGTCGCACGGCGCTTACGTCACCTATCCGTTCGAGGATATGTTACGATTGGTAATGCTTGAATCGCATCGTCATCGCGCCATCGTGATTGGCGAAGATCTTGGCACTGTGCCGCAGGGCTTTCGTGAACGGCTTGAGAGCGCGGGAATTTATGGCATGCGCGTGCTGCAATTCGAGCGCGATCATGAACGCTTCCGCGAGGCGCAATGGTATGGACGCAGCGCCGTCGCCATGTCGTCGACCCATGACACGCCGACAATCGCCGGTTGGTGGCGCGGGCGCGATCTTGAATTGCGTGAGGCGCTCCATCAATTTGGTCCAGGTCAGACGCGCGCGAGCGAAGACGGGGCGCGCGCGCATGATCGTCATATGATGGGTGAGGCGTTTAAAGGATCGGGCGCTTGCCACGGGGCGCCTATTGAAAGCCACGATGGAGAGCGGGCGGCGGATGCCGCCACAGCTTTTATTGCACGCACGCAATGCGCGCTTGCGCTTGCGCCGCTTGAAGACGTGCTGGCGGAAATCGACCAACCAAACCTGCCAGGCACAGTGGATCAACATCCCAACTGGCGCCGCCGGCACGCACAGCGCGCCGACATGTTGCTTGAAGCGCCGAGCGTAGCTGCGCGCCTGCTGGCGATGGCGAACGCGCGCGATTGATAAAACTCAACCCCGCGCCGGTTATACGAAATGTTCACGCCACCATGCGCGCATCTTCCATCGCGCGCATGGCCGGCATCACGTCGCTGGCGAAGAGGTTGATTGAATCGCGCAATTCATTGATGCTTTGATCGCCGAACGCGATCTGCGCGACGCAATAATTACACTTGCTGCGGGCCATCTGCTCACCCAGGAAGCGCGCGACGGTGCGCGGAGAGCCTGCGATTCCCTTGCCCTGTGCATGCAGCATGTCCCAATTGTCGGGGCGCGGATGCCGGTTCATCCGTCCAAGGCTTCGGAACAGATGCGTGAAACCCTGATGCCAATGGGGATAAGCGCGGCGCGCAATCGCAAGCGCCTTCTCATCGCTCTCCGCCACAACGACAAAACGCCCAAGGCCCATAAACGGAAGCGGCGCATCGTCATGAACATCGCGCCACACACGCTTGAAGACATCGTTGCACTCGCCGGCCTCGTCGGCCATGTCGAGATTTATTGTGTTCCAGCCGCGTTGCGCCGCGCGCTCGGCGCTGTCGCTCGTATGCACGCCATACCAGATCGGCGGATAAGGCTTCTGCAACGGCATTACTTTCAACGTGAATTCATTGTAGGGCGCCTCGTGCTCGGGAACCTTCATCACGCCGGTTTCCAGTGCTTCGAGAATGCGCGGCAGGCTTTGCCGATAGACAGATTCGGTTCCTGCAGGGTCAACGCCAAAATAGGAGATCTCGACTGGCGAGGAGCCGCGCCCGAACCCGATTTCCAGCCGCCCGTTCGACATCTGGTCGAGCATGGCTATCTCTTCAGCCAGCCGCATAGGATGATAAAGCGGCAGGGCATAAACCATCGGACCAAAACGCAGGCGTTTGGTGCGTTGCGCAGCAGCAGCCAGCATGACATTGGGTGACGGCGCCATGCCCAGCGTAGTGGCGTGATGCTCGGCCACATGCCAGGCGTGAAAGCCATGGCGATCATACATCTCCATCAACTGAAGGCGTTCTTCATAGAAAGCGTTGAGCGGCAGGTGGTCGTTGTCCATGTGGTCGAATATGCCGAACTGCATGCAACGTCCTCTCCTGCACGGCTGCGCACCCTGTCCAGCCGGGCTTGCGCACCCTTGCCGCTTTTGCAGCGGCGGTTATACTCTCATTCATAATGAAAAAGTCACGCGGGGAGAAGTCATGTCCATCAGCATTCACCCGCTTTCAGGCGCTATCGGAGCCGAAATTCGTGGCGTCGATATTTCCAAGAGTCTTGAGGCTGCGGAAGTTGCCATCATTCGTCAGGCATGGCTGGACTATTGCGTTCTTCTGTTCCGCAATCAGGAACTGGACGCCACTCAACAGCGCGAATTTGTGCGCTCTTTTGGCGAACTTGGCGGACGCAAGGCTCGTGTCGAGCCCAGTAATTACAAACATACGCTTGATGGCCCGGACTACAACGCAGACGCGATGCTCGTGTCCAACATCCGGCAGGATGGAAAGCCCATCGGCGTGTTGCCGGATGGCGAGATGTGGTTCCATCACGACATGAGCTACGCCTTGAAGCCCAATCGCGCCAGTTTCTTATATGCGATGGAAGTGCCGAGCATCGGCGGAGACACTATGTTCGCCAACATGTATGCAGCTTATGCAAACATGCCCTCCCGGCTCAAAGAGCGGATTGAGGGTTTGATTGTCTTGCAGGCGTTTGACGAGATTCAGGACCAGCGCATCAATTTGTCGGCGCGTTCGCTTGAGAGCGTACCGCATTGTTTTCAGCCAATTGTGCTGAAACACCCGGAGACAAACAAGCGCGCTATTTATGTCAGTCGCTTGATGTCGCATCGGATTGAAGGATTGAACGAAGCTGAAAGCGAAGCGCTGCTTGAAGAATTGCTGGCCTACACAGAGAGCCCCGCCATTCGCTACACGCATGTGTGGCGCCCTGGAGATCTGCTGATGTGGGACAATCTATGCTCCACTCATGCGCGGACGGATTTTCCGCGCGATCAACGCCGCCTGATGCGGCGCTATACGATAGCGGGCGAGGCTGTCACCGCTGCATGGGCGTAGCAGCAATCGCCCAGTTTGAGTGGGTTGCAACACGCGCCCGCCTTCAATTTCGATAATCAACGATAGGGCGTGAACGTAATCGGCAGGATCGGCGCGGCGCCCGCCATCAGCATCGGACGCGACCTGATCATAGAAGGTTCAGCGTCGTTGGCGACAGGCCGCCCGGAGGTCGAGGCATAAGCGATACGAACGACCTGTTGCGGAGCGCTATCGATATTCGATGGACGCGGAATCGGCATCGGCGCGACGGCTTCACGCGGCGCGATATTAGAAATAGCATTCTGCCGCAACGACGCCGTTACGTTTGCCTGCGCGAAACTGCGGGACGGCGCTTCGGCTGCAGGCTGCCGGGGCGCATTTGCGCCAAACAACGATCTTACGCCATCGACAAGGCCGGACACCGGCCCCTGCGCCAGGGCGATCTGCGTTGGCTGCTGCACCCGCGCCCGCGCGATCATCGTCTCGCTTTGCGGCGTTGAACAATCACGCACACCAAGATTGATCAGTTCCCGGCCCGTCAATACGCGGTATTCGCGCGTAAGGTAGCCAAGCCTGGCCTGCACCGCCAGCGGATAGGCGTTGAACAAATCCGACGAAACGCCCTGATCGACCTGCTTGGTGTCGCGATGATAGGCGGAGTGGAACTTCAGCACGCTTGAGGGGTAGACACAGACGTTGGGAAGACTGAGAGCGAGCGTGCAGGCGGAGCGGCACTCGTGCAGCCTCACCTCGCGGTTCTCACGGCGATACATTTCAGTCACGGCCTTGTAGTCAGACACAAGGCCGCCCACGTCTTTTTGCACGACGACAGGCGCCGGCGACGGCGGCGGATGCAGATATCCCAACGCGACCCCTCACTTACAGAACCACAATTCAACAGGTCATGGTTGACGCCGCCTTAACGGCGGGCAAATCTCCCAAAGTTGATCATCCATCAGTGCTGGCGAATTGGGACTATTTGGGGGCCCGGCGCAGCCGTGGCCGCTGAGGCGCGGCGCCGCTCGACGTTGATGGCTGTCACGAGCGTGGCCATGAAGTGTTTGGGACGTTGATGAATAAGGCGGCGGGCAATGCTGCTGCAATTCACGTTGCAGATGAAACAAATGCAAACCCCAATATGGTCATGGCCGGGACAGGCCCGGCCATGAAGTGTTTGGGTCGTTGAGTTTAAATCGGCAAATATCGCGAATGCAGAAAGCCCTACGGCCCCTTGCACACAATGTTCAGCAGCGCCTGACGCTTCTCGACGTCGATCACTTTCATTGCGCGTTCCAGAGCGTGCGGCACTTGCGCGGGATCGCTCACCGTCTCGCCATATCCGCCAGCGGTTTCCACCGCCTTGTCGAAGGCCAGATGCTCGGTGAAATAGGTCAGCGGTTCGCGATTGCTCTTTGATGCGTAACCGGTGGGATAAACCTCATGGGTGTTGCGTTTAACCGCGCCCCACATGGCGTTGTTGAACACCAGCGTCAGAATCGGCCAGCCTTCAGCCTTTGACACATAATGCGCCGGCAGCGGATTGCCGAACATATATGCGCCATCGCCAACGCAGCAAATCACGCGCTTGTCTGGAGCCGCCGCCTTCATGCCAAGCGCCGTGCCAAGGCCCCAGCCAAGCGCGCCGCCGGCGCCGGTGAAGAACATCGTGCCAGGCTTCTTCAGCTTCAGATGTTCATATGTGATCGGACCTTCCTTGATGACGATGTCGTCCTCGCCCTTCAGCTCGTTGAGGCAATGCGTCACCCAGGCGGGGTTGATCGGCGTCTCGTGCCGCGCCTTCTCAAGGTTTGCAGCCCAGCGTTCGCGTTGCGTCACGCGACGTTCGGCAATGCGCTTGCGGCGTGTTTCCACCTTGTCGCGCGCACCCGCAAGGCGCGTTTCAAGCGCGTGCGTCAGCGCCGCCATAGCTGGCGCCAGAGCGCCAGTGATCGCCAGATCGGACGGGAAGCCGCGCAGCGGATAGGCGGTGAACAGCGGATCGATACCAAAATGGATAATCTTGGCGTCAGCGCGCGGCGCTTTCTTGTTGGGTATCCACGGCACGTCCGCTTCAAGCACCAGGATCACGTCTGCGTCGCCAAGAAAGGGATCGGGCTCGTAGCCCAGATGCATCGGGTGATCGCTGTCCAGCGCCACATATCGCGGCTTGCGCTGCGTGACGGGAATGGCGAACAGCTCCGCCAGCGCTGCAAGACGCGCAGGCTCGTCGCGATCACGCCCGCAGCTGGCGGTGATAATCAACGGGTTCTCAGCCTTTGCGATCATATCGGCGGCGCGCTCAATCGCGTCCAGATCCGGGAACGGCGCGGTCGCCGCAGAATGGCGCGAGGGCGAGGCATAGCTGAAATTGACGATCGGCTCGGCCAGCACTTCGCGCGGCAAGGAAAGATAAACCGGCCCCTTGGGCTCGGTCATCGCCAGATTGATCGCGCGATCAACCGCGGCCTCAAGCGTCTGGGAATTGCGAACTTCGTAATCCCACTTCACAATTTCGCGCACCATGGCGCCCTGATCGCGCATTTCCTGCGGCCAGTGAATTTCGCCCGAGCGCCCGCCGGGCACATGGCCTTCTTCGCTATAGGGCGTGCGTCCGGAGGTGAATATCACCGGCAGATTGCCGCGCCATGCGTTGATGAGACCGCACATGGAATTGGCCGTGCCGACGTTAACGTGCACCATGACCAGCTGCGGGCGGCCGCTCAGCAAATAATGTCCCAGCGCCATATGCACCGCGACGTTCTCGTGCGGCACGACGATGGGCTTGGGCACCTGGCGCCCCTGCGCCTCGAACTTGGCAAGAGCCTCGATCAGCGGGGCAAAATCGGTGCCCGCATTGGCGAAAAGAAACTCGATGCCACGATCAACCAGCAGTTCGATATAGGCGTCTGCGATGGTGCCGGATTCGATTGTGTTGACGGCCAAACTGGTGTCCTCCCCGGAATTGCTTGTTGCTCTTTGGCTACCCCAAGCGAAGGTAGATGACAATGGAGGGGGCGGATGAAGCCGCTTGCATTGCCGCTGCAACGATCCTTGCCGGCAAGATAAACGCAAACCCAAAGGCCGACATGGCCGCGCTTGACCCGGCCATGACGTGGAGAGGTGCGGGACAGTCATGCAAACAGACGCAGCCCGAAAGCCCCTACCCCAGCCAAACCGCCCTGGGCCCAATATCGGCTACGCTGGCGCAGCCGGTGAACCCCATTGTCGTCTCCATTTCCTTGCGCAACAGTGACAACGCATGCAGCGCGCCAGCCTGTCCGGCCAGCGACAGACCGTAGAGCGCGGGGCGTCCGGACAGCACAAGATCGGCCCCCAGAGCCAGCGCCTTCACGATGTCGCCGCCGCGTCGGATGCCGGAATCCAGAATGATCTTCGTTTTCCCCGCCACTTCAGCCGCGATCTCGGGCAGCACCTGAATCGGGGCCACCGCGCTGTCGAGGTTGCGGCCGCCGTGGTTGGAGATCACGATGCCGTCGAGGCCCTCGACGACGGCGCGCGCGGCGTCCTCTGGCAGATGAACGCCCTTGATGAGCAGCGGGCCTTTCCAGACGTCACGCAGGCGCTTCACGTCGTCCCAGGTCAGATCGTCGCCGCGCAGATTAGGCACGGCGTTTTGTCTGCCTGCTGGCGCGGCCATGCGGCTGTGGGCGCCGGGCGGATAATGGGCGAGCTTGGGCATGCCGCCAGCAAGCAAATAGGGCAGGATCACCCCCGCCAGCCAGCGCGGATGCAATGACATATCAAACAAGGAACGCAGCGAAGGCACATAAGGCACGCTGAACGCATTGCGGCGATTGTATTCACGGATAGGCGGCACGGGCGTATCGACCGTCAGGATCAGCGCCTCGAAACCGGCGTCCGCGGCGCGCTGCACCAGCTTGTAGGACAATTCGCGGTCGCGCCACATGTAGAGCTGGAACCATTTGCGAACCCCTTCCACCGCAGCGATCTTTTCAATCGAGGTGACGGATGGCGTAGCCAGCGTAAAGGGTATTCCGGCGATGGCTGCGGCGCGGGCCAGTTCCATTTCGCCTTCATGCCAGCACACGCCGGCGACGCCGGTTGGCGCAATCGCCAGCGGCATGGAAAGCGGCTTGCCGAACAGGCTGGCGGCGGTCGTGCGTTGCGAGACGTCCACCAGCACCTTGTTACGCAGCTTGATGCGCGCGAACGCCTCGCGATTGCCAGCGAGCGAAAGCTCGTCTTCAGAACCGCGATCAAAGAATTCAAACACCCCTCGCGGAAGCCGCTTGCGGGAAGCGTGTCGCAGATCAGCGATATTCAGGTAACGCTCAAGTACGCGACTGGTCGTGGAAGCGTTGGCCAGAGAGGGTGGCGCCGCGGCTTCGACGCGCGACGATTGAGCGCCCGCCAAAATAGGTGGACCTGTCATTGCTTAAGCTCCTGTTTCTACCCTCCCGCAGCATAGCCGTTGAGGATCGGACGCCACAAGCGTGACGCTTTTCTCTGAGGGGTCGAAGTTTAAGCGTGCGTGCCGCGCGATTCGGTATTATCGAAGAAAAATGAGCCTGATCTCTTCGACGGATGAATTGGCGCAGGCCTGCGCACGGTTCGCAAAACATGCATTCGTGACGGTGGACACGGAGTTTCTTCGCGAAACGACGTTCTGGCCGAAAGTTTGCGTTATTCAAATCGCTTCCGACGAGGAGGCCATTGCGGTCGATGCGCTGGCGGAAGAGCTTGACCTTGCTCCCTTCTTTGAGCTGATGGCCAACACGTCCGTGGTCAAGGTATTCCACGCCGCACGTCAGGACGTGGAAATCATGTGGCACCTCGCCAAGATGATCCCCGCACCAATGTTCGACACGCAGGTCGCCGCCATGGTTTGCGGCTTCGGCGACCAGGTGTCTTACGGCGAGCTGGCGCAATCGCTCTGCCGCGTCACCATCGACAAGTCGTCGCGCTTCACAGACTGGTCGCGTCGTCCATTATCGCAAGACCAGATTACCTATGCGCTGGCCGACGTCACCCATTTGCGCGATGTCTACCGCTCGCTGCTCGCCAAGCTTCAGGAGAGCGGCCGCATTGATTGGCTCGGCGACGAGATGCAATCGCTGATCGCGCCTTCAACCTACGAACAGCATCCCGACAAAGCCTGGGAGCGCCACCGCCATCGCGCGCGCAAGCCGCGCGATCTTGCAGTGCTGATGGAAATCGCCGCCTGGCGGGAACGCGAGGCGCAATCGCGCGACGTGCCACGCTCGCGCATTCTTAAGGACGACGTGATGGTGGAGGTGGCGCTCGCCGCACCGCGCACGCCCGACGCTTTGGCCAATTTGCGCTCATTCCCGCGCGGGATGGAGCGTTCGCGTACTGGCGCCGACATTCTGGCCGCCATTGAGCACGGTCTCGTCCGTGATCCCAAAACACTGCCCAAGATCGAGCGCGACAAGCGTTCGGGCGCCAACACCGGCGCCACGGTGGAATTGCTGAAAGTGCTGCTGCGACAGGTCAGCGAACGCCATGGCGTGGCCGCCAAAATGATCGCAACCGTCGACGATCTGGAGGCGATCGCCTCTGACGATTCTGCAGACGTGGCCGCCATGCGCGGCTGGCGGCGCGACATTTTCGGCGTCAAAGCGCTGGAATTGAAGCGCGGCAAGCTGGCGCTCACCGTCGAGCGCGGCCGCGTGATTACGCTGGAATGGCAGGACGCGCCCACAACCAGCGGAAGCTCGGACGCGCCGAGCGTGAACGGCGCTACGTCCGAAGCGCAATTCGCCTGACGGCGTTATCGCTCAAGGCACAAGCGCGCGTCATGGCGCGCAGCCCTTAAACGATCTTGATCTCCGGCTCGCGTCCGATCAGACGCGCAAGCGTCTTCAGGCGGCTGGCGAGCCTGTCGTTAGCCAGGGGCGCAAAATCCTTCGCCACTTTCAAGATCAGCTTGCCTTTGGAGCAACGCAACGGCGTGCGCGGCAAGACGTTGGGCATCGCCGCCGTAATCGCGTAGGCGACGCGGGTGGCGGCGCCCAATATGTGCGCGCGGTCCAGCATGCGTGCAGTCGCAAGCGTTCGCAAATGCGGCGAAACGTTGTGATCGGCGCTCATGTGGCGATAGCTGGCCGACAATGCGAGAAACGCCCGGCCCGCATGGTCAATCGACACGAAAGCGGCGTTGGCGATGATGTTCAGGGATTGCTCACCGCGATAATCGGGATGAGCGCGCCAGCCGATGTCCGACAGCAGGCACGCCGCGTGGCGCAGGCGTTTGTCGTCGACGGTCTCTTCGAGATGCGTCGATTTCATGAACGCGTCCGTCCACAGGCACAGGTCTTCTCCGTGGCCGGGCGCACGCGAGCGCAGCACGTTGAGATCGCGCGCGGCCACGATCAGCGGATCGCTCTTTTTGTCCGCCTCGCTCAAACGGTCGTACAACAAGCCTTCGCGCAAACCCAGGGCCGAGACGACGATCTCCTTGGGGCGCGCCATGCGGATGATTTCCTCAAGCACCACGGCGCCATAGGCGAGCAGCGGCCGGCGGCCTGAAGAGACGGTCTCAATCGCCACCAGCGCGTCGGTGTTGACGCGCTCGACCAGCGAGGCGAAATCGGCGGCATCACGGGCGGGAATAACATAGCCGTGCATGACATTGAGCGGGTAGTTGCGCTGAACCATGTGCAGGCGCGCCAGCGAGCGCCACGTACCACCCACCGCATAAAACGTTCGACCTTGAAGGGCTTTAAGTCCCTTCACCTCGCTCAGCGCCTCACGCACGATCTTCTGCGCTTTCTTGGGCGAGCGGTCGGAAACATCCATCAACGCAAGGCCGCCAAGCCGCAACGAGACGCGCTTGCCAATTCGGGAGCCCTGCACATCCGCCAGCTCCAGAGAGCCGCCGCCAAGATCGCCGACGAATCCATCCGGCTTATGAAAGCCGGAGATCACGCCAAGAGCTGCAAGTTGCGATTCGCGCTCGCCCGAGAGCAGTTCAATCTTGCCGCCAATGGCCTTGGCTGCCGCGCGCAAAAACTCAGGCCCATTGGATGCGTCGCGAGCAGCCGCTGTCGCGACGACGCGAATTTCGCGCACGCCCATGTTTTTACACAACACGCGGAAACGTTCGAGCGCCTTAATCGCGCGCCCAACGCCCTCTTCGTTCAGGCGGCCGGTGGTGGCGACGCCGCGGCCGAGGCCGCAGAGCACCTTGTCGTTGAAGATTGGATTAGGCGCCCGCGTCAGTCCCTCATAGGCGACGAGGCGCACGGAGTTTGAACCAACGTCAACAATGGCGATGGGCTCAAGCTGGGACAGGCGACCGGGAGCTTTATTGGAAGGCTTCATGAATCCGTTGGTTTCAAGCGCTTGAAGAGTGTTTTCGGGCTTGAATGCTTCAGCGACTTGCCACGACCTGACAGCGAAGGATTGGTCATGAAATAATTGTGCGCATTGAAGACTTCTTCACCCTGCGCCGGCAATATGCGCTCGCTCGAGCCGTCCGGCAAGACCCGGTAACTTTGTTGATTATCAATCATGTTCGCCACCATGATCTGATCCAGCACCTGTTCGTGAACCGTTGGATTGGTCAACGGCAACAGCGCCTCTACCCGGCGGTCCAGATTGCGGGTCATCAAGTCAGCGGAGGCGATATAGACCCGCGCCTTGGGATGGGGCAACCCGTGCCCTGCCCCAAAAGCATATATGCGGGCATGCTCCAGAAAGCGCCCGACGATGGATTTCACACGAATGTTATCGCTCAATCCCGGCACTTGCGGACGCAGGCAGCAAATACCACGCACCACGAGGTCAATGCGCACGCCAGCCTGGCTGGCGCGATAGAGCGCATCAATGATTTCAGGATCGACGAGCGCATTGCACTTGGCCCAAATCACGCCGGGGCGGCCAGCCTGCACATGTGCGATCTCTTCGGAGATATGGGAAAGCAATCGAAACTTCAAACCGGCAGGCGATACAGCCATGCGCTCCAGATCGCCGGGCTCAGCATAGCCGGTGACATAATTGAAAATACGACCGACGTCGCGCGACAAAGCGGGGTCGGCGGTGAAGAACGAAATATCGGTATAGATCCGCGCAGTGAGCGGGTGATAATTGCCGGTGCCAACATGGCAATAGGTTACAAGCCCTGCCCCCTCGCGACGCACGACCATCGACAATTTAGCGTGCGTCTTCAGCTCGATGAATCCAAAAACAACCTGCGCGCCTGCGCGTTCCAGATCGCGCGCCCAGCGGATATTGGCCTCTTCGTCAAAGCGCGCCTTCAACTCCACCAACGCCGTGACCGACTTTCCAGCTTCGGCCGCCTCCACCAGAGCGCGCACGATGGGGCTGTCGGCGGAGGTGCGATACAGCGTCTGCTTGATCGCCACGACATTTGGATCGCGCGCAGCCTGCGACAGAAATTGCACCACCACGTCGAAAGATTCGTAGGGGTGGTGGACGATAAAATCTTTCTGCTTGATGGCGGCGAAGCAATCGCCTGCATTATCGCGCACGCGCTCAGGATAGCGCGGATTATAGGGCGTGAACTTCAATTCAGGCCGGTTGAGCGAGACAACCTCCGATAGTTCGTTAAGCGCCAGCATGCCGTCATGAACGAAAATTTCGTCTGACGTCACGTCCAGTTGTTCAGCCACAAACGCCGCCAAATCTTCGGGCGTGTTCGAATCCATTTCAAGTCGGATCACGCGGCCGCGACGACGGCGCTTCAGCGCGCTTTCAAAAAAGCGCACGAGATCTTCAGCCTCTTCTTCAAGCTCAAGATCACTATCTCGAATAACGCGGAAATTGCCCTGCCCCAGCACGCGATAGCCGGGAAACAGCCGGCTCGTCTGATGTGCGATCAGCGCCTCCAGCGGCGCCAGCCGCGTGATCTGGTCGCCAATATCGGGCAACCGGATAAATCGCTCCACCTTCTGCGGCAGACGCACAAGCGCGTTCAGGCGCTCGCCGTCGCGCTCATTCACCAGCGCAAGCGCGACGGAGAACCCGAGATTGGGAATGAACGGAAACGGATGCGCGGGATCGACCGCCAGCGGCGTCAGGATAGGGAAGATGTGAGCGAGAAAATGATCGTTGAGCCATTTGGCGGCGCTCGGCGAAAGGCTCTCGATGTCGCTGATGACAATCCCGACCCCGCCAAGCTCCGCGCGCAAATCGCGCCAGCGCTGCTGCTGGGACGCCGCCAGCAAAGCCACGCGATCACGAATCTGCACCAATTGCTCAGACGGGCTCAGCCCATCGTCAGAGGGCGTAGTTACACCCGAACGCACCTGTCCGCGCAGCCCGGCCACACGCACCATGAAGAATTCGTCGAGATTGTTGGCCGAGATCGAGAGGAAGCGAAGCCGCTCCAAAAGCGGGTGGTTAGGGTTTGAGGCTTCCGCCAGCACGCGATTGTTGAATTCAAGCCACGACAGCTCGCGATTGACGTAGCGCTCGGAGGGTGGCGGCAATTCCACAGGAGCCACGCTATGGGCTGAAGGCGAAGCCTCATGCGCGGCGATGGGCTCAACATTGCGGATACGTGCCTTAGTCGTCGCCTTCACGTCATTCTCCCGAGGACCGCCAAGCTATTCTTTCAGATGGCTGTCGTTCGTGACAATACCATGACTGTCGCGATCCGCGTGCTCAATCCGCCTCACCCATGCGCCGCAGCACTTCAGCGGCCATAGGGCGCGTCACCGGACGGTTCTGCTCCAGCGCCTCCCGATCAAGCGTTTGCACGATAGCGCGGGCGGCCGCCAGCGAGCGTTCAATGCGCAAAGCCAGATATTCAACCACCGACGTGTCGACCACCAATTGCAGGTCGATAAACAGCTTCACAAGCACCGCCCGCACCAGCGCGTCGTCTGGCTCGCCGATCTCGATGGCCGGGGCCAGACGCAAACGCGACAACAGGTCTTTGGTCGCCAGCCCCCATGAATCGGGCCAATTGCGCGCAGTGAGCGCCAGATAGCCCTCGCGCTCGCGCACCAGATTGACGAGATGAAACAGCTCGGCTTCGAGGCCCTGCTGGCGGTCGAAATCCTCTATCAACAGCGGGCCGCTAGTCGCCAGCGCCAGCAAATCGGCGTTCGTCAGATCCCTCGCGTGCAGGATGCGGGCGCCTGCGCGCTGGGCCCAAATGGAGCCAAGGTGGCTTTTACCGGAGCCTGTAGGGCCCAGCAGCAACAGCATGTGGCCGGGCCAGTTCGGCCAGCGCTCGAAAGTTTCCCAGGCCGCCTCGTTGGATGGCGATACGAGAAAATCCTCGCGCCCAAAACGAGGCTCGACCGGAAGCGACAACGCGAGCTGGTTTGTCGGAGGCTTCAATTCTTGTGATCCGAAAGATGATCCTGCGGCGCACAGCCCAGATAAAGCGACGAGCCCAGATATTGACGCATGCCAAAGCGTATCAAAACGCCGATGATCGCCGCCAGCGGGACCGCGAGGATGAGCCCGGTAAAGCCCGCCAGAGACCCACCCGCCAGAAGCGCCAACATGATCCACACAGGATGCAGCCCCACAGCCTCGCCGACAAACCGCGGCGTCAGGATGTTGCCCTCGATGAACTGACCCGCAAATTGAATGGCGAGCACCACACCCAGCAAGCTCCACGGCCCCTGCACCAGCGCGACGCTGACCGAAAGAATGAGCCCGGTGAGCGAGCCGACATAGGGGATGAACGACAGCACCCCGGCGGTGATGCCAATCAGCAGGCCAAAATTCAGGCCAGCCATCGTGAAGCCGACGCCGTACCACACGCCGAGGAACAGGCAGACCAAAGCCTGACCGCGAATGAAACCAGAAATAGCTAAATCCATTTCTCGCGCCAGGCCGCGCACGATTTCGCGGTGATTGATCGGCGACAGATTGTCGAGGCCCGCGACAAGGCGCGGCCAATCGAGCAGCAGATAGAAAGCGACCACGGGCGTGATGACAAGAAGCGAGATCAGGCCAAGCACCGCCTGCCCACCCTGCCAGAGCGACCCGAGCAATGTCGCGGCCCAACGAGCGCCCTGCCCCACCAGATCGCCGGCGGACGGCAGATTGGCCTCCGCTCCCTCAGGCGTTGCGCTGATCCCCAGAAAATCGAGAGCAGACTTGGCGCGGGCGACCAGCTCCGCCCCATGCTGGGACAGAAGCTCCTGAAGCTTGGTGACGTAGGAGGGCAGCCGCTCAAGGAATTGCGCCGATTGTCCTATCAGCGTCGGCGCCAGGGCGATCAGCGCCATGAAAATCAAAATGCCGCCAAGCCCCAGGATCAGCAGGCTGGCGAGAAGGCGGCTCATCCCAAGCTTTTGCAACCGCGTAGCGGTGGGATCGAGCAGATAGGCGAGCGTTAGACCCGCCGCAAACGGCAACATCACTCCAGACAGCGCCCACAGAAACAGGCCCAGAAGCGCAGCAGCCCCAAGCCAGAATGAAATCTGCCGTTCCATACTCACTGAATCGCGGCCCATAATCGTCCCCACAACCATCGACCTCAGGCGCTCAGTAAAGCTCCATGTGGCGAAGCCATTGAACCAGATAGGCGAGCGCTGAGGCGAGCGTCAACGTCGCAATGACATACAGCGCGAACGGCAACCACGGCGCCAGATCCCATTCAGCCGATTTGGCCAGCAGAACCAGGGTCGCGAGGGCGATCTGCGCCAGCGTGTTGATTTTGGAGACCAACAGCGGGCGAATGGCGACCGGCCTGCCCATCACCCACGACACCACCACCGCGCTCACAATCATCAGATCGCGCGAAACAACGAGAATTGCGATTGCGGCAGGCAAAACGCCCACCACAGCCAGCGAAACATAGATTGAGACCAGCAGCGCCTTGTCGGCCAGCGGATCAAGGTAAGCGCCCAATTCCGAGCGCAGGTCGAACCGCTTGGCCAGCCAGCCGTCGATTGCATCCGAGACGCCGGCCACAAGAAAGAGCGCGAACGCAAGATCCCATGACGGCTGCACAATGAGCGCAATGATGACGGGCACAAGAATCAGCCTGCCCAGGCTGATCAGGTTCGGCAGGCTCGCGAACAAAGTGTTTGTGCTCATTTTTAAGGAAACTAATCACAAAATTCGCCGCGCGCCACAATTCAATGCTCAAGTTAGCGCTATTGCGAGCCCTCAAGTCCAATTTGTCGCACCAAAGAGCCCCATTTCTCGCGTTCGGACGCCAGATAGGTTTTTAGCCCTTCGAGCGAGGGCGTCTCGAACGGAATAAGCCCCATAGCATTTATCTTCGCGCGAATCTCGGGCTCCGCCATGATGCGCTTCATTTCGTTGTGCAGCCTGTTGACGACAGGCGCCGGAGTGCCTGCGGGCGCAAACATCGCGTGCCACGACACGGCCTCGAAATCGCTCGCGCCGGAGGCTTCCGAGAACGGCGGCACTTCAGGCAAGACCGGTAACCGCGTCGCAGAAGACACAGCCAGCGGACGCAGTTTCCCATCCTTGATCAGCGGCAGCCCGGCTCCCGCCTCAACGAATCCAAGATGGACATGTCCCGATGCGATATCGAGGATGCTCTGCCCGGTATTGCGATAGGGGACGTGCGTCATCTTCAGGTCGAACTTGTTCTTCATGTATTCAATCGACAGGTGCTGGGCGACGCCGGCGCCGGGCGACGAATAATTGAACGGATCGCTTCGGCCCTTGGCGAGCGCGATCAGCTCCTTAACGTTATTGGCGTTGATCTGCGGATCGACCACGAGGATGAAAGGCGATTTCACGTAGAGCGAAATCGGCGTGAAGCTCTTCTCGGGATCATAAGCAATGGTTTTGTAGAGCACCGGATTGATTGCCATCGCAGAAGTGGTGGCCACCGTCAGCGTGTACCCGTCAGGCGGGGCGTTCGCCACAGCCTGCGCCGCCAGCATCAGCGCAGCGCCGGGGCGATTATCGATGATAACGGGCTTGCCCAGCGCGATCTGCAATTTCTCGCCGTAAAGCCGCGCAATAGTATCGAGACCGGAGCCTGCCGCCAGCGGCAAAATGATTGTGATGGGCCTGGTCGGCCATTCCTGCGCCCGAGCGCCCGAAGTCCCGGCAAGAATGGCGATTGCAGCCACCAACGCGCGCCCGAAAGATTGCACCATCATCGCTCCCTCCCTCAAGTCAGCGTCTGCGCGCTGATGTGTGAACTCTAACCCTGAGTTCGCCCGGGCGCCAGCGGGATCAGGGATCATCATATTGGGGTGGGCTTCCTGCCCCCGGCGCATGGCCAAAGCAAAGCGCGCCCTTGCATCGCTGCGCCACCCGGGCTAACCCCGAAGCGATTGAGAGGATCATCATGACGAAGCCCGCTCCCGGCCTCACCTATGCTCAGGCTGGCGTTGATATCGACGCCGGAAACGCCATGGTGGACAAGATCAAACCGCTCGTGCGCTCGACGCGGCGCCGCGGTGCGGACGCAGAAATCGGCGGCTTCGGCGGCCTGTTTGACCTCAAGGCCGCAGGTTTTGTCGATCCCATTCTGGTGGCGGCCAACGACGGCGTCGGCACCAAGGTCAAGATCGCCATTGAGAGCGGCATTCATGACACCGTCGGCGTCGATCTCGTGGCCATGTGCGTCAACGATCTGATCGTCCAGGGCGCCGAACCTCTGTTCTTCCTCGATTACTACGCCACCGGGAAGCTCGATCCCGACGCCGGCGTGGCTATCGTGAAGGGTATTGCTGCGGGCTGCGTGGAATCTGGCTGCGCGCTGATTGGCGGCGAGACGGCGGAAATGCCGGGGCTCTATTCGGACGGCGATTATGATCTGGCGGGCTTTGCCGTTGGCGCGGCCGAGCGCGGGCGCCTGCTGCCCAAGGGCGCGCCGGTTCCCGGGGACGTGGTGTTCGGACTGCCCTCCTCCGGCGTTCATTCCAATGGCTTCTCGCTGGTGCGGCGTATTGTTGAGCGGACCGGGCTGGCATGGGATGCCCCTGCTCCCTTCTCGCCCGGCCAGACGCTGGCCCGCGCTTTGCTGACGCCGACGCGCCTTTACGTGAAGCCCATACTGGCGGCGCTGAAAGCCACCAATGGGATACTCGCTTTAGCCCACATAACCGGCGGCGGGTTCCCCGATAACATTCCGCGCGTGCTGCCGGACGACATCGCCGTGCGGCTGGACCTTTCATCATTCGACGTGCCGCCCGTCTTTGGCTGGCTGGCTCGTGAAGGCGGCGTGATCGAGAGCGAAATGCTGCGGACGTTCAACTGCGGCATCGGCATGATTGTCGTGGCGCAAGCCGCTAAAGCCGACGAGGTTGAGCGTGCGCTCAGGGATGCAGGAGAAGCGCCTGTGCGCGTGGGACAAATCATCGCGCGCGATAGCGAGCCCGTTGTCATGTCCGGGCACTTGAAGCTGTGAGCAAGCGCCGCTGCGCCATTCTGATCTCAGGCCGCGGCTCCAATATGGAATCGTTGATTGCGGCTGCGCGAGATAGAGATTTCCCCGTCGAGATCGCGCTGGTGCTATCGAACCGTCCGGATGCGCCGGGCCTTGCCAGCGCCAAGGCGCAAGGCATCGCCACCGCAGCCGTCGACCATAAAATCTACGCGGGACGCGACGCCTTTGAGGGCTCGATGCAAATGATGCTCGATGCGCACCGCATCGATTTTATCTGTCTTGCAGGCTTCATGCGCCTGTTAACCCCGCGCTTCGTCAATCATTGGCAGGGGCGGCTTATCAATATCCACCCCGCTTTGCTGCCCTCATTCCCCGGGCTGCACACGCATGAGCGGGCTTTGGCCGACGGCGTGAAGATTCACGGCTGCACTGTCCATTACGTCGTTGCGGAAATGGATGCAGGCCCCATCATCATACAGGCAGCCATCAGCGTGCGCGACGACGACACAGCGCAATCGCTAGGAAAGCGCGTGCTGGAGCAAGAGCACGCGATCTACCCCGCAGCGTTGCGCCTGGCCGCATCGGGCGCCGTGCGTGTGGAGGGGAACCGCGTTCTGGGCGCCGGCGGGCGCGATGTGGCGATGGTGGCGCCGGCGCGGGATTAGCGCCGCCCCTTCCCTCTCCCGTTGCACGGGAGAGGGTGGCCCTGCAAAGCAGGGTCGGGTGAGGGCGTTACGGATTAGTCTCCCTCATCCGTCGCGCTTCGCGCGCCACCTTCTCCCGCAAGCGGGAGAAGCAGGATCAGGACGCCCCCTCCAGCTCCGCCGTCAATTCCAGCCATTCGTCTTCGGCGGCCGCTATCGCTTTCGACACTTCCGAGCGTTGCTGCGCAAGCTGCCCCGCCCGCGCAGGATCTTTTGCGAATGCGCCGGGCTTGGCCAGCGCCTCGTCGATGCGTTTGGCGAGCCCCTCGAACTTGGTCATGCGATCTGCCGCAGCGTCAATCTTCTTGTAAAGTTCCTTGCGGCTTCGCACCGGGCGCGGCGGAGCGGCTGCGGCCTCGGAGGCAATCTCCTTTGGCACCTTTCCGTCCTTGCGCGGCTTGCGTTCCTTGCCGCTGCTCGCATCCAGAATGAGCTTGCGGTAATCGTCCATATCGCCGTCAAATTCGGTGACGCCGCCATTGCCCACAAGCCAGAGCCGATCCGCGCACGCTTCCAGCAAATGCCGGTCATGCGACACAAGAATGATTGCGCCGTCATATGCGTTAATCGCCTCGATCAGCGCTGCGCGGCTGTCTATATCAAGATGGTTCGTCGGCTCGTCCATGATGATAAGGTGCGGACCGTGGAAGGTCGCAAGCCCCATCAGCAGGCGCGCTTTTTCGCCACCTGACAGCAGGTCGATGCGCGTATCCGCCTTCACGTTGGGAAAGCCGATCTGCGCGCAGCGCCCGCGCACCTTGGCTTGCGTAGCGTCAGTCATCAACGGCGCAACGTGAGAATAAGGCGTGCCGCGTGGATCGAGATCGTCGATCTGATGTTGCGCGAAAAAGCCGACGTCGAGCCGCGACGAGCGGCGCAGCTCGCCGCCCATCGGATCAAGGCGACCGGCGACCAACTTTGCAAACGTCGACTTGCCGTTGCCGTTGGAGCCAAGCAGGCCAATGCGATCATCGTTGGAGATGTTCAGCGACAGGCGGGAAAGCACTGTGCGGCCATCATACCCAACGCTGACGTTCTGCATGGCTACAATCGGCGGCGCCAGCGGTTTGGCTGGCGAGGGAAAGTTGAACGGCAGCACGTCAGTGTCGACGATCGCCTCCACCGGCTCCATCTTCTCCAGCATGCGCAAACGCGATTGCGCCTGACGAGCCTTGGTGGCTTTGGCCCGGAAGCGATCCACAAACGATTGCAGGTGCTCGCGGTGCGCCTCCTGCTTCTTGATGTGCTTCATGCGAATCGCGATCTGCTCGCGGCGCTGCTTCTCAAAGCTGGTGTAATTGCCCTTCCAGAGCGTCAGTTTGCCCTGATCGAGATGCAAAATATGATCGGCCACATCGTCCAGCATATCGCGATCATGGCTGATGACGACGATGGTCGCTGGATATTTTGCAAGGTAATCGATCAACCAGAGCGTGCCCTCAAGATCGAGATAATTGGTGGGCTCGTCGAGCAGCAGCAGGTCGGGCTTGGAAAACAGCACCGCCGCCAGCGCCACGCGCATACGCCAGCCGCCGGAAAACTCACTGAGCGAGCGCTGCTGCGCCTCATGGTCAAAACCAAGACCTGACAGGATGATGCCCGCGCGCGCCGGCGCGGAATGGGCGTCGATGTCGGCCAGGCGGATCTGAATATCGGCGATGCGCGTGGGGTCAGCAGCGGTTTCCGCCTCCTCCAGCAGCGCGGCGCGCTCGATATCAGCCAGCAGCACAAAATCTATCAGGCTGCCCGGACCGCCCGGCGCCTCCTGCTCGACGCGCCCGATGCGCGCAGCTTTGGGGTAAGAACAAGCGCCGCCCTCAGGGTAAATCTCGTTCGAGATCAGCCGGAACAGCGTTGTCTTGCCGGCGCCGTTACGTCCGACAAAGCCGACCTTGGCGCCGAGCGGGACCGCCGCGCTGGCGTGGTCAAACAAGAGCCGCGGCCCGAGCCGGTATGTGAGGTCTTCAATATTCAGCATGGGTTCTTTTGAGGGGTCGCGCGCAGAAGCGCAAGTGTGGTGTTGCGCGGCCCCGGTCCAAAGGGGCGTTCTATGGACCGCAGGCGTCCCTGCCCGCAAACGGCGCAAGCCGTATCTTTGGCCGCAGGCCGGGCGGCTTGGAACGGAATGGGCGGCCGGATAACGTCCGGCCATGTCGGCATCTGGGTTTGCGTTTGGTTTTTGCCAAACGCGCGTTGCATCTGCCGGGCAAAGGATGCGGGCTGGAAGCCAACGGTCTTGCACCAGCGTCATCCCGGCAAAGGCCGGCACCAACGGCAGGCCGCACGCTCGTAAGCTACCGTGGATAGCGACCGTAGCCGCCATGACGCTTTTGGGTCATGGCGGGTAAAACGGCAACCCGCGCTTCTCCGGGAAAGCTCAGTCGAAATCAGTCGCCAGGGCGGCGCGTACATTCTCGGGCAGAACCGACATGTGCGCGTAGTTAGCGTGCTCAAAGCCGACGACGATCTGGGCGCCTGGCTTCTTGAACGCTTCGATCTGCGCGGGCGTGAAAGCGAAGTGTACGAATTGCACGGAAGAAGCCTTGCCTTCAGCGCTCGTGCGGTCGGTGTCTTCTTCCGACGCGCCCATGACCTTCTCGCCATTCACGGTCACAAACGAGGATTCCTCAATTCCGCCGAGACGGCCGAGAATACGCTTGCGGCGCTCGGGCTCGTCGATCTCGATCATGAACGTCGCGCAAAGCTCGCGGCCCTTTGGCACGAGAGGATTGTAGGCCTGCAATTCATCGACAAGCTGCTCGTCGCCGCCTTTTTCGATGTAGAGCATTTCCTGCACCTGCATCCACATCGTGTCCCAGTTCTCGAAATAGAATGTGACATGGGGACCGACGTCTACGCGGCGGTTGCGCTTGAGGGCCGCCATTTTGGTGCGCGTTTCGCCGCGCACCTTCATATATTCGGGAAGCGGCA
>CANJPM010000028.1 GCA_947476075.1 Beijerinckiaceae bacterium
CAACAACCCTCCGGCAAATCTTCTTAAGCGAGACTTTAAGCTCGCATATAAGGCCCAGACCAAGTTAGTCTGGCTCATGCGATCGGAATCGATGCCGGGAGCAGCGTGATGCCTTGTGACGCCGCTTTCGGGGGGCTAGCAAGTTTCAATTTTTCTGGAGGATCTTTTAATGACATTCACCAAGAGCATTTTGCTCGGCTCCGCGACCGCCCTTCTGGCCGTCGCCAGCGCCAACGCCGCTGATCTCCCGAGCCGCAAGTCGGCTCCCGTCGAATACGTGAAGGTGTGCACGGCCTACGGCGCCGGCTTCTTCTTCATCCCCGGCACCGACACCTGCCTGAAAATCGGCGGACGCGTGCGCGCCGACTATGCTTACGTTGGCGCGAAGGCGCAGTTCAGCGCTCTCGGCACGGTCGCCGGCACGACCGCTCCTGTCGTGTCGCAAGCCAAGGACGGCCAGAACACGATTGGCTATGAAGCCCGCGGCCGCATCGATTTCGACGCCCGCACCCAGACCGCGTTCGGCACCGTCCAGGCCGCCGCTGGCCTGCGCATGGCGCGCGTGACCGGCATTCTCAGCCAGGCTGCCGCTGCTTCCGCCACCTCCACCGGCACGACGCTTGAATACGCCTATGTCCGCTTCGCCGGCTTCACCTTCGGCGCCTCGCGCGATAATTTCTCCTTCATGCCCAGCCTGGCCTATGGCGCTGGCCATTGGGCTTCGTTCGCCAACGGCGCCAAGCAGCTCGCCTACACCGCGACGTTCGGCGGCGGCATCTCGGCCACCATCGCTTTGCAGGATTACACTGACACTGGCGCCGGCTTTGGCAACAACTCTGGCGTAACGCCTTACTACGTCTACAACAGCATCCCGCAGGTCAACGCCAACGTGCGCATCGATCAGTCCTGGGGCGCGTTGCAGTTGATGGGCGCGTATGCTGACGTGTCCGTGAACACCGCGACCGATACCTATGACAAGTCGAAGGGTGTTTACGCTATCGGCGCCGGCGCCAAGATCAACCTGCCAATGCTGGCCAAGGGCGACGCCCTGTACCTCACCGCCGCCTATGCCAACGGCATGACCGAGTACACCACCAACTGGACCTCGTTCAAGTCGTCGGCCTATTCGCGCGACGTCAACGGCTACACCATGAACCACCCGAGCCTTGTGGCGGAGACCACTGGTCTTGAGACCGTCAAGTCCTGGGCTGTCGCCGCCATGTTTGAGCATTACTGGGCTCCCCAGTACCGTTCAGTGCTGTTTGGATCTTACGGTCAGCTTGACGCCCCGGCTGCCGCCAAGTCTCGCGTCTGGAACGGCACGACCGGCTTCGGCGACGCCACCACCTGGAACGTCGGCACCAATTTCGCTTGGCTCCCGACCAAGGGCTTCGAGATTGGCGTGGAAGTTATTTACGCCCGCGTGAACCAGGACGTTCGTGGTTACACCGCAGCCTCTACCGCTCTGGTTCCCGTCACCGCAGTCTCCAGCAAGTCGGACAGCAACGTGACCGGCCGCCTGCGCGTCGAGCGCACGTTCTAAGCCATACACAAAGGCTCCCGGCCTTTGAAACGGAAACCCCGGCGAGCGATCGCCGGGGTTTTTGCGTCTCTATGGGCCGCCCTATGGACCCGCCGGCGTTCAAACAGCACCTTACCTGCGCCCGAACAGCCGCTCCACGTCAGCAAGCTTCAATTCCACATAGGTGGGCCTGCCATGGTTGCATTGGCCCGAGCCCGGAGTTTCCTCCATCTCGCGCAGCAATGCGTTCATCTCGTCGGCGCCGAGCCTGCGCCCGGCGCGCACGGAATGATGGCACGCCATCGTCGCCAGCACGTGATCGAGCCTGCGCTCCAGCGGGTTGGCGGGATTTTCGTCAGCCAAAGCGTCAGAAAGATCGCGTACGATTGACGCAATATCGGCCTTGCCCAGCAGCGCCGGCGCTTCGCTCACCGCCAGAGCGCCCGGCCCGAACGGCTCCACCACCAAACCTGATTCAGCCAGAGCGTCGCGATGCTCCAGCAACCGCTCTGCGTCCGCCGGCTCCAGATCGACGATGATCGGGATCAGCATCATCTGCCGCGCAACGCCGCTCTCAAGGCGCTGTCGCTTCAACCGCTCGTAAACCAGCCGCTCATGGGCTGCATGCTGATCGACGATCACCAGCCCGTCGCGCGTTTGCGCGATCACATAAGTGTCGTGGATCTGCGCCCGCGCCGCCCCCAGCGGGCAATCCAGCGCCTCGACAGCCATCGGCGCATCATAGGCGCGCGCGTCGGCGGCCGGAGTAAAGGCCGAATCGAACGCGGCCTGCGGCGCCTCGCCAAAACCAGCCTGAGCAACATCCGCTGGCAATGAGGGCGAGGCCCGCCAATCCCAATTGGCAGGCGCCGGCGCGCGCCAGCCGCCAAATCCTGCGCGCGCAGCGCTCATCGCGCCGATACGGTCGCCCAGAGTGCTGGCGCTGCGATGCATCGCGCCCGCCAGCGTCTGCTTCAAAGCACCGATAATCAGCCCGCGCACGAGGCCGGGATCGGCAAAGCGCACCTCCGCTTTGGCTGGATGCACGTTCACATCGACGTCGCGCGGATCGCATTGCAGATACAGCGCCAAAGCCGGGTGCCGGTCAGAGGGCAGATAATCCATATAAGCCGCGCGCACCGCTCCGTGCAGCAGCTTGTCGCGCACGGGCCGACCGTTCACATAGAGATATTGGTTGAGCGCATTGGCGCGATGAAACGTCGGCAGACCCGCATAGCCCGAGAGGCAAAACCCCTCGCGCACAGCATCAACCGCCAGAGAATTATCGCGAAACTCAGCGCCTATGGCCTGCGCCAATCGCGCGCGCAAACCCTCAATCCCCGCCTCGCCGGCGACATAATCAAAGCCCGACAGATTATCGCCCGAAAGCGCGAACCGAACCTGCGGATGGGCCATGGAGAGTCGCTTCACCACGTCGGCGACCGCCTGGGCTTCCGCGCGCACGCTTTTGAGAAACTTCAACCGCGCTGGCGTGGCGGCAAACAGGTCGCGCACCTCAACGCGGGTGCCAAACGAATGCGCAGCCGGCGCCACCGCCTGTTTGACGCCCTGATCGACCCGAATTCGATGTCCCTGATCGGCGCCATGGGGCCGCGACACGATGTCGAGAACAGCGACGGAGCCGATGGAGGGCAAAGCCTCGCCACGAAAGCCAAGCGTTGCTATCGCCGACAGATCGCCGTCGGGAATTTTCGAGGTTGCATGCCGGTCGACCGCCAGCGCAAGATCGTCCGGCCCCATGCCTGCGCCGTCGTCGCTGACGCGAATAAGGCGCCGCCCGCCCTCCTCAATCGCCACGTCAATCCTGCGCGCGCCCGAATCAAGCGCGTTCTCGACAAGCTCCTTCACGGCGGACGCCGGACGCTCCACCACTTCGCCAGCGGCGATGCGGTCAACCAGAACGGGATCAAGACGGCGAACTTGCAAAGGCGGGACTCCAAAATCAAACACGTCCTGGTCGCGAAGGCGGCCATCTACGGCAGTTAACGAGCGCGCGGCCAAGGCGGCCCCGGCAAATCCGGGATGACGCGCCCGGGATGACCCGCCGGGCGCCTTGCTCCAGAATCAGCGACCATTATGCGCTAAATCTGGTTCGCGCTCGAAGCCGCAATTGCGCCCCCAGTCCCGAAATGAAACGGCCATTAACTGGGGGTTAACCACTTACACCCCAAGGTTGCGTCCAAGTTAATACAACCTGTCGCTGCGCGTTTTCAAGCAGCCAGAATGAATTTACCGCAATGGATTGCAGGATGATTTTCGCTGGTTTCAAACCGCTTCGCTCCGCCTGTCTCGTCGCCCTCGTGCTGGCCCCGGCCCTTTCGGGTTGTGCGATCTTTGATCGTCGCTGGCCCGAAGCAGGCGGCGGCGGTTATGGCGAATATATGGAGCTGACCAATCCGCGCGCGCAGGCCCTGGACGAGCGGCTGGCGGGTTTTGTCGCGCGCGATGCAAAGCGCTTTGCAGCGGCTGAACTCGACGAGGCCTCGATGCTGTTCGTCCGCATCAAGCGCGAGTTGGCCGCCGAACATCCCGAAGACGCAGAGATCAACATGGACAGGCTCGACGAGCTGGCCGATCGCATGGAAAAGCGGCTGATAAAGGCGCGCAAATGAGATCCGCTTTCATTGCTCTCATCACGCTCCTTGCGCTCGCGCTTGCACCGCAAGCCCGCGCGCAACCAAGCGACGACGCGTTGCGCATCGGCGACGTCGTCACCATTCATTTGCCGGGCGAATCCGGCGTCAGCAAGGATTACCAGATCGACCGGCGCGGCCGCATCACGCTCCCCGAAGTGGGCCCAATCGAACTGCAGAACCGCAGCCTCGAACAGGCGACGACCGAGACCCGCGCCGCGCTTGGCCGCGCTTTCCGCGATCTGACGCGACTGACGCTGACGCTGAAAGAGCGCCGCCTGCCGCTCACTGTGCTGGGCTATGTGCGCAATCCCGGCCTCGTTGAGCTGGCGGGCGAGGCCACAATCCAGATGGCGCTGATGGCCAGCGGCGGTTTGATACAGGGCGCCCAGCTTGATCGCATCATCATCACCGACGCGAACGGCAAGCGCACCGACTTTGACTACAAGGCCTATCTTGATTCGGGCGATGAAAAGCTCTTGCCCAAACTCAAACCCCTCGACCAGATTTTCGTGCCTGCGTCTCCGCTCACGGGCAAGGTGCAGGTGGAATTTGACGGCCGCACGCTGGCCGCCTCCGGCGACGGCTCGGACGAGGCGCGCTCGGTGAAAGTATTCGGCGAGGTTGGCGCGCCTGCCGTCTATTCGTGGAAGCCTGGCATGAATGTGATGGACGTGTTGATGCGCGCAGGCGGCGTCACGCGCTATGCGTCCGTCGAGCAAATCCGCGTGCTCAATAAATCCGGCCCGGTCCTGTTCAATCTGCAATCCTATCTGGATTCGGGCGAGCGCGCGCAATTGCCCAATATCGACGCCGGCGCCACGATCTTTGTGCCCAAGCAGATTGAGGAAATCCGCCGCAGCGCACAGACCGTCTACGTCATGGGCGAAGTCGCCAAGCCCGGCGCCTATGAGGGTAAAGCGGGCACGACCTTCATCGACATTCTCGCCAATGCGGGCGGCCCCACGCGCTGGGCCGACACCAAGAACATCCGCGTCATCCGCGTTGACGGAACGCGTGAACCGGTTGATCTGCCGCGCTTCACCGAGCAAGGCGGAACGCTGCCGCCCGTCAATCCAGGCGATACGATCTTCGTCCCCGAAAAGGCCGACAACAACGAGCCCTCATGGCTAAAGGTCGCGCCGACGCGGGTGGTGCAAGTGCTTGGCGCAGTCCTGAAGCCGGGGCGCTATGAATGGTCGGATGAAATGTCGATCTTCGATCTCATCGCCACAGCTGGCGGGCCGCTGGCGCGCTCGGACATCTCGCGGGTGCAGATCGTGAAATCAACGCCCCAGGGCGCCACCAGCTTTGTCTTCGACATGGCGTCCTATCTCAACAAGGGCGGATCGGCGGCGGACGTGCCGCCAATCCGGGCGGGCGACATTGTGATGATTCCCGAATTGCCCAACGATCCCAACGAGAACAAGGCGCAATGGACGCGGCAGGCGCCCGAGCAATCCATTTACGTGATGGGACAAGTGATTATTCCCGGCCGCTACGCCTTCAACGACAAGCTGGGTTTTCTCGACATCCTCACCGCCACCAACGGGCCAACGCCAAGCGCCGATCTGCGCAATGTGCGCATCACCCAACGCGGGCGCAAAGGCTCGCAGGTGATCACGGTAAACCTTGCCCGCTATTTCGCCACCGGAGACGAAAGCCTGTTGCCCAGAGTGCGCAACGGCGACGTGATCTATGTGCCCGATCGCAACAAGGATTATCTCGATCAACCAGCCTCGCAGGTGGTGCGCATCATGGGCGCGATCAACCGGCCGGGACGCTATCCGTTTGGCGACAGCGTCACGCTGATCGATCTGTTGACGGAAGCAGGCGGCCCCGCGGGCGACGCGATGCAGGATCGCATTGTGGTTGTTCAATTGTCAGGCCAGCGCAAACAGGCGCGCGTGTTCAGCCTGATCGATTTCGTGAAGACTGGCGACATTGAGCGCGTGCCTTTGGTGCGCGGCGGCGACCTCGTCTACGTGCCGCGCATTGGCGACAACACGTGGAAGAAGGCGCTCGATGAATTCCGCGAAACCACGTCGCTGTTCTCCATTCTGGCGCTGGTGCGCGCTTTGGGCTTGTGATCGGGAGACGCAGATGAAAACCATCAACATGCGCGCCGCGTTTGCTCTGCTCGCCAGCCTGACGATGTCGGGCTGCGCGGGCGGCTCAAGAGCGGAGCTTGAAGCGGAGACCCGCAACGTGGCGGCGGCGCCGATTGAACCGCAAACGATTGCAGCTGAAGAATTGCCGCCGCCCGAACCCGGCGATCTGCTGGCCAGGGCGCGCGCCATCGCCGCCAGCAAGGGGCTGGGCGCAGCCGAGGACGAGGCCCGCGCCCGCGCGGCGTTGTCGCCTTTGAGCGCGGGCGGCGGCCATCAAACCGGCGACGCCCAATCCACCTTCCAGCGCGCCGCCATGCGGTTCAATGCGCAGGGCGGCGGCGAAAAGCAGGGACGCGGTGAAAGACTGGACGCCAGCGACCCGCGAGAAATCTTCCGCAAGGCGCAAGCGCTCGCCCAGGCCCAGGCCCGCGATCTGGCCAAACAGGACGCCCGGGCCTTCGGCGCTCTCGCGCCTGCGCAAAATCCGCTCACAGCCAGGCCGGAGACCTATTTTGTCGAGGCGCTGCGCCTGCGCCAGCAACAAAGCGCGCTGGCGCTTGGGCGTAGCCTGCAGTAGGCGCGCTTTTGGGTTGGCCCCAAAGCTTGCACACGGTTATGAAGGAAACTGAAGGCGGCTTGATCCCGCCAAGGGGGGACATGGCATGAGCGGACCAGGCGCCAGCGCGGAGAAAGATGCGGGCGGCCTGCGCTCGAAATTCCCGCCCGAGATCGTGATTGCAGCGGGTTGCCTGATCGCCGTGCTCACGTTTGGCCCACGCTCGGCGGTGGGCCAGTTCCAGCTCCCCATTCTTGGCGAGTTTGGCTTTGGCGGCGACGTGTTCTCGTTCGCCATGGCGATGCAATATCTGTTCTGGGGTCTTGGACAGCCGTTCGCCGGCGCCATGGCCGACAAGTTCGGCACCCATCGCGTGCTGATGTGCGGCGCTGTGGTCTACGCGCTTGGCCTTGCCATGATGACCTTGTCCTCCAGTCCGCTGTCATTCACGCTCACCGGCGGCGTAATGGTGGGGCTTGGCATTTCGGCCTGCTCGTTCAACCTCGTTCTGGGCGCCTTCAGCAAATTGCTGCCGCCCCATCGCCGTTCGATGGCGTTTGGCCTCGGCACGGCGGCGGGCTCGTTTGGCCAATTTCTGTTCTCGCCGTTCGCAGGCGGCATGATCGCGTCGGTGGGCTGGCAGACGACGACATTCATGTTTTCGCTCATCGTCCTGTGCTGCATTCCGCTGGCTTTGGCTTTGGCCAATCGAAACGTGGTCGAGCCCGCAGCAATCGGCCAACCCCCAAAGCAAAACTTCCGCGAGGCGCTGAGCGAGGCGTTCGCACATCGCTCTTATGTGCTGCTGGTGATCGGCTTCTTCACCTGCGGCTTCCAGCTTGCCTTCGTGACCGTGCATTTCCAGAAATACGTGGTTGAAGCGGGCCTGCCCGCGCATGTGGGCTATTGGGCGTTTGCGCTGGTGGGCGTGTTCAACATCGTTGGCTCGCTGTCGTCGGGCTGGCTCGGCGACAAAATCCCCAAGCGCTACATTCTCGCCTTCATCTATTTCTCGCGCGCTCTGGTCACGTTCGCCTTCATCATGCTGCCGGTGACGCCTTGGAGCGCGTTTGCGTTCGGCGTGCTCACCGGGCTGCTCTGGCTCTCCACCGTGCCGCCGACGTCCGGTCTGATCGGGCTGATGTTTGGCACCCGTCATTTCTCGATGCTGTACGGTTTCGCCTTCCTCAACCATCAGCTGGGCGGATTCATAGGCCTGCTGCTCGCGGGCTGGCTGCGCGAAAGCACGGGCTCTTATGACGTCGTGTGGTGGCTATCGATTGGCCTTGGCGTGTTTTCGGCGCTCGTCAACCTGCCTATCGTCGAAAAGCCGGTGGCGCGCATGGCGGCGGAGCCCGCGCCCGCGTAAAGTCCAAAAGGCGGCCTTGAGGGTGAGCCCTCAAGGCGTTAGATCGGATGAGACATTCATCCGCGAGGCCGACGCCCAATGAGCACTTTCCGCGCTATCCGCATCGACAAGGCCGAAAAGGGCGTGACCGCCGCATTCGTGGATTTCGACGAGGCGGAGCTGATGGACGGCGACGTCGACGTCGCGATTACGCACACGACCGTGAATTACAAGGACGGCCTCAACATCACAGGCAAGGCGCCCATCGCCCGCCGGTTCCCGATGATCCCCGGCATTGATTTTGCGGGATTTGTTGAGCGCTCGACCTCCCCCGCCTTCAAGCCCGGCGACAAGGTTTTGCTGACCGGTTATGGCGTCGGCGAGGGGCACCTTGGCGGCTTTGCGCAAAAGGCGCGGGTAAAATCCGATTGGCTTGTGCCTCTGCCGCAAGGGTTATCGCCTGCCGAGGCGATGGCGATCGGCACCGCCGGCTTCACCGCGATGCTGAGCGTGCTGGCGCTGGAGCGTTTTGGCATGACGCCGGACATGGGTCCGGTCGTGGTGACGGGCGCGGCCGGCGGCGTCGGGTCGATCGCGATTGCGCTGCTCAAGAAAGCGGGCTGGCGCGTCATCGCCTCCACCGGTCGCCCGCAAGAGGCGGACTATCTGAGAAATCTTGGCGCCGACGAAATCATCGACCGCGCGGAATTGTCCTCGCCCGGCAAGCCGCTCGCCAAGCCGCGCTGGGCTGCGGGCGTCGACATCGTGGGCTCTCACACGCTGGCCAATGTGCTGGCGCAAACGCAGACCCATGGCGCAATAGCCGCCTGCGGCAATGCGCAGGGGCTTGATCTGCCGGGCAGCGTCGCCCCTTTCATCCTGCGCGGCGTCGCGCTGCTGGGCGTTGACAGCGTGCTGTGCCCGATGCCTTTGCGCCTTGCCGCATGGGCTCGCCTCGCGCGCGATCTCGATCACGCGAGCCTCGCCGCGCTCACCACGCACGTCCCGTTCGAGAGCGTGCTGGATGTTGCGCACGACATTGTCGAGGGCAAAGTGCGCGGCCGCGTGGTCATCGACGTCGCGTAGCGTTTTCGCCTCCAGCACGAAACGCCGCATGAAACGCGCCATGAACAAACCCGCTGACGCGATCCCCTTCACCATCGATGGCGTGCGCACCGGCGTCCGCCTGTGCCTGCCGTTCGTGCCGGGCTATTTCCTGTTCGGCGCAGCCGTCGGCGCGCTGGCGGCGCAGAAGGGCCTCACCTTCGCCGAAGCCCTGCTGATGAACGCGATCGTTTGCGCCGCCGCCTCGCAAATGGTGGCTCTGGAAATGTGGCGCGCCGACTGGACATGGCTGCATGTGCTGGCTGTGGGCGGCGTGGCCGCCATGGTGAACCTGCGGTTCGTGCTGTCGGGCGCATCATTGCGGCCATGGCTTTCGCCTGTGCGCGCGGGCTTTGTCTATCCCGCCCTCGGCGTGCTGACCGATGGCGCCTGGGCCGCCTCCATTCGCTACAATGCCGAAGGCGGGCGCGACTTTGGCGTGCTTGCGGGCTCGTCGGTTTTTCTGTGGCTGACATGGATCACAGCCGGCGTGCCCGGCTATTTGCTCGGCGCCCTGGTGAGCAACCCGCGCGCGTTCGGGCTTGATTTGCTGATCGTGTTCGCCTTCACCGCAACGCTGGTTCCAATTCTCAAGCGCACCCGGCAGTTCATGCCGTTTGCAGTTTCGGGACTTGTGGCTCTGGCCGTGAGTTTTCTCACGCCCGGTTATTGGTTCGTGGCCGCAGGCGCTATCGCGGGCGCGCTGGCGGCAGCATTCAGGAACCCGAAGGCGGCGCCATGACGGACATCGCCGGCCATTTGCACAACGGCCACCTCTACGCCATCGCCGCCATGGCGTTCGTCACCTTGCTGCTGCGCCTCGGCGGCTATTGGCTGATTGGCCGCGTGCCGCTGACCACGCGCCTGCGTCGGGGGCTTGAGGCCCTGCCGGTTGCAATCTTCGCCGCATCCGTTGTGCCGCTGGCGATCAAGGGCGGGCCTGCGGGCTGGATTGCGGCGCCTGTGGTGGCGGCGGTAATGTTCCTGTCCGGCAAGGAGATTCTGGCGCTCGCCACTGGCGTTGCAGCCGCAAGTCTTGCCCGCGGGATGGGCCTTTAGACATATCGCGTCTGCCGGGCGCGATCTGGAATCAGCTTCTGGCGGGCTTTCGCTCAGCCCGGCAGCGATCCGAGCAATAACGGACCTCCTCCCACACTTTTTCCCATTTCTTGCGCCATGCGAAGGGGCGCCCGCACGCAACGCAAACTTTCGTCGGCAGATCGCCTTTTTTCACCATGCGCGCCATGTCGATTTCCTCGATTGGTGTGAACCCATTTGCACAAGCCTGCGTAAACACGCAAGAGAGCGGCAAGATAGCGGGCGCTTTGGGGGTATTGTTGAAATGAGCGTTCTGCGTCTGGTTCTGGGCGACCAATTATCGCATGCTCTTTCGGCGCTCGACGGGCTCGACCCCGCGCGCGACGTCGTGCTTATGATGGAATGCGCGGACGAGACGACCTACGTCCCCCACCACAAGCAGAAAATCGCGCTGATATTGGCCGCGATGCGGCACTTTGCCCAAGAGCTGCGCGATGAGGGCGTGCGCGTCGAATATATCAAGCTCGACGATCCCGCCAACACGGGCTCCTTTGCAGGCGAGGTGCAGCGCGCGTGCAAGCGCCTCAAGCCCGCAAGCCTTGTCGCCACATGGCCCGGCGAATGGCGCGTTCTGGAGGCCATGCGCGGCTTTGAGGCGGCCTGCGGCGTACCGGTAGAGATCCGCGAGGATGACCGATTCATCGCCCATCGTGGCGATTTTGCGCGCTGGGCCAGCGAGCGCAAGCAATTGCGGATGGAGTTTTTCTATCGCGACATGCGCCGCGCCACCGGCTTTCTGATGGAAGGCGACAAGCCCACAGGCGGAGAATGGAATTTTGATTCCGAAAACCGCAAGTCTTTGCCCAAAAGTTTGCACCCGCCCACAGCTCTGCGCTTCAAGCCAGACGCCGTGACGCAGGAGGTTTTGAGCCTTGTGGCGCAGCGCTTTGCAGGCAATTTTGGAGACCTCGAAAATTTCGCATGGGCGGTGACGCGCGCACAGGCGCTTGAGGCGCTCAATGATTTCATCACGCACCGCCTGCCTTTGTTTGGCGATTATCAGGACGCGATGAAACAGGACGAGCCGTTTCTCTTTCACGCGCTCATCTCGCCAGCCCTCAACATCGGACTGCTTGATCCGCGCGAGATTTGCCGCGCCGCCGAAAACGCATGGCGCGCAGGGCTTGCGCCGCTCAATGCGGTGGAAGGATTCATTCGGCAAATTCTGGGCTGGCGCGAATATGTGCGCGCGCTCTACTGGCTGCTGGCGCCAGATTACGCCAGCAGCAATCATTTGAACGCGCAGCGACCCCTGCCCGCGTTTTACTGGACCGGCGACACCAGCATGAATTGCATGAAGCAGGCGATTGGCGACACGCGCGCCAACGCCTATGCGCATCACATTCAGCGCCTGATGGTGACGGGAAACTTCGCGCTGCTCGCCGGCATTCGCCCCGCCGAGATCGAAGCCTGGTATCTGGCCGTCTATGCTGATGCGTTCGAATGGGTGGAGCTGCCCAACACCCATGGCATGGCGATCTTCGCCGACGGCGGCGTGATGGCCTCAAAGCCCTATGCGGCGTCGGGCGCGTATATCAACCGGATGTCGGATTATTGCGGCGGCTGCGCCCATGACGTGAAGATCAAAATTGGCCCCGGCGCGTGTCCGTTCAACATTCTCTATTGGTCGTTCCTGATCGAGAACGAGGACAAGCTCGCGCGCAATCCGCGCATGGCCATGCCCTATCGCAACCTTTCGCGCATGAGCGAGGAGCTGCGCGCCGATTATAAAGCACAGGGCGCTGCGTTTCTGGATGGGCTGGACTAGCGCGACGCCAAAGTGTCGAGCGTCTTCTTCAACGCGCGCAAATCTTCCCATGCGAGGCGCTTGTGCAACGGCTGGCGCAAAAGAAAATCTGGATTGAGCGTGGCCAACGCCGGGACCGTGCGCGAACCATAGGCATATTCATAAGGCTTGCCGCGCGCCCGCAAAATGCCGTCGCGCTGGCCAAGCAAGGCCTGCACAGCCGTATCGCCAAGGCACACCAGCACGTCGGGCGCAGCAAGTTCGATATGGCGCTGCGCAAACGGCAGACAGGTCGCCGTCTCTGGCGCCGTCGGCTTGCGATTGCCAGGCGGGCGCCACGGCACGACATGGGCAAGATAGACATCAGCCCGCGACAGGCCGATAGAATCCAGCATCCGATCCAGCAGGCGTCCGGCGGCGCCGGAGAACGGGCGGCCCTCGCGGTCGTCGTCTGCGGCGGGCGCCTCGCCCACCAGCATCACGCGGGCCTGCGGGTTGCCGTCGGCGAACACCATCTGGCTGGCGGTGCGCTTGAGGGCGCAGCCGTCGAACGCCTCCATGGCGGCGCGCAGGGCTTCGAGCGTATCGGCGCCGCCGGCCAAAGCGTGTGCTGCCAGCGCCGCCTCGTCGGGGCTGGTTGCGGCGGCCGGCAATGGCCGCATCGGCGTGGGGCTTGCGCTGCGCCCTGGCAAGGGCGGCTTGCCGGCGGTAGCAGGCGGCGGGGCGCTGCGCGCCTCCTCCGCCTTCTGGCGACGGGCCTCAGCCTCTGCAATCCCTTCGGCGAAGCGATCATGCGGCGCTTCATCGAGCGCGATGTCGACGCCCGAATCCACATACCAGCGCAACAGCGCTTCGATTTCCCGTCCTGAAAGGTCTGCCGCTTGAAGGCCCATCCCCCTTTGTATCCGGCCTGACCGCGCGCCGCCAGCCTCGAAACATGCAACCAAACTTGCCCGCTCGCCCAGATGGTTTAATCAGCAAAGGAAGATCAGATCGCAGGGGCCACGATGGAAACGCAAGCTGCGCAGGACGACGCCGGCCGCGAATGCATGGATTACGACGTCGTGATCGTCGGCGCCGGCCCCGCAGGCCTGTGCGCCGCCATTCGCCTGAAACAGGTGGCGCCGGAGACGAGCGTCGTTGTCGTCGAGAAAGGCTCGGAGGTCGGCGCGCACATTCTGTCGGGCGCCGTCATCGACCCCATCGGCCTCGACCGCCTGCTGCCCGACTGGCGCAACGACCCCCAAGCGCCGCTAAAGACGCAGGTCGCCGAGGACCGGTTTGCGTTCCTCACCCCTACACGCGCTTTGCGGCTGCCAAACGCTTTGATGCCGGCTTTGATGAGCAATCACGGCAATTATGTCGGCTCGCTCGCAAACGTCACACGCTGGCTTGGCGCAAAGGCGGAAGACCTGGGCGTGGAAATCTACCCCGGTTTTGCGGCAACAGAACTCCTGTTCGACGAACACGGCCATGTGTGCGGCATCGCCACCGGCGATATGGGCATCGGCAAAGACGGCGCCCGCAAACCCGGCTTTACGCGCGGCATGGAGCTGCGGGGCAAGTTCACGCTCCTTGGGGAGGGCGCGCGCGGTTCGCTGAGCAAGCAGGCGATTGCGCGCTTCAACCTGTCCCAGGATCGCGAGCCGCAGAAATACGGGCTCGGCCTGAAGGAGCTTTGGCAGATTGACCCCGCGCTGCACCGGCCCGGCCTCGTGCAGCATTCGTTCGGCTGGCCGCTGGATAATTCCACCGGCGGCGGCTCGTTTCTCTACCATCTGGAAGACGGGCTCGTATCAGTCGGCTTCGTGGTGCATTTGAATTACGAAAACCCGAATCTCTCGCCATTCGACGAATTCCAGCGCTTCAAGACCCATCCCGCAATTGCGCCCCTGTTCAAGGGCGGCAAACGCATCGCTTTTGGCGCGCGCGCGATTACGGAGGGCGGCTGGCAAAGCGTACCCAAACTTGTATTCCCCGGCGGCGCGCTGATTGGCTGCGCTGCGGGCTTTGTGAATGTGGCGCGCATCAAGGGTTCGCACAACGCCATGCTCACCGGCATCATGGCCGCCGATCAGGTGGCGCTGGCGCTTTCGCAGGGCCGTAGCGGCGGCGTATTGCGAGAGTATGAGACCGATTGGCGCGCCTCTGAAGTCGGCGCGGACTTGAAGCGCGTGCGCAACGTCAAGCCGCTGTGGTCAAAGTTTGGCACGCTGGCGGGCGTAATGCTCGGCGGGCTCGATATGTGGGCCAACCAGATTCTGGGCCGCTCGCTGTTTGGAACGCTGGCCCACGGCAAGGCGGATCACGAGACGCTGAAACCCTTGGGCGAAGCGGCGCCGATCGTCTATCCCAAGCCCGACGGCGTGCTGACCTTTGATCGCGCCTCGTCGGTGTTTGTCTCAAACGCCAATCACGAGGAAGACCAGCCCTCCCATTTGCAGCTTGTCGATCCGGCGCTTCCCGTGCGCGACAATCTGCCGGTCTATGGCGAGCCCGCGCGGCTGTATTGCCCGGCGGGCGTATATGAAATCGTCTATTGCGACGAGGCGACAAAAAGCGATCCACGCTTTGTCGTCAATGCGCAAAATTGCGTGCATTGCAAAACGTGCGACATCAAAGATCCGGCGCAGAACATCCATTGGGTCCCGCCCGAAGGCGGCGGCGGACCCAATTATCCAAATATGTGATCAGGAAAAGTCATGACCGAGATCGTGCGCGACAGCAACGGAACGCAATTAAAGGACGGCGATAGCGTCACCCTCATCAAGGACTTGAAAGTGAAGGGAACGTCCGTGACTCTGAAGCGCGGCACGCTGGTCAAGAACATTCACCTGACTGAAGATGTCGCCGAAGTGGAGTGCAACGCAGAAAAGGTGAGGGGCCTGGTGCTGCGCACGGAGTTTTTGAAGAAGGCGTAAGCGCCTCTTTGGACCGCGCGCAGCCTCGCGCGCATGCTGACCCGAGGTCAGTTCCGATGCTGCTGCAAGGCGCAATGCTGAAAACCAAACGCCCATCCCTATGCAGCACGTCATCCCGGGATCGCCGGGACCCACGGCAGGGATTGAGCTCGCAGCCTGCCGTGGATTGCGGCCGTCGCCGCCATGACGCTGCGCTCACGCCCGCATCGGCTTTGGCAATTCGTCCTGCCGCCCGAGCGCTTCCATGACTTTGGCGACGATGCCCTTCGCATCGAGACCTGCTTTTGCGTACATGCGCTCAGGCTTGTCGTGATCCATATATTCGTCGGGCAGGATCATGGCGCGGAATTTCAGCGCGCCATTATCCAGCAGACCGTCGTCGGCCAGGAGCTGCATCACTTGCGAGCCAAAGCCGCCGATGGAGCCTTCCTCCACCGTGATCAGCACGTCGTGTTCGGTTGCGAGCTTTTGCACCAGAGCGCGATCAATCGGCTTGGCGAAACGCGCGTCCGCCACACTTGCGGGCAGGCCGAATGCAGCCAGATCGTCAGCCGCTTTCAGCGCCTCTGCGAGCCGCGTTCCCAGCGACAAAATCGCGACGCGCGAGCCCTGACGCACAATGCGGCCCTTGCCTATTTCCAGAATCTCGCCCCGCTCCGGCATCTCGACGCCAACGCCCTCGCCGCGCGGATAACGCAGCGCAATCGGGCCGGCGTCATGGGCGGCGGCGGTCGCCACCATGTGAACGAGTTCGGCCTCGTCAGCCGCGGCCATAATCGTCATGTTGGGCAGGCATCCAAGGTAAGCCAGATCGAACGAGCCTGCATGCGTGGCGCCGTCCGCGCCCACAAGACCGGCGCGGTCGAGCGCAAAACGCACCGGCAGGTTTTGAATGCACACGTCATGCACCACCTGATCGTATCCCCGTTGCAGGAACGTCGAATAGATGGCGCAGAACGGACGATAGCCCTCGCATGCAAGGCCCGCAGCAAACGTCACCGCATGTTGCTCGGCGATGCCGACATCAAACGTGCGCGCTGGAAAGGCCTCACCAAACAGGTCAAGCCCGGTGCCTGACGGCATGGCGGCGGTAACGGCGACGATGCGATCATCATGCGCCGCCTCTTTGACCAGACTTTCGGCGAACACGCGCGTATAGGCGGGCGCGTTGGCTTTGGGCTTGGCCTGCGCGCCCGTCACCACATCGAACGTGTTGACGCCGTGATATTTATCGGCGGAGGCTTCAGCGGGCGCGTAGCCCTTGCCCTTTTTGGTGACGACGTGGATCAGCACAGGCCCTGCCTGCTGGTCGCGCACGTTTTTCAACACGGGCAAAAGGTGATCGAGGTTATGGCCGTCGATGGGGCCGACGTAATAGAAGCCCATTTCTTCAAACAAAGTGCCGCCGGTGAAAAAGCCGCGCGCAAATTCTTCCGTGCGGCGGGCTTTCTCATAGAGAAACTTCGGCAGCAGGGCCGCCAATTGCTTGGCCGCCTCGCGGATGGTGCGATAAGCGCCGCCCGACACGAGGCGCGCCAGATAAGCCGACATCGCGCCCGTCGGCGGGGCGATGGACATGTCGTTGTCGTTGAGGATGACGATCAGCCGCGAGTTCAAATGGCCCGCGTTGTTCATCGCCTCATAGGCCATCCCCGCCGACATCGCGCCGTCGCCAATCACCGCGATCACGCAATTGTCGCCGCCCGCCAGATCGCGCGCCACAGCCATGCCAAGACCGGCTGAAATCGACGTGGAGGAATGGGCGGCGCCGAAGGGGTCGTATTCGCTCTCGGAGCGGCGCGTGAAGCCGGATAATCCGCCAGCCATGCGCAGGCTGCGGATGCGGCCGCGTCGTCCGGTCAGAATTTTGTGCGGGTAGGCCTGATGGCCGACGTCCCAGATCAACCGGTCGCGCGGAGTGTCGAACACATAATGCAGCGCGACCGTCAGCTCGACCACGCCAAGGCCCGCGCCAAGGTGGCCGCCGGTGACGGACACGGCGTCGATGGTCTCTGCGCGCAATTCGTCGGCGAGCTGGCGCAGATCGCTTTCAGCTAACTTGCGAAGCTCGGGCGGGGTGGAAATGCGGTCTAGCAGCGGCGTTTTTGAAATCTGGGTCACGTATGCTCTCGGAGGGCGACGACCTGAGCGACCCCTCTTAATTAGGGTGAGGATTCTGGTACACCAGAACCAGCCCCTGCGCCAAATGGTCCAGCCGGCAGGAGCTGGCCAAAAATGGCCCTCCACCCTTCAAAGCATCGCTTATCTAAATATTTTCAAAGCACTTTTATCCAAAAAATCGTGAAATCGCGCTTATCATGTGACGATACGGCGGTTTCCCCCGCCCGCCCGCTCTGATAGGGCTGTTTTCATCCGCAAACACAGTTTGAGTGAGTCCATGACGAATCGCGCAGCTCCCGAGCAGACGTCTCTTGCGCCCGATTTCACCGATATACTCGCCACGCTCGCGGCGCGCGGCCGTCAGGTCATGGTCGTGGGCGCCTTGATGATCGCCATTGGCTCGGCCAGTCTGGCGTTTCTGGGCGCGTCGCAAGTGCCCTCCATTGTGCCGGTTGGTTTCGCCATGGCGCTTTGCGCGGTGCTGGAGCTTGGGATAGGCCATTACGGTCGCTCCGGCGGCGCCCGCTCGACCCCGTGGGACGCATCGGGCGCGCTGATGGCTTTGGCCTCAGTCGTCGTCATGGCCTCGCCGCTGCTGCCCTCGTTCTTGTTCAGCACATTGGCCGGACTGCTGCTGATGGGCGCAGGCTGGGCGCGTCTGCGCGCCTCCACGCTGATCAATATCCGCTCCAAGAGCGCGATCTTGCCGATCTCCGCCAGCTCGTCGATCCTGATCGGCATTTTGCTGGTCACGCGCTGGGGCGCTGGCGACATGACGGCGACCGGCGGATTATTCGCGCTGGATCTTGTCGTCACAGGCTGGGGCCTGGTTGGGCTGAGCGTGACCCTGAAGCGGCTTATGAGCCTGAACTGAAACTGCGCCTTAACTTTTAATTTGATCGGACGCGCGATATAGCCGTCAGGCGAATTGATTGGTAACCGGCTGATATGATCTTTCAGCCCGACGGCGGGCGATACCCGCCCCCAAACGACGAAGGCGATCGCCATGGGCAAATGGGTTTACAGCTTCGGTGACGGCAAGGCCGAAGGCCGCGGCGAAATGCGTAATTTGCTCGGCGGCAAGGGCGCAAACCTTGCGGAAATGGCCAATCTGGGCCTACCGGTGCCGCCGGGCTTCACCATCACCACCGAGCTTTGCGCCTGGTTCTACGCCAACGGCAAGACCTATCCGCAAGAGCTGATGGTTCAGGTCGATGCGGCTTTGGTCGAGATCGGCGCCATCGCCAACCGCACCTTTGGCGATCCGGCCAATCCGCTGCTGGTCTCGGTGCGTTCGGGCGCCCGCGCCTCGATGCCGGGCATGATGGACACTGTGCTGAATCTGGGCCTCAACGACGTGACGGTGGAGGCTTTGGCCGCCAGCTCCGGCGACGAGCGGTTTGCATGGGATTCCTACCGCCGCTTCATCCAGATGTATTCGAATGTAGTGCTCGACATCCCGCACCACAATTTCGAAGAGATTCTTGAAGACCACAAGGACCGCAAGAACCATTCGCTCGACACGGATCTTTCGCCCGACGATTGGCGCAGCGTGGTCGCCGGCTACAAAACATGCGTCGAGCTGGAATTGGGCAGACCGTTTCCACAAGATCCCCATGAGCAATTGTGGGGCGCGGTTGGCGCCGTGTTCTCCTCGTGGATGAACCAGCGTGCGATCACCTATCGCCGCCTCAATTCCATTCCCGAAAGCTGGGGCACCGCCGTCAACGTGCAGGCGATGGTGTTTGGCAATATGGGCGAGACGTCGGCCACTGGCGTCGCCTTCACGCGCAATCCGTCAACCGGTGCGCGCGAACTCTACGGCGAGTTCCTCATCAACGCGCAGGGCGAAGACGTCGTGGCGGGCATTCGCACGCCGCAAAACATCACAGAAATTGCCCGTATCGCCGCCCATTCCGATAAGCCCTCGATGGAGGTGGCTCTGCCGGAATGCTTCCAGGAATTCGTGCGCGCTACGCAATTGCTGGAGACGCATTATCGCGACATGCAAGATCTTGAGTTCACCGTCGAGCGCGGCAAGCTCTGGATGCTGCAAACCCGCAATGGCAAACGCACCGCCAAAGCCGCCTTGCGCATTGCGGTTGAGATGGCCAGCGAGGGCCTGATCACGCAGGACGAGGCGATCCTGAAGGTCGATCCCGCAGCGCTCGATCAATTATTACATCCCACCATCGATCCCAAGGCGCAGCGCACAATCATCGCCTCCGGCCTGCCCGCCTCGCCCGGGGCTGCGCGCGGCGAAATCGTGTTCAGTTCCGATGAGGCCGAGGCGCTGAAAGCAGCTGGCCGAAGCGTCATTCTGGTGCGCGTCGAGACCAGCCCGGAAGATATTCACGGCATGCATGCTGCCGAAGGCATTCTCACCACGCGCGGCGGCATGACGTCTCACGCCGCCGTCGTTGCGCGCGGCATGGGCAAGCCCTGCGTCTCGGGCGCGGGAACCGTGCGCGTCGACTACGCAAAGGGCGTGATGACCAGCGCCGGACGCACCTTCAGGAAGGGCGACATCATCACCATCGACGGCTCCACCGGACAGGTTCTGGAAGGCGCCGTTGCGATGCTGGAGCCCGAATTATCGGGTGAATTCGCCACGCTGATGCAATGGGCGGACAAGGCGCGCCGCATGAAAGTGCGCACCAACGCCGAGACGCCCGCCGACGCGCGGGTGGCTCGTAATTTCGGCGCCGACGGCATTGGCCTGTGCCGCACAGAACACATGTTCTTTGAGGGCGACCGCATCGTGGCCGTGCGCGAGATGATTCTCGCCAATGACGAAAAGGGCCGTCGCGCAGCGCTTGCAAAGCTGCTGCCAATGCAGCGTCAGGATTTTGCCGACCTGTTCGAAATCATGTCCGGCCTGCCGGTCACTATCCGCCTGCTCGATCCTCCCCTGCATGAATTTCTGCCGCACAGCGAAGAAGAGATTGCGGAGGTGGCCAAGGCCATGGACACGAGCCCTGAAAAGCTGAAGAACCGCGCGGCTGAATTGCACGAGTTCAATCCGATGCTGGGCTTCCGCGGCGTGCGCATCGCCATCGCCTATCCTGAAATCGCAGAGATGCAGGCGCGCGCGATCTTTGAGGGCGCCGTGGAGGCGGGCCGCAAAACCGGCCAGCCGGTGACGGCTGAAATCATGGTGCCGCTGGTGATGACCCGCGCCGAACTCGACCTCACCAAAGCGCGCATTGACGCGATGGCGGAGGCCGTGGCGAACGAGACCGGGGTCACAGTGCCCTATTTTGTGGGCACGATGATCGAGCTGCCGCGCGCTGCGCTGGTGGCCGGCGACATCGCCAGGACCGCCGAATTCTTTTCGTTCGGCACCAATGACCTGACGCAAACCGCGCTCGGCATTTCGCGCGACGACGCGGCCTCCTTCCTTGGCCCCTACACCGCCAAGGGCATTCTGGCCGCCGATCCGTTCGTGACGCTGGATCAGGAAGGCGTCGGCGAACTCGTCAAGATCGCCGCTGAGCGCGGACGCGCCACGCGCCCCGACATCAAGCTCGGCATCTGCGGCGAACACGGCGGCGATCCGGCCTCGATCCATTTCTGCGAAGGCGCAGGGCTTGATTACGTGTCCTGCTCGCCGTTCCGCGTGCCGATCGCAAGACTGGCTGCGGCGCAGGCGGCACTGGGCAAAACTGCGGCGAGCACGGCATGAGCGCGCCCCCCGAAAAGCCCTCGATCATCACCGCCCGCAACATCTACCTCGTCGCCATGTCGGCGGCGGGGCTGGCTTTGGCCTTCGTCGCGCTTGCCTATCCCAACTTTGGCGAGGGCTATGCGACGGCGTTCACGATCATGCTCGTGATCTCGTTCGTCATCGATATTGCGCTGATGCGCTTCGTCCCCGGCGAGATCGTGCCGCTCAGCATCGAATCGCGATTCACGGGCTTCTTCTCCGGCATGGTGATTTATCTGCTGGTGACCGCTTTGCTGGCGGGCTGAGCATTCAGCAAACCTGAGCCACAGCTGCGCCGATCCGATTTGGGACACCAGCGCCCATGCGTCGGTAACGCGACCGCAAGCATAATCAGCGATAACGAATGCGTGTGTCGCCGCAGGCGCTTTTTAGCGTCAATGGCTGAGTCCGTGTTCCTTGCGTCGCTGTTGCGCCGCGTATTTTGCGCAGGCTTGTGTATGAGTCGCTCGCGTATCGGTTGGGCTTTGGGAGCGGTCGCGCCTTGGTGTCTGGGCGTGGGCCTTGTTGCGACGACGCCGGTGAGCGCCGGCGTCGATATAGCGTCGGGCGGCACGATTGCGCCGCTCGGCTCCCTGCCCGCCTTTTCCAACGGCATGATCCCGCCGGATCTGGCGCCGCGCGCCGCAGATTTCGCGCGCAAGGCGATCAGGCTCAAGGGTGCGCACGCAAGCCTCAGCCAAAACACGCGCGAGGCTCGTCTCTATCTTGGCGAGCAGGACGATTTTCGCGTCATCGCGCCCGACGAACTCGAACCCAGATTGGTGCTGAAGGACAACGCGAGCCGCTTTCCCGAGCCTGACCGCGCACGCAAGGGCGATCCCTTCATCGGCTTGCGCCCCACCTTTGACGCGCGCATGCGCAGCAATGGCGGATTGGCCGCCTATCGCGCTTACGAAATCATCTCGGGCGCCCGCTATCTGGCCTTCGAGACCCTGCAGGATTCCCTCTCCCCGCTAGAGAGTTTTGAGGCGGCAAGCAGGCTCACGCCATTCGGCGACAGCGCATCCGGCGCCAACGGCAGCCCCCGCGCCGGCGCGTCTCCGCGCTCCGCAGCTCCGCCCATGAATCTGCGCGCAGGGGCTACGCCCCGCTACCTTGACGGCTCCACGCCCCACGTGCCGCGCGCCATCGCGATGACGTCCACCACCCCGGCGGCGTTTGATCGACGCATCGAAGTCATCCACGCGCCCACGCTTGCGCGCCTGCACAATGAGCCCCATTCCGCGCCAAATCCTGTCGCGCCCGCTCCCGGCTCCGGTTTTATTGAGCCGCCCGCAGGCAAGCCAGATTACGCCGCGCTGATCGGCCCCACGCAAGCCCAACGCGAGCAGAAATGTCTGGCGGAAGCCATCTACTTTGAAGCCCGCAGCGAGCCCGAAGCCGGGCAGGCCGCCGTGGCGCAAGTGGTGCTGAACCGGGTGCGCAGCGGACTGTATCCTGCAAGCGTGTGCGGGGTCGTGTACCAGAACCGCCACCGCTATATGGGTTGCCAATTCTCATTTGCATGCGAGGGCAAATCGCTGCGCATCACCGAAGACGAGCCGTGGCGCGTCGCCGTGCGCATCGCCAGAGAAGTGACCGAAGGGCGCACGTTCAACGCCGAAATTGGCGGCTCGACCCATTACCACGCGACCTATGTGCGTCCGCGCTGGGCCGCGCGCCTGAAGAAAATGGACAAGATCGGCACGCATATTTTCTACAAGCTGCGCCCGGGACAGACGTAAAGCACAGGCGCGATCAGCATCACGACATCGGCAAGCGCGCCATAAGCGTCAGTAATGGTCAGCTCGCGAGATCAAAGCGCACGCTGACGACGCGCCCACATGATTGCGGGCGGAATGGCCGCCAGCAGCCCAAATCCTGCGCTCGCGCTCGCGACCAGCGCCATTGGCCACACCGTACCGTCGGCCAGCAGGCCATAGATTTGCGCGCAGGCGGCCCCGACAAAATTTTGCACGAAAACGCCAATCCCCGCCGCCGTTCCCGCAATGCGCGGAATGGTGGCCATGGCGCCCGCCTGTCCATAGGGCAGCGACAGCCCCTGCGCGGCGGTGATGAAAAAGCAGGGCAGGAAAATCGCAAGCGGCGTGAGATGGCCCGTCAGAAGAATGATCGCCTGCGTCAGCACAGCCACAAGAGCGAGCGAGGCGCCCAGCAGCACCATCGTCTCATTGGCTGCGCGCGCGCCAATACGGCTGGAGATGAAATTGCCGCTGAAATAGCCCAGAGGAAACATCAGAAACCAGAGTCCGAACTCCGACGCCGACCGCCCCAGATTCTCCTTCATGAGAAATGAGGTCGCGCTCGCCGTCACCAGAAAGGCGCCAGTGTTAAATCCCGTCTGCAAGACAAAACAGGTGAAGCGCAGATGCGAAAACAGCTCCACAAAATTGCGCAACATGCCCTGCTGCGCCGGCGCCCCAACACCCGCCGGCGGCCGCGTCTCGTAGATCACGCGCCATGCTCCAAACGCGATCAGCGCACCTGCTCCAAAGGAGAACGCAAACACGCTGCGCCAGCCAAAACCATCGATCAGAAACCCGCCCGCAATCGGCGCGATCATCGGACCCAGAGTATAAAACATTGTGAGATACGCGATGGCCTTCACCATCTGCTCTGGGCCATAGGCGTCCCGCGCGATGGGGCGCACCAGCGCTGCGCCAGAGCCTGCGCCAATGGCCTGCAAAAGCCGCCCCAGCACCAGCAGTTCGACATTGGGCGCAAACGCGCAAGCTGCGCCGCCAATCAGAAA
>CANJPM010000029.1 GCA_947476075.1 Beijerinckiaceae bacterium
CCTCGACGCGCTCGCGCAAAAGCTCATGGCTCGAATGGCTCATGTTGATGCGAAATACGTCCGCGCCAGCGAGGAATAATTGCTCGACGATGGCCGGATCCTGAGACGCGGGCCCGAGGGTGGCGAGGATTTTTACACGGCGGTGGCGTCTCATAATGCGATCAGCTTTCTTTTGTTATCTTGGACCCTGCGGCTGGTTGGAATCGCTGAGCTGGACGGTCCAGTTCTTTGCGTCCTTGCCGGTGTCCACTTCAAAGAAGCCCGTGCGGTCGTAGCCGCGCACGAGGCAGTTTTCCCGGCCCTCGATGCGAAATTCCCGGTCGCGGGTGCACATGAAGGCCTTGCCCTTCCACTCGCCGCCGCGCTCGTCCATGCCGTAGACGTAATAGAATTGGGCGGCCAGAGGTCCGCGTAACAGGGTTTCGCAGGCGCCGCTTTTCAGGTTCCACCAGCCCTCCGTCACCCAGCCCTTGCCGTCTGTGTAGGAAATGGCGACGCTGACGCGGGTGGTGGCGTTGTTGCAAAGGCGCAAATCAGCCCATGCCGCCTCCGACGCAAGGCAGCCGCCAGCGCAAACGGTTGTGAAGGCGAGAGCTTTGAAACGGGTGCTGAAAAAGCGTTCAAGCATGGATCTGGCGTCGCAAAAAATCGAATCACCGCATAAGGCGGGCAGGGCTATTGATCGGAGCGTGCGGGGCGCGTGTCAACGCGCAGAAAAGTCTGTAGCGCGCGAAGCTGGCGGCAACATGACAGTCTTTTTGCGCGGCCGCACACTGGCGAGCGCGCCCGCGTGCGGCTAGGTTGTGGCTGTGCGCAACCTGAGACCAAACACGATTCCCGATTTCGCCCCCGTCGAGGCCATAGCCGGCGAGGTTGAGGCCGGCGTGCTGTTTTTGTGCGACCACGCCAGCAACGCGCTTCCCCCCGAATACGGCGATCTGGGCCTGCCGCCGGGCGCCTTTGAGCGCCACATCGCCTATGACATCGGCTCGGCGGGCGTGACGCGGGCTTTGGCGGCGCGCTTTAACGCGCCCGCTCTGCTCACCCGCTATACGCGTCTGCTGATCGACCCAAATCGAGGGGCTGACGATCCCACCCTCGTGATGCAATTGTCCGACGGGTCGGTGATTCCAGGCAATTCCCGTCTGGACGGCTCCGAGATCGCCCGGCGCATCGCGCTTTACTGGTCGCCCTATCGGCAGGCGGCGTCAGCCCTGCTGGACCAGATGAGCGTTGCGGGGCCTGCGCCCGCTGTCGTCTCGCTGCACTCGTTCACACCCGTGTGGCGCGGCTCGCAGCGTCCCTGGCGCATCGGGTTGTTGTGGGACAATGATCCACGCATGGCGCAGCCGCTGCTGGAGGGGCTGGAGGCCGCCGGGCATCTTAAGGGGGAATGCCTTGGTCCTGTGGGCGACAACGAGCCCTATGACGGGGCCCTCAAGGGAGATACGCTCTACGAGCTCGCCAGCGCCCGCGGCCTGCCCCATGTGTTGATCGAGATCCGGCAGGATTTAATCGCAGAGCCAGCCGGCGAGATTGAATGGGCGGAGCGAATCGCCGGTGCGCTCGCGCCTGTGCTGGCGCGCCCGGACATTCACAGAATCGAGCACCACGGCAGCCGGGCGGGCGCCCGGAGCCAGCGCGCATTCCTGAGGAGATCATCATGAATTTGGACCCGCAGACCCAGACCGAGCTTGAGGCCGCCGCTTTTCGTCGCCTGCTCAACCATTTGCGCAAGCGCACCGACGTGCAGAACATCGATCTAATGAATCTCGCCGGCTTCTGCCGTAATTGCCTCTCGAACTGGCTGAAGGACGCCGCCGACGAAAAGGGGCTGGGGCTGGAAAAGGAAGACCTGCGGACGTTCGTCTACGGCATGACCTATGAGGAATGGAAGGCCAAGCATCAGAAGTGAGCGAGCAGATCGCGCTCCAGATAAAAACGAATAGCGGGGATTAATCGCCGTCCCGCTTGACCCCCGCCGTCGCGCGGGGCAAGCCTCTGATCAAAGCGGGCGCGGCCCGTGCTGCTTACTCTGGGTCAGAACATGGATTCCGCCACCGTCAACGCCTCGCACCTGCGCTCCTTCATCGAGCGTATCGAGAAGCTCGAAGAAGAGAAGAAGGTGATCGCCGAGGACATCAAGGAAGTCTATTCGGAAGCCAAGGGCACGGGCTTCGACGCCAAGATCATCCGCAAGATCGTCTCAATGCGAAAGATGGATCGTGAAAAGCGCCGCGAAGAGGAAGAGATCCTCGATCTCTATCTGACCGCGCTTGGAATGATTGAATAGCATTCGCTTATGAGGCGCGCGTGTGCGCGCGCCTCCCCAATCCGGCTTGGAACGCTTAACCCAGCGTGAGGATGCCGGCCTCGCCCGTCTCCAGCCCAAACAATAGCCGGTGGCCGGTCTTGTCCCACGCCAGCGCCGATACGCTGGGTCGGTTGCGCGGGCTTAGTTCTTTGCCCTCGGCAAGCCCGGCGCGCACCAGCAATTCAGCGCCGTCAGCAAGGCGGCACAGCAAAATCCAGCCGTCCTCATAGCCAATGGCGATCACCGGCGCCTCGGGATGGAACGCGACCTGCGAGACCTTGAACGGGCGCACGCCGCATTCGCGCGGCGGCTTGCCCATTGGTCCGTCCTTGGTTTGGAACGGCCACACCACGCAGGCGTCGGCGCCGGACGTGGCCAGCCATTGCCCGTCATGCGAGAACGAGAACGAGCGCGTCTTGCCGGGATAGCCGGTCATGCGCATGTCCTTCTTGTCCGAAATGCGCCAGCCGTGCAGGGCGTTTTCCTGCATTGAGGTGATGCAGAACAAGCCATCGGGCGAGATCGTCAAATCGAGATGCGAGCCCTGCCATTTCAAAACGTCCGGCGTGCCTTCCGTATTGGGGAACCACAGGCTGACGCCATTGTAATGCGACATCGCCAGCCGGTAGCCCTTGGGCAGAAACCCCAGGCCCCGCACGCTGGTGGGCGCCTCATGGGTTTTCACGGCGCCCCTCGAATCGCGCGCACGCACGTGCTTGCCCGCCGACCATGCGATTGCGCCATCGCTACGCACGGTGAGCGCGTCGATCCAGCGGCCTTTCTCATTGCCGATCTCGATAGTTGAGCCATCGGGTCGCGTGGCGACGACGCGGCTGTCGTCGCCGCCCGTCACCACGCGCTGGTCGTCGATATGGGCGAGGAGGATCGCCCCATCTGGATGAGCCGCGATACGCTGGCTGGATTCTACGAACAGGATGTTCCCATCCGCCAGTGCCAGAACGGGCTTGTCCGCGAGAAAGCCCGCGGCCACGACCTGCGCGCCCGCATTGAATTGCGAGACGGAGCCCACCAGCGAAGTGTCGTAAACGTCATCAAACTCAGGTTGCACGAGCGAATCCTTAACTGGCCGGGTTCGCCGCACAGGCCATGAAGCCCGAGCGCAAATCGTCTTCCTTCAGATTGCGTCCAATGAACACGATCTTCGAGACGCGCTTCTCGTCAGGGCGCCATTGCCGCTGGAGGTCGCCGTCGAGAATCATGTGCACGCCCTGAAACACAAAGCGCTTGTCTTCGTCTTTGAACGCAAGAATCCCCTTTGAGCGCAGGATGCTTGGCCCCTCGCGCTGCACGATGAGATTGATCCACGGCATGAAGCGCGCCGGATCGACTTCGCCGTCAATCTGGAACGCGAACGATTGCATCTCTTCGTCGTGATAATGCTTCAGGCCGTGATCGTGATGCGCATGGTCATGCCCGTGATCGTGTCCATGATGGTCGTGATCGTCGACTTCGAGAAACGAGGGCTCGATCTCCAGAATGCGATCAAGATCGAATGCGTTGCGGCCCAGCACAGCGTCCAGCGGCACAGCGCAGCGGCTGGTCTTGTGCAATTTGGCGTAAGGATTGATGGCGCGGATGCGCGCTTCCACTTCGCGCAATTCCTCCGGGCTCACGAGGTCCATCTTGTTGAGGATGATGACGTCGGCGAAGGCGATCTGGTTCTTGGCCTCGGGCGCGTCGCGTAATCTGTCGGAAAGCCATTTAGCGTCAGCCACCGTGACCACGGCGTCAAGGCGCGCCTGATCCTGCACGTCCTGATCGACGAAAAACGTCTGCGCGACGGGGGCGGGATCGGCCAGCCCCGTGGTCTCGACGATGATCGCGTCGAACTTGCCTTTTCGGCGCATCAGGCCTTCGATAATGCGGATCAGATCCCCGCGCACGGTGCAGCAGATGCAGCCGTTATTCATCTCGAACACTTCTTCGTCGGCGCCGACGATGAGGTCGTTGTCGATGCCGATCTCGCCGAACTCGTTCACGATCACCGCAAACTTGTGGCCGTGGTCTTCGGAGAGAATGCGGTTCAGCAGAGTCGTCTTGCCTGCTCCCAAATAGCCTGTGAGCACGGTGACGGGGATCTTCTCGGACATGCTTAACTCCAACGGGCGGCTAGGGCGCGGCCTGATCGGCCAGCGCTTTGGTCAGTTCCCTTATATTGTGGCGGACCATGTCGATGTAAGTCCCCGCAGGGCCATCGGGCGCAGAAAGCTGGTCTGAATAGAGGGCGCCGCCCAGTTTGGCGCCAGTTTCTTGCGCAATACGGGCGGCCATCCGGGGATCGGTGATGTTTTCGTTGAAGACGGCGGGGATTTTCTCGGCCCGAATCTGCCGGATGATGCGCGCCATGTCCTGCGCCGAGGCCGCTGAATCGGTCGAAACGCCTTGGGGAGCGATGAATTTCAGGCCGTAAGCGGCGGCGAAATAGCCGAACGCATCGTGTGTGGTGATGATCTTGCGCCGTTCTGGCGGGATGCTGGCCACGCTTGTCTTGATCTCGGCTTCAAGAGCGTCGAGCCTTTCCATATAGGCTTTGGCGTTCGCCTCATAGGCGGCGCGCCCGTCTGGATCGGCGCCGATCAGGCCATCGCGGATGTTGGCGACGTAGATCTTGACGTTGGCGATGTCCTGCCAGGCATGCGGATCGGCCTCGCCATGTGCGTGCGCGTGGCCCTGATTGTGCCTGTCGCTATGCGAATCGTTGCGGCCCGTGCGCAGCGTCTTTACGCCTTTGGCGGCGACCACGATTTTTCCTTTGGTTTTTGAGCTGGCGATCAGCCGGTCGATCCAGCCTTCAAACTTGAGTCCGTTCACCACGACGAGCTTTGCGGCGCCGAGCGTTCGCGCATCCGCAGGCGTTGGCGCAAACACATGGGCGTCGCCGCCTGGTCCCACGAGAATTTTCACGTCCGCGCGATCGCCCGCGACTTGCTTTGCAAGGTCGCCGAGTATTGAGAACGTGGCCACCACGGGCAGTTTTTCAGCCTGTGCGAAAGCTGGCGAGAGCGGCGCCAGCAGAGCCAAAGCGATCAGGGTGAAACTTGTGCGTCGGGTGAACATGCTCGTGCCTCTAGAATGAATTCACGCCTCAAGATGTCGACGCGGCGGCAGGCGGCGCAGATAGCCTCCGCTTAACCCGAAAATCATGGACGCCACGTGCCAGACGCCAGCCGTCAATACGATCAGCGGGCCAGGCGGCAAATTGAAATGATAGGACAGCAGCAGACCCGCCGCGCTTGAGACAAGCCCGATCAGCGCCGCGATCAGAGTCATGCGCGTGATGTCGGGCGACCAGAGGCGGGCGGAGGCTGCGGGCAGGATCATGATCCCCACCGCCAGCAGCGTGCCCAAAGCGTGAAAGCCTGCGACGAGGTTCAGCACCACAAGGCTGAGAAACAGCACTTGCGCAGGCCCGCCCGCCTTGCTCACAGACGACAGAAACCCCGGATCAAGCGTTTCCATGGCAAGCGCGCGATAGCCTGCGGCCAAAGCCAGCAGCGTGAAGTTGGAAACGCCCGCCAGAAAAAGCAGCGTGTCCTCGTCCAAAGCCAGCACATTGCCAAACAATACATGCAGCAGATCGACGCTGGAGCCGCGCAACGACAAAATAGTGACGCCCAGCGCCAGCGACATCAGATAAAAGCCCGCCAACGAGGCGTCTTCGCGCAGCGCCGTAAAGCGCGCCACGAGCCCTGATAGCAAGGCCACCGAAAGCCCCGCCGCCAGCCCGCCAATGGTCATGGCGGGGAGCGACAGGCCGGCGATCAGATAGCCCACGGCGGCGCCCGGTAAAATAGCGTGCGCCATCGCGTCGCCGGTCAGGCTCATACGCCGCAGCAGCAAAAACACGCCCAGCGGCGAGCCCGCAAGCGCCAGCGCGCTGGCGCCGACAAGCGCGCGGCGCATGAATTCAAACTCGATGAAGGGTGCGATCAGCAGATCATAAAACATGCTCACGCTGCGCGCTCGCATTCATGCGCCTCGCGGTCGAACGCCTCGACCATGCGCCGCGCAGAGAGCAGATTTTCCGGACGCAAAACATCCGCCGTTGGTCCCCATGCGATTTTTTCGCGCGCCAGAAGGAGCGTTTGCGGAAACACGCGGCGCACGAGATCAAGATCGTGCAGCACCACGATGACGGTGCGCTTTTCGGAACGCCAGCGGGCCACCAGCTCCAGCAATTCGCTGACCGTGCGCTGGTCGATCGCGTTGAAAGGCTCGTCCAGCAGAATGATCGGCGCATCTTGCAATAACAGGCGCGCAAACAAAACGCGCTGCATTTGTCCACCCGAAAGCGTGCCGATGGGGCGGTCCTCAAAGCCGGTCAGGCCGACAGCGGCTATTGCGTCGAACACGCGGGCGCTCTGGGTTTTCGACAAGCCGCCGAACCAGCCGATAGAGCGCCAATGGCCCATCGCCACCATGTCGAACACGTCAATGGGAAACGAGCGATCAACGTCGGCGGCTTGGGGCAGATAGGCGATGGCGCGCGCATCGCACGCCAGCCGCTCAACCTTGCCGCCGATGGGCTGCAAGGCTCCGACGATGCCCTTCAGCAACGTGGACTTGCCGCCGCCGTTGGGACCGCAAACCGCCAGCAGCGCACCCTGTTCAATCTCGCCGCTTAAATGATGAACGACGGGATGACGATCATAGGCCAGCGTCAAATCATGGATACGAAGCGCCGCGCTCATGTCAAAGCCCAATAAACGCCAAGCCACAGCATCGCCGAGAGCGCCGCCGCGCCGATCAGTCGCTGGCCAGCCGACATGCGCAGCAGCGACAGCCGCGCCGCCACATGGCTGGCGGGACGGGCGGCGTGCGCATGGTCGTGCGCGTGCGTGTGGTCTTGCGCGTGGTCGTGATGATGATGCGGCTGTTCAGCCATGGGGGCGCGTCCATTTGCGTGTTATACTATAACATGCCATGGGCGACGCGTTTGCGCAAGGTCGGCTGGGTGCGCTCAATCTCTCCGCGCTTCATCCCGGCGAAGGCCGGGACCCACGGTAGGGAATGAGCGTGCAGCCTGCCGTGGATGGCGGACGTCGCCGCCATGACGCGTTCGGCGGTCCAACGTTGGACCTACCCCCGCAAAGCGGCCAGCAGCTTCTGCATGTCTTCCGGTGGTTCGCTCTCAAATTCCATCCATTCGCCCGTCACCGGATGCTCGAAGCCGAGGCGCGCCGCGTGCAGGGCTTGGCGCCCGAGCATGTTCAGTGCGTCGCGGGCGGGCTCCGTCAGGTTTGCGGCCTTGGTGCGAAAGCCGGTGCCGTAGAAGGGGTCGCCGAGCAGCGGGTGGGCGATATGGGCCAGATGGACGCGGATCTGGTGGGTGCGCCCCGTCTCAAGGCGGCAGGTTAGCAAAGCAGCGGCGGGCGCGCCTTCCTTGCCCAGAAAACGCTCCTGCAATTCCCAATGGGTGACGGCGTTGCGACCGCGATCAGGCGTGACGACCGCCTGCTTTTCGCGATGGGTGGCGTGACGGCCCAGCGGCGCGTCCACAGTGCCGCGCGCACGCGAGGGAACGCCCCAGACGATGGCGCGGTATTCGCGCTCCAGCGGCAGGGTCAGGCCATGGTCGGCGAACAACGCCGCCAGCCCCTGATGGGCGGCGTCTGTCTTGGCGATCACCAGAAGGCCCGTGGTGTCTTTGTCGATGCGGTGGACGATGCCTGGCCGCCTGACGCCGCCGATGCCTGACAGCGACTCGCCGCAATGGGCGATCAGCGCATTGACCAGCGTGCCGGTCTCATGGCCGGAGGCCGGATGGACGACGAGGCCGGCGGGCTTGTCGATCACGATCAGCTCGTCGTCTTCATAGATTACATTGAGGGGAATGTTCTCGCCCATCGGCTCGGCAGGGGCGGCTTCCGGGACGTCGATGGTGATCGTAAACCCGGCGCGCACCTTGGTCTTGCCGTCCTTGGCGATGCGGCCGTTGATCAGAACCTTGCCCTCTTCGATCAGCCCTTGCAGGCGGGTGCGCGACAAAGCCTCGCCCGCGATCTCGGACTTCTGGGCCAGATAGCGATCAAGCCGCACGCCGTCGTCGGCCTCATCGGCCATATAGGCGCGCTCGCCCGCCAACGGGGTGGTGCGCGAGCGCCAGGCGTCGGGGTTGGGCTCGGGCGCCGGGTCGGCGACGTCCACGAATTCGTAATCGGGAATCTCTTCGCCACGCTGCTGGCGGTCTTTGGCGCGTCTGTTCATGACGGGTGCATAGCATAAACCGCATGGTTTGCGCGCGGGCTTCTGGCGTGCGACGACCGGGCATGAGCAAAAATTCTGAGAAATCCCGCGTCGCCATTATCGGCGGCGGCCCGTCCGGCCTGATGGCCGCTGAAGTTTTAGGTCAGGCTGGCGCGGATGTGACCATATTCGATCGCATGCCCTCGCTGGCTCGTAAACTCCTGCTGGCCGGGCGCGGCGGCCTCAATCTCACCCATTCGGAAGGGATGCAGGATTTCCTGCCCCGCTATGGCGCAGCTGCGGAGCGGCTTGCGCCTGCGATTGAGGCGCTTGATCCCGACGCTTTGCGGGCATGGTCGGCGCAGCTTGGCGAGGACACGTTTGTGGGCTCCAGCGGGCGCGTCTTCCCCAAAAGCTTCAAGGCCTCCCCGCTGCTGCGCGCTTTTCTGCGTCGGCTCGGCGATCTGGGCGTGCAAGTGCGCACCCGCTGCGCGCTGAAGAGCGTGTCGTCCGGCTCGCTGACGATTGAGACGTTTGAGGGCGTGGAAGAAACGCATCAGTTTGACGCCATCGTGCTGGCTCTTGGCGGCGCCTCATGGCCACGCATGGGATCTGACGGGGGATGGACGCAAATGCTGGCGGATCAGGGGATAGCAATCTCCCCGCTGCGGCCCGCCAATTGCGGAATGATGGTCAACTGGTCGCAAACCATGCGCGAGCGTTTCGCCGGAGCCCCCTTGAAAAATCTCGCGCTCTCGTTTGGCGGCCAGCACATTCGCGGCGAGGCCATCATCACGCAGGGCGGACTGGAGGGCGGGGCGATCTACGCCTTGTCTGGCGCGCTGCGCGAAGAGGTTGGCGCTCAGGGTTTTGCGACGCTTCGCATCGATCTGCGGCCGGACATGAACGAGACCGCTCTGGCCCGCAAGATTGAGGCTGCGAGGCAGGGACGCTCTGGCGGCCAGTCGATCTCCAACGTCTTGCGCAAAGGAGCGGGCCTGTCGCCTGCCGCCGCCAGCCTTCTGCGCGAGGCTGGTCCTTTGCCCGTCAGTGCGCAGGATATAGCGGCCCGCATCAAGGATGTACCGGTTCGCATCATCGGCACAGCGCCGATTGCGCGCGCGATCTCAACCGCGGGCGGAATCGCATTTGCCGAAGTGGATGAGAACTTCATGCTGAAGCGATTGCCGGGTGTGTTCGTTGCTGGCGAAATGCTTGATTGGGAGGCTCCTACGGGGGGCTATCTTTTGCAAGCATGCTTTGCGACTGGAGCGGCTGCGGGCAGGGGCGTTGCGGCGTTTTTGAAGACGTAGACGGGATCATGCGGCCAACAAAAAAGCCCCGCATTTGCGGGGCTTTTTCTGTTTCTCTATCGCCGATCAGGATGACGGCTGCGGCTCAAGGCCGGCGTCAGGGTGCGGGCGGGGTTTGCTCGTGGGCACGACGGACGCGCGCGGCGCCGGCGGCTCATCGGTGGGTTCGCGCACCGGGCGCTTGCCTGCAATCAGATCCTTGATCTCGTCGCCGGTGAGCGTCTCGAATTCGAGCAGCGCTTCGGCCACCGAGGTGAACGCCACATTCTGCTCGGTGATGATTTTCCGCGCAGCCTGATAGCCTTCGTCAACCAGCCGGCGCACTTCGGAATCGATCTTTTGAGCGGTCGATTCAGAGATGTTCTGCTGGCGGCCGACCGACATTCCCAGGAACACTTCTTCCTGGTTCTCGCCATAGGCCACAAGACCCAGCTCATCGGAATAGCCAAGGCGCGTCACCATCGCGCGGGCCATTTTGGTGGCCTGCTCAATGTCGCCCGAAGCGCCTGACGTAATGTTCTCTTTGCCGAAGGTCAGCTCTTCAGCCACGCGGCCGCCCATGGCGACAGCGAGCTGCGAGGTGAACTCCTTGTATTTCATCGAATAGCGGTCGCCCTCGGGCAAGAATTTCACCATGCCCAGCGCACGGCCGCGCGGGATGATCGTGGCCTTGTGCACCGGAATGCCGGCGGGCACGAACATGCCGACGATCGCGTGGCCCGCCTCGTGATAGGCGGTGAGCTTCTTTTCCTCTTCGGACATCAGCATTGATTTGCGCTCGGCGCCCATCATCACCTTGTCCTTGGCGTCCTCAAATTCCTGATGGGTGACGACGCGCTTGTTGCGACGCGCGGCCAAAAGGGCGGCCTCGTTGACGAGGTTCATCAGGTCGGCGCCCGAGAAGCCCGGGGTTCCGCGGGAAATCACCTTCAAGTCCACGTCCGGCGCCAACGGCACCTTGCGCACGTGCACCTTCAGGATCTTTTCGCGGCCCGCCACGTCGGGGTTCGGGACCACGATCTGGCGATCGAAGCGGCCCGGACGCAGCAAAGCAGGGTCCAGCACGTCGGGACGATTGGTGGCGGCTATGATGATGATGCCCTCGTTGGGCTCAAAGCCGTCCATCTCGACCAGCAGCTGGTTGAGCGTCTGTTCGCGCTCGTCATTGCCGCCGCCAAGACCGGCGCCGCGATGACGACCCACCGCGTCGATTTCGTCGATGAAGATGATGCAGGGCGCGTTCTTCTTGGCCTGTTCGAACATGTCGCGGACGCGGGAAGCGCCAACGCCAACGAACATTTCCACAAAGTCGGAGCCCGAGATGGTGAAGAACGGCACGTTGGCTTCGCCCGCCACCGCGCGCGCCGTCAACGTTTTACCGGTGCCGGGAGGGCCGACGAGCAGTACGCCGCGCGGAATGCGCCCGCCCAGCCGCTGAAATTTCTGTGGATCGCGCAAGAATTCCACGATTTCCTGCAAATCTTCCTTGGCCTCGTCGATGCCCGCCACGTCCTCAAACGTGACGCGTCCATGCGCCTCGGTCAGAAGCTTGGCTTTTGACTTGCCAAATCCCATCGCCTTGCCGCCAGCGCCCTGCATCTGGCGCGACAGGAATATCCACACACCCAGAAAAGCGATCAGCGGCAGGCCGTTCACCAGCAGCGTCACCAGCCAGTTGCCGCCCTCCTGGGGCGGGCGCGCGGCGATGGATACGTTCTTGCTGTAGAGCTTTTGCACCAGCGTCGGATCGTTCGGCGCATAGGTGGAGAAAGCGCGATTGTCATTGAAATGACCAGTGATCTCGTTGCCGGCGATCGTGACTTCACGAACACGGCTCTGATCGACCTCGGTCAGAAGCTGACTAAACGTGATCTGTTGCGACGCCTCGCGCTGGGACGGGTTCTGGAACAACATCACCAGAGCCACGACCAGCAAAAAGATAATCACCCACAGAGAAAAATTCCGAACATTGGGATTCATTGCGGTCCTGCCGTAGATCCTGCCGAAGAATGCGCCGGAAGACTGCCGGACTTCGCACCGCGGACTGTGTTTCTAATCTAGGCGCGCCAAGCCCCCTTGCCAAGGGAAGCCGCCCGCCGAACTTCATCCAGCGCGCAAATTTAGTCGATTACGTGAACAGATTACATCGATTCTGCACGTCCGCGTCTTCGGGCGGGTTCTGCGCAGAGCCGCAATTCCCCTGCGGCATTCAATTGCAAGAGTGCGCCGCCCAGCGAGAGCTTGAGTGATTCTCCCTGCGCGCAGGCCTGCGCAAGCCGCGCGAATGCGCTTTCCAGACGATGCAGGCGCAAGGGAATAGCGCTCAAATTTGCGACTTGTCCGGCCAGCACCCGCAGGCCGATATCTTCCGGCTCGTTCAGCAAAGCAGCCAAATCAACCCGCGCTCCGGTCGCCGAGCGTGTGCAAACTTTGTTGGTCACGGTCTGCGCCATGCTGACGAGCGCGTCGTCAGCCCGGGCAGCCCGGCGGGCAAGCTCCGTGAAGCGCGCGGCGCTCAGGCCCTCCCTGGCCAGCGCGCCCGCCAGTTTACGCACCCGCGCCCGCGCGAAGCGGTCGTCGACGTTTGACGCGTCTTGCGCGAAAGGCAGGCCCTGAACGTGGCAAAAAGCCACGAGCCCGGATTTGGGAATGTCCAGCAACGGCCGCAGCAGGCGGAGCCCGTCAAGGACCTTGATGGGCCGCATTCCCGCCAGACCGGCGATTCCGCTGCCGCGCGCCATCCGCATCAGCACCGTCTCGGCTTGATCGTCAGCATGATGGGCGGTGCAAAGGCTGTCTGCGCCTATGGCGCGGGCATGGGCGACAAGCAGTCCATAGCGGGCGGCGCGCGCCTTTTCCTGCAAGGCGGAGCGGGGCTTCTCGCCCTCCCAGGTCAGAATGGCGTGCGGGACGCCAAGCGTTTGCGCCAGTTCTGCGACAGCTTCGACTTCTGCGCGCGCCTCTGCGCGCAGGCCATGATCGACGCTGGCCGCGAAAATTCTCGGACGGGAAGGATCGGCGGCGCGCCAGTCGGCGGCCAGTTTCAGGAGCGCTGTAGAATCGGGGCCGCCCGAGACCGCCAGCAAAATTGCGCTGGCCTGCGCCAGCGGAGCCAGCAGAGCGTCGCGGATTTGACAAGAAAGCAGCGTTTCGTCCGTCAGCACTGGACTCGCTTCATGTCGCGATCGGCGCCTGTCTTGATCGTTGCGCCTGCGTTTGGATATTTGCGCCCGATCTCGCCCCAGGCGGCGCAAGCCTGCTCCTTGGCGCCGAGCTTTTCAAGCGATTGGCCGAGCCGCAACAGGCTTTGGGGCGCTTGCGCGGATTTGCTGAAATCAGTTGAGATTTTCAAAAACTGCTCTGCAGCTTCCCGGTGGCGACCGCGGCGGGCGTAGATATCGCCCAGATTATAAGCCGCGCCGGGGCTGAGCTGCCCGTTGGGATAGCGCTCCAGAAAACCCTTCAGACTGGCTTCTGCGTCATCAAGCTGGTTGGCGCGCACAAGCGCGATGGCAGCCTCATACTCGCCGCGCGGTCCAGAAATGACTGGCGTGGCCGCCGTGGATTCGCCGGCGCTGATCGGCGCCTGGAGGGGCGCCGAAGGCGGAGTTGCGCCCAGCTGCGCGGGGCCGGGCGCAAGTCCCAGGCCCAATGAGGGGCCACCTTGCGCCGGCCCGTTCTGCCCCTGACCGGAGCCGCGCGGACGGCGTGGGTTGAGCAGGTCGAGCGGCGCGTTGGGGTCGTCCATCTGATCGACAGCCGGGGCGCCGTCGAGCGGGCCGGCGACGCCAGGGCGTCCATCGAGCGGATTGCGAGCCGGGGGCGCCTGCGAGGGATCGAGCATATCGCTGCGCCGTCCCGGCGGGCGGACGTCCTCAATGGGGGCGCGGCCGGACTGCTCCTGAAGGCGCCTCAGCTCAAACTGGGTCTGCTCCAGCTGGCCGGTCAGCGAGCGCACTTCCTTCTCCAGCCGGTCGAGACGCAGGAGCAAAGACGAAACGTCGACCGGGGGCGGTGCGGGCGAGCCGAATAATTGCGCGCTGGCGCCTGAGGGCAGCCACAGGCAGGCGAGCATTGCGGACACAAGCAGCGTGCGATGAAACGTCAGGCGGGCCAGAAACATGCGGGCGAAATCCAGATAAGTCGACCTAAGGCGTGGACCTTGCAGGGCTATTGAGCGCCAGCATAAACCAGCCGATGGCCAAAATTGGGCGGAAACGAGACGATCTTGCACAAGACCCTACATATGGACGCAAATCAGCCGCCGCAAACAAAAGTCTGCGGCGGCTGATCCATCAAGTCAGGTCTTGAGGCTTAAGTCACGCCTTGAGGTTTATGAGCCGGCGCCGCCGCCAAGCACGGTGACGGCGCGACGATTCTGCGACCAGCAGGAAATGTCGTTGCAGACTGCAACCGGACGCTCTTTCCCGTAGCTGGTGGTGCGCAGGCGGCTGGCGGGAACGCCGCGCGCCACCAGATAGGTCTTGGCCGCCTCGGAGCGCTGGGCGCCGAGGCCGAAATTGTATTCACGGGTGCCGCGCTCGTCGGCGTGGCCTTCCATGGTGATGGTGTAACGCGGATATTGGGCCAGCCATTGCGCCTGCTTGTCGAGGATGGCCTGAGCCTGCTGGGTCAGCTCAACCGAATCGGTCTCGAAGTAAACGCGGTCGCCCACGTTGACCACGAAATCCTGTTGGGTGCCGGGCGTGGCTGCTCCCGCGCGCCCGCCGGTCAGGCCGAGGGCGTTGGGGTCGTCATTGGGATTCTTCGAGCAGGCCGCGATCGTCAGGGCCGCTGTCAGCGCAGCGACAATGCGAATGACGCGCGCGCTTGAGGATAAGGTCATGCCGGAAACTCCTGTGCTGCCGGATCTGTGGTCCAGAATTCGTAATCCGGACGCGCAAGCGCCGTCGGACATGCCAGAGAAATAGCCCCCAGATGGTTAAACGAAGGTTCCATCAACCTTTCCGGGAGCTTCTTTCGAAGCGTTGCATTTGAGCAAACGCCAAAGCTGGTTAACGGGAGTTTAATGGCCGGAATGGGGCAGCGGCGCCGTTTCGGTAAAATTTGGTACGGCGACCCCGAAAAAAGAGCGCTGTGGTCCATCTTTCCTGAATCATGGGATTTTTCTATTGATAGCTTATGGAAGCTGACGAGAAGAGCCCCCGGAATTCGCCCGAGCGCATGCTCGCCGTGCTTGACCTGTTCGAGGGTCAGGCCATGGAATGGACCATGGAGGATATGGCGGGCCGGCTGGGCTATACGCGCTCGACGCTTTACCGCTATCTCAAATCGCTGACGGAGGCGGGCCTTCTCAGCTCGTTGCCAGGCGTTGGCTATACACTGGGGCCGCGCATCGTTGAGCTGGATTTTGCGATGCGCAGCCGCGATCCGTTGATTGTGGCGGGCCGCCCCATTATGGCGGAGCTGGCGCGTGAACATTCAGGCGTGGCCTTGTTGTGTCGCCGCTATCGCGAGCGGGTTTTGTGCGTGCATCAGGAGCAGAATGCGTCTGGCTTCGTCTCCACCTATGAGCGCGGACGCGCCCGCTCCCTTTTGCGCGGCGCCGCTTCGCGGGTCATCCTCGCCCATCTGCCGCCAAGCGCGATCAGGCGCGTGCTGGACGCGCAAGCGCCGCGCGAACTTGTCGCTGCGGGATTGGGACAAACCGTCGACGAGGCGCGCGTTCGGCTGCGCGCTATCCGCCAGCGCGGCTGGGATGTGACCAGCGGCGACGTGACGCCGGGCTTGACGGGAATCGCGGCGCCGATGCTCGATCAGACCCGGCAGGTTCTGGGGTCCCTCAGCCTGACAATGGGCGGGCGGCTGGGCGATGAAAAAGTGACGCAGCTGGCTGCGCAAATCACCTTCTGCGCCAATGTGCTCAGCCGCGCCGCCTCGCGCGCCGCTTCATTTGGCGAGGAGCGGGAGGGCGCGGCGGTCTAGCGCGTCGTCCAGACGCCTGTCGTCACACGGTTTTACGCGGCAAGGCGCCGGCTCTTCCCCGCGCGCCTTGCAGAAAGCCAGATAATCCATGATCGCGATTTCATAGGCGCAGGCGACCTGCGTCTTGCTGCGTCCGGCCGCCATCACGAGGTCGTTGATTCCCAGGGCCTGCGCGACGAACAGATCGAGATGCGGATCAAAGGTCAGGCGCGCTGGATAATGGCTGCGCAGGTCTATTGGGGCCAGCAAAGCCAAATCCCCATTAATGAGATCGAGCAGAGCGCCGCTTTCTGCACTCGCCATATAGCCGTCCGCGCGGATTTGAAGGCTCGCCCGTCGCCCGCGCCAGGCGATGCGGATTTGGCGGCCCAGACCAAAACTAATGCCGGCGCCCTGCGATTCGAGCAAAATGCGCGTTTCTCTCCAGTCTGGCGAGAGAAAAAGGCACAGGTCAGCAGAAGATCCCGGAGAATTATCCGGATGAAATTCCGCGTTGACGCTAATGGCGTCGCCTGAGGTGGGATCGTAGGGAATCATCGACATCGTGAACGACGATAAAGCTGCGGCAGCGCTCCGGTAAAGGCTTTGTTAACCATAATCGCAAAAGGCCGATCTCAATAAATCCTGAATAGCAGGATTTAACTCTTCTCGGGAGCCCTTATCCGTCGCGCGATCCGCGATCCCTGCTCCCGCCTGCCAAACGTATGGCTCGCCGGTCTGTGTGCTCGAATTGCCCGACCGGGTCGCGCGCGAGGTCTATTGCTTTGATCTCATAGTGTTGCGGCCGGGCCTGTCCCGGTCGCGGGCGTCAGGCGTGCGGGCCGCTCCCCCCTTTTCCGCGCCGCTAAACGTGCTAGGAAGCATGCAACGCTCCCGGGAGGAATTCATGCTGGACATCAGTCAGATCAAGGACGATCTCGTCTCCGCCAATCGCATTTTGGCCTATCATCACGTTGTGGATTCCTTCGGCCATGTGTCGATGCGCCATCCCACCAATCCCAACCATTTCCTGCTGTCGCGGGCGCGCGCTCCAAATTGCGTCGAAATCGGCGACATCATGGAATTCACGCACGAGGGCGAGATCGTCGGCCATGAAGCCGGCAAGCCCTATTCCGAGCGCTTCATTCATGGTGCTGTCTACGCTGCCCGCCCCGACGTGATGGCGGTCGTGCACAACCACAGCCCCAATGTCGTGCCGTTCACGGTGCAGTCGAAGAAGAAGATGCGCCCGATCATGCACATGTGCGCGCCCATCGGCACTGACATTCCGACCTGGGACATTTCCCACAAGTTCGGCGCCACCAATCTGCTCGTCACAAGTTATGAAATGGGTCAGGATCTGGCCCAGACGCTTGGCCATCGCACCGTTGCGCTGATGCGCGGCCACGGCAGCGTTGTCGCCGGCAAGTCGCTGCGCGACGTGGTGTTCACCTCCATTTATATGGAGATCAACGCCGATATGCTGATCAAGGCCTATCAGCTTGGAGAAGGCGAAGTTATCGCCATGTCCGATGAGGAAGTGGCCAAGAACGCAGGCGGTCGCGCCGGCTTCACCTACGAGCGCGGCTGGGAAAACTGGTGCCGTCTCGTTGACAGGCCCTATTATCCGATGGACTGGAACATGGGTCCGGGGTTCTCGAAGACAGATAAGTAAGCAAGTCGCACCAGGGAGGGTGTTCATGAAGACGACCCGCATTATTGGCCGTGGACTGGGCTTTGGATTGGCAGCGCTTCTTGGATTGGCGACCGGCGCACACGCGCAGGGCGCCTATCCCAACAAGCCTGTGAAGCTGATTTCCGATTCAGCCGCTGGCAGCTCGAACGACGTCACGATCCGCGTGCTTGCCGATCATTTCGGCCAGCTCTGGGGCCAGCAGGTTCAGGTGCTGAACCATCCTGGCGCCGGCGGCGGTATTTCCGCCCGCATCGCAGCGCAAGCCGAGCCTGACGGCTACACGCTCTATGTGCCGGCCTCCTCCACGTTCCTGGCGATCAAGGGCGCTGCGGGCGTGTCGCCAAACCTGCCCATCGAACTGCCCAAGGACTTCAAGCCCGTGGGCTTGTTGATGACGCAGCCGATGTTCATTGGCGTCTCAAAGACTCTGGGCGTGAACACCGTCGCCGAGTTGATCGAACTCGCCAAACAGAAGCCTGGCGAGATTTCGTTTGCAGCCACCGGTCGTGGCCGCATCACCCATCTGACGATGGAATTGTTCCAGACGATGACGGGAACGAAGCTCACCTTCGTACCCTATACCGGCGGCCCTGCGGCTGCCATGAACGACGTGACCACGGGCCGCGTCGGCATCGTGCTTGACGGCTATCCGGGCGTCGGCGGCGCTATTGACGGCGGCATGATCCACGGTCTGGCCAACACTGGCACGGCGCGCCTGGAGGGGTTCGAGAAAATGCCGGTGGTGGCTGAAACCATCCCCGGGTTCCGTTCGGGCGGCTGGAATGCGGTGGTTGCGCCGCTGGGCACGCCGGACGCGATCATCGCCAAGGTGAGCGCAGACCTGAAGACGGTGCAGCAGAAGAAGGAAATGATCGACCGCTATCGCCAGCTCGGCTCCTTCGTCGGCAATATGGGACCAGAAGAACTGGTCGCTTACGCCCGCTCCGAACAGGAGATGTGGCGGCCGATCCTGCAAAAGCTCGCCGATACGGAAATGAAATAAAGCAATCAGGCCGCGCCATAAACAGCGCGGCCTTTTGATTCAGGGAGAGACAGAACAATGCTGACACGTCACACGCTTGGGTCCGCCTTGGGCGCGCTCGTTATCGCCACCAGCGTTACAGCTGTCAGCGTTACGCCTGCAAACGCCGAAAAGGTGTCGATGGCCATCGTCAATGCGGTGAGCGACGTCGGCCTCTTCATCGCCGACGCGAAGGGCTATTTCAAAGACGAAGGCATTGAGCCCGATTTCGTGACCTTCGACACTGGCGCAAAAATGGTGGCCCCGCTTGGCGCCGGTCAATTGGACGTGGGCGGCGGCGGGCCGTCCGCCGGGCTTTACAACGCCATTGATCGCGGCATCAAGATTCGCATGGTCGCAGACAAGGCGCACAACAGGCAGGGCGCGCCGTTCCAGTCGTTCCTTATCAGCAAAGTTCTGTGGGACAGCGGCGAAGTGAAAAGCCTGAAGGATCTCAAAGGCCGCAAGGTGGCCATTTCAGGTCAGGGCGGCGGCGACGCCTCGGTGCTTAACGAGGCGATGAAGAGCGTTGGCCTCACCTATAACGATGTTGAAAAAGTCTATCTTGGCTTTCCCCAGCACGCCGCCGCCTTGCAGAACGGCGCTGTGGCCGGCTCGATCACGACCGAGCCCTCCGTCACCAACATCGTGAAGCTGGGCGCAGCCCATCGGTTGATGGGCAATGACACGTTTTACCCCAACCACCAGACGGCGGTGATTCTCTTCAGCGAGGATTTCGCCACCAGGAAGAAGCCTTTGGCGCAGAAGTTCATGCGCGCTTATGTGAAAGCCACGCGCGACTTCAACGATGCCGTGGTCGACGGCAAGCTTGCTGGTGCTGGCGGCGAGGAGATTGTGCAGATTCTCGCCAAATATTCGAACGTGAAAAATCCTGACGTGCTGCGCAACCTCACCGTCCATGGCGCAAATCCTGACGGCGCGATGAATGTTGAAAGCCTGAAGAAGGATCTCTCTTTCTTCCGCGAACAGGGCGATGTGAAGGGGGCCGTCACCGTCGAGCAAGTGCTCGACACCTCGTTCGTCGAGGCGGCGGTGAAGGAATTGGGGCCCTACAAGAAGAAGTAGAAAGCCGCGCGGGTACAAAAAAAGCCGGGCGCACGCCCGGCTTTCTTGTGAAGCGCAGCCCGCAGCTTACTTGATGTTGAGCAAGAGCTGGGCGTTCTTGTAGCAGATCTTCTCGCGGTCAACGTCGCTCAGGTTCAGCGATTCGATGATGCCGATGGTGTCGCGAATGTAGCCCGGGCCCTTTTCGGGATCGAACGGGCAATCGGAGGCGAACAGCACCCGGTCGGCGCCGTAGAAGGCGAGACCGCATTCAGTGGCGGGCTTGGAGCCAAACACCGCGCTGTCAGCGTAGAAGTCCTTGAAGTAATCCAGCGGACGCTTCTTCATGTTCTTCAAAAGCGTCTTGTAGTCTTCGTCGGTGGTGCGATTGCCCAGCTGATCCCAGCCCGGACCGACGCGGCCCTCAAAGAAGGGAACCATGGCGCCCAGATGATGGGCGAGAACCTTGAGATCCGGGAACTGGTCCATCACGCCGCCGAACACAAGGCGCGCCATGGCTGCCGAGGTCTCGTAGGGCCAGCCGAACGTCCACCAGATCTCATACTTCGACTTGGCTTCAGTCTTGTAGTCGGGCAGGTCGAAGGCGCCGCGCGAGGGATGCAGGAAGACGGGGTTGTTGCTCTTTTCGGCGATGGCGAACAACGGGCGGAACTGCTCGTCGTCGAGCGGCAGGCCGTTGATGTTGGTGTGGATCTGCACGCCGTTGGCGCCGATCGAAATCGCGCGCTCGTATTCCTTCTCGCGGTTCTTGGTCGAGCTCATCGGCAGCGCCGCCAGCCAGCCGCAGAAATAATCGGGGTGCTTTTCGCAAAGTTCAGCCAGACCGTCGTTGGCGAGCTTGGCGAATTCCTCGACCTGCTCGGGCGTGCCAAGCGCTTCCAGCGGGGGCATGCCCAGCGAGATCACCTGCGTGTAATTGTGCTTGACGCGGAACATGTCAATGACGCGCTTGCGCTCGTCGAGGTCATAGATCGCGGGAATTCCGCGCATGCGGGCGCCGATGTCGGCGGCTGCGCCGGGCGTGCTCATCATCTTGTCCCAGAGGGCCTGGGGAAAGAAGTGGTTGAAGCAATCGATATAACGCATGAGGGGGAATCCTCCGGGTGCGAGCCTTGTAGCCCTGTGTTGATGGGGCGAGACATAGCGGTGTTTGGCGCGCGGAGCAAAGCCGAAAATCACGAGTGGACGGCGCGACGCGCCAGCGCTCAAGTCCAGGTATGATTACAAGCGTCTCGGGGGCATCTGGGGACATGACACGGGCTGATGGTGCGTGTATCACTCAGCTATCGCGCCGCCCAAATCTCAAGAAGCGGGACGACTTATCCGCGGAGGATCCGAATGGACGATGATTCACGAGTGACCAAGGGCGCGCAGCCCGGTTCAATGGGTCACAATTCAGAGGCGCTCGAAGAAAAGCGCGCCTCCTTGTACCACAACAAGAAAGACCGCGTGTTCGTGCGCGGCATTCAGGGCGAATACAACGTCCAGCAGGAGCTTGACCGGTTGCGCGCAGTGCCGCGCGTGCGCAAGGCCAAGGAAACCGCCTTCATCGACGGGCCGCTGTGCTTTAGCCGCCATTACGTCGAGCCCAAGGACGGTATTACGCAGACGTTCCACATGCATCTGGAAGAATACGCGCCCGGCGCCTCCTCCCAGAAGCACGGCCACGTCAACGAGGCCGCTTTCTATATTCTGGACGGCGACGGCTACGAAATTCACGACGGCATCCGCTATGACTGGCACGCCGGCGACATCGCTATTGTGCACAACAATTGCGTGCATCAGCACTTCAACGCCTCGACCACCAAGCCGGCGCGCGCGCTCGTCATCAAGACCAAGCCGATGTACCTGTTTTTGAACATGCTGTTCCAGAAGCAAGTCAAGGAGCGCCCGCTTGAAGTGACGCCGGAAGCCGAAGGCTTCACGGTGCGCGAAATCGAGGAAGACCTGAACCATCCCAAGGGAGGCTATTAATGGCTTGGGGCGAAACTGGAGCCTGGCTCGAAGGCAAGCAGAACGAGCGTCTCTACCAGCGTCTTCTTGACGAAGCGCAGGATGCGCCCTCGCGCAATGCGCGCCGCAAGAAGATTGTGCGTCCTGAAGAAATGCCGTGGGAAATGTCGCGTCAGGGGCTGCTGAAGCATCTGATGAACGAGCAGATGAACACGCGCATCGAGACGGTCGACGCCTATATGCAGATCATTCCGCCGGGCTCACGCTCGGGCAAGCATCGGCATCTGGCCGAGGAATGCGTCTACGTGCTGGAAGGCAAGGGCTACGATCTGCATCAGGATTGCGACGTCGAGATAACCGACGTGTTCGACTGGAAGATCAACCCCGAAGTGAAGCGCTTTGAATGGGAGGCGGGCGATTACATCTATATCCCGCCAAACACCGTGCATCAGCACTTCAACGCCGACCCCAAGAATCCCGTGCGACTGATTTCGTCCACCGCACGCATCTTCCGTCAGATGGGCCTGAACACGCTCGACCAGATGGAAGACGCGCCCGAATACGATCCCAAGGTCGTGCTGACCTCCGAGATCGTGCGCCAATATCTGCGCGGCGAACGCAAGTAAGACGGAAGCTATCAAAGCAGCCCGGCGTCCGCGCCGGGCTGCTGCGTTTTCAGGTTGGCGCTTCATTCGGGCGAAAGCTTCAATCGAGGAAGACATGGCGAACCCGCCCCCCTCCCATTCCATCGCAGACCACGCCTTTGGCGCGCTAGCCCGTCACGAACATGGCCCTGGAGAAGAGGCTGATCACGAGCACGATGCGAACGACAATATGGTCGCGGAAGGCTCGCGCGAGCTGGAAGAAATTCCCCTCATCAGCATGGGGGTCGACATTGGCTCGTCTGGCACCCAAATCGTCTTCTCGCGCCTGTTGATGCGCGGCCCCGGCGAGCCTTTGGCCATGCGCCGCAGCGTGAAAATGCGCGAAACGCTCTATTCATCGCCCGTTGCGCTGACGCCCTTCGAGGGCG
>CANJPM010000030.1 GCA_947476075.1 Beijerinckiaceae bacterium
GACCTTCGTTCATTATGCTATCCTCAACAAGTTGCATGAGCGCGGGCAGATCAGCGACGGCGCCTTCCTTGAATTTCTGACCTCCCACACGAACGTCATCATGCAGCCTGCTTTTGATTCAGGGCATTTTGGCGGTCTTAACCCCTACGCTCTTGGCTTTGCGATGATGCGCGATCTTGAGCGCGCGTGTCTGGCTCCTGACGATGAAGACCGCATCTGGTTGCCTGGCATTGCAGGTTGCGGCGATCCTGATGGCGCGCTGCGCGAGATCTGGGCGAACTTTCGCGATGAGAGTTTCGTGCTGCAATATCTATCGCCAAAGGTGATGCGCAACTTCCGCCTGTTCAACCTGTTGGACGATCCTGCCGATCCCATGCTTTTGGTGGAGGCGATCCACAACGAGCGCGGTTACAGGCGCATACGTTCGGCGCTTGCACGCTCCTACGATCTTGGCCATGCGGACCCGCAGATCGAAGTAGCGGCCGTCGACCTTGCCGGCGACCGACGCCTCATCATCCATCACAAGGTGCAGGATGGCAGCCTGCTGGCAGAGAAGCAGGCGCGCAGCGTTCTGCGTCACATTGCGATGCTCTGGGGATATGACGTGCGGCTGCAAGAGCTGGATTCCAGCGGCCGCGTTCTGAAAGAGCACAACGCGTCGCCGCGGCTTTGATCAGGCAAAACAGGTTCTAATCAGGGAAGGTAGATCAGCGGTGCGAACCAGCCGGCGACGCGCAGCGATTCAAGCCCATGGCTGGCGGCCAAAGCCAGAAAGAACATCAGCGCCTGAACCATGGTGCGCACAACCACGCCACCGTCGGTCTCCATCCGGCCCGTCGGCGGCAATGTTTGCAGCTTCGGCCACCAGCGATTGATGCTGGCCAGATAAGCGTCAAACGTCTCTGCGCCGAACTCAGCGCGCAGACGGCGCTCCTCGATCCTGGTGATCCAGTCGAACACCAGAAAGGTGAGCGCGCTAAGCAACACGGCCAGCGTGAGCGAACCAAACGCGAGCCCAACGCCAAAGGCGCCAAACAGCGTGCCGACATAGAGCGGATTGCGCACCAGCGCGTAAGGCCCGCTCGTCACCAGCTCGCGGCCCTTTCGACCGCCCACATGCAGCACTGACCAGACGCGAATGACGACCGCCGCCGAGAGGCAGAAGAGCGCGCCCACGAAAATCAGGAACCCTGCGATGCTATAGCGGGGAAACAGCGGCGCGCTGATCGCGATCGGGATCAGCGACAGTGCGGCCAAACCGGCCACCATCATGCGGCGGCGATGCTGCATGCGGCTGAGTTCAGCCTTGGAGATTGACCCAGGCTGGGAGCCGTTTGTCTCGTTCGTCACATCGCCCCCTTCGGCCGACCCGGCCCAAAACGCGCCCCTGTGCTACAGGTGCGGGCTGTCGCACGCAAGTCTTCTGCGGCGCTGTGGGGGTAAGAGGTGGCGGCGCCTTTGAGGACGCAATCAGCAGACCTCTTAATCGAGGCCCGACAGTTTGCGTGCGTGTTCAATCACGGACTTTGGCGTCTTCGTCACCTCGGCGATCGCAGCCTCGATCTCTTCCCCGCTGACCGGATCAATCGCGATCTGCAATTGTTTGGCCTCAGATTGCAGGACGGGATCGGCCAGCGCTTCAACATAGGCGCGGCGCAGCATAGCGACGTTTTCTTTAGACACGCCGGGCGGCGCCACCATCGGCCATGCAATCAGCGCGTCCAGCACGAGCAGGCGCATGGCGGCCTTGTCGTCGTCGCTCTTCAATATATCCGTCACCAGCGGCGCGTCGGGAATAGCCGTATTCTTGCGATACCCAAATTGCAGCAGAATGTTGATGCGGTCGTCGCGCAGCCAATCAGGCTTCTGACTGTGGATCGAGCTATAGCCCCAGCCGCAGACAGCGTCGAGCTCGCCGCGCTCCATTGCCAGATGAATATCCGTCATGCCGCGATAGCCGGTTATGATCTTGAACTTTGCGCCGATCAGATCGTTCAGCGCGCTGGCGTAGGTAAATGTGCGTGAGCCGCGCCCGGTGGAGCCGACTGCCAGAGGAGTTTCGACCACTTGCGCGATCTTCGAGACAGATTTCGTCTTCATCGCGACGCAGGTATAGGTCTCGGATGACGATGTGCCGATCCAGTTGAACCTGGCGGGATCGTACTTGGCCTCGGGGTTGCGGAACATTGGTTCAAGAATAAGCCCGCCGCCGATGGCGCCGATCACCGAGCCGTCGCTGGGAGCGACATTGTAGAGGTAATTGGCGGCAAGAATACTGCCTGCGCCCGGCATGACCTTTACGACGGCATTCGGCTGGCCGGGCATTTTGCGCCCCATGTGCCGCGACATCAGCATCGACATACTATGGTAGACGCCGCCGGCGCCAAAGCCGACGACGATGTTCAATTCCTTCGGCGCGGTCTGCGCCTGCGCAGGTGAAAACATGACGGGAGAAAGCGCCGCTGCGACGCATGCAAGCGCCTTCTTGAGAGTGGCTGACGACATTTATTCCTCCCGGGTTTTTCTAGACGTTCGGCGCATGATTTTGTGCGCAGGGTAAGCTCACGTCGAGCGGCGATAGATCACGATTGCGCCACTGACGGTCGCGCCGCCATGCTTTGTTCAAAACGCGCCAGATTCGGATAAGCCTTGCGCCAATCAAAATTGGGCTGCGTACGATCAAGATATGTCAGCGCGCAATAGCAAGCGATGTCGCCAAGCGAAAATGCGCCGCCATGCAGGTATTGGTTCTTGGCGAGCGCGCCATCGAGAGCCGCCAGCCCTCCGTCGATCTTCTTCGTCTGCTTGGCTGTGAAAGCAGGGCCCTTGCGCTTTTCTTCCGGTTCGCGCTCCTCATGAGACAGCGCGACGGCGGCGTCAGTGACCCCATCTGCAAGCGCCTCCCAGAGCCTGACCTCGATGCGATCGGCGAAATTGGTCGGGATCAAACTGGGCGCGCCGTTCAGGCCATCAACGTATTCGGCGATAACTGGGGAATCAAACAGCGTTCCGCCGTTGTCGCGAATGAGCGTGGGGATTTTGGCGAGCGGGTTGGCGCCGCCCACAGCCGGATCGCCAGCGGAGACTTCGAGATAATCATACGGCACGCCCTTTTCCTTGAGAGCGATTACAACTTTTTTCACGTAGGGGCTGCGTGGGTTGCCGAGAAGTTTCATCCTAATGTCCTTGTTGTTCAGGAGCGCAGTGCGGCGACGTCGGAACGCTCATCTTCACGAGAGATCGTCGCGCTGCCGGAAGCATAAACTGTTTCGTCGCCGTAGGCTGAACGACGACTGCGGAAAATCGGCGACGTTAATGAACCCAATTCCACTTTCATAAAGCGGGCAGGGCTGTCGCCGACGTTGAAATGCTGGTGGAACGACATGCTCGGCAGGCCGATCAGCACGCCCGGCGCCCAATCCACGCGCGTGAGCGGCGATGTCTCGCTGTCGAACGAGAGCGAAAAGCCGCTGCCTGACAGGCATAAAAGATGCGCGCCTTGCATCTGCCGCGCGGCTGGATCTGCGCTATGGGGCGCCAGCTCCGTGATGTCGCAGCCGATAGAGCCTGCGGCAAGCGCCAGCGAGCCCCGGTTCCTGACCAGCTCCATCTTGAGAACAGGAGCAGAAAGGCCCGCCGCCACGGACTCATTCTGGCGCCTGGTCATGGGTGCTGCATTGTCGAACAGAAAAGCCTCGTTGCGATAAAGCCCCATAAGATAGCGCAGATCAGTGAAGCTCACGATCCGCGCCGGCGCGCCCGCATCGGCGGTGTGGATGCAGCTTGCGTTGACGGGCGCCGAAAACGCCTCGCCTGCCGCCCATTCGACGTTGATCGACCTTCCATCGGAGAGCGTGAAGACGCTTTTGCCGCTGCCGCTCAGCACATAAGTGCAGGTCTCGTGCACATTGCGCGCGGGCGCCGAGGATTGCCCCGGCTTGAGTTCGAAAACAAACGTGGTGAGATAGTCGCAGCGCCCCTCGACATGGCACGCCGCGCCATCCATGCCGAAGCGCGCCCATGGCGCCAGTGTCAATTCGAACAGATTTATCATGCGACTGTTGACGACGGGAACGCTCTCGCGCTCAAGCCAATCCTGATAGGGATCGACGAGATATTTCTTTGTCTCCAGAGCTTTCGTGCGCAGATCCATTACTTGGTCTTTCCAGAAAAGCGGGATTCGTCAATGTAGGGGCCCATGCGCGATTCAACGCCGTGGGACGCGATCTCGTCGAGCCATATCTGATGCACGCGCGGATCCTGATCCTCGTATTCCACCTGCGCGCCGCCCTGCTTTACGTCCTTGTCGACGCCCACGTCCCATATCTCGCGCTTCATCGAGAGCAGGGGATAACGCACGGTGCCGATCTGCAAAGCCAGATAGCGTGAGGGATGATCTGCGACGTTGAAGTGCTGGTGGAACATCGAATCGGGCGGACAGTAAACGCAGCCATGCTCCCAATCGACACGTGTGAAATCCTGATCTTCTTCGCGCCATAGCAGAGAATAACCCTGTCCGGTAACGGCGAACACGCACACGCCGTCGAAATGGCGATGGCCCTTCTTGTAGGTGCCAACTGGCATTTCCGATGAATGTGCGCCGATGGTGTTTTCCGTCAACATGAAGCGCAGGTTCGATCCGCCAGCACCCCGTTGCGACCATTGTTTGAGCTCGAAGCCTGACAGATCCGAGACGAAATTCGTCTCCCATTGGTGCCGGCCAGGCGAAATCGAAATGAACTCGCCTTCGCCCATGAAGTAATCGGCTCGTCCTACGCGGCCCGGGAATGGCGTCGGGCAATTGAAGATGAAATCTTCGTCGCGAAAGCGGCTCATGACGAAGACCATGTTATTGACGGAAGCAAAGCGCGCCGGTTCCCGGCCAGATGCGTTGAAGTGCTGGTGCGTCGCGTTCAACGGAATCGAAAAAAGGCTCTTTGGGCCCCATTCGAAACTATGCCTGGCGCCGTCCTCCAAATGTACCGTCGTCGAGCCATGCCCGGATATGACGTAAATCACTTCTTCGCAAATGTGCCGCAGCGGCGCTGATTTTCCGCCCGGCGGCAATTCAAAAGCGAAGATCGAAATGTAGTCGTCACGACCTTTCAAATGGCACAATGCGCCGTTCATGCCGTAACGCGCCCATGGCGCAACGGGAACCTTGCGAATGTCGATGCCGAAATCCTCGATGATCGGCACGCCCTGAGCGTGCGCCCAGTCGAGGTAGGGATCAGGTAGCTTTGCGGAATTGGACATGGTGTTTCCGGTTAGCGCCAAATTTCAAGAGGTTTTATAGCGCAGGGGAGTCGGCTCTCTAGCGTAGGGATTGACGAACAAGCGCTATGATCTTTGGGTCGGCCTTGTAAGAGCGCGCGACCAGTTCAGTAAGCTCTTCCGGCGACACGAAGTTGACGTTGAGACCCTGCTTTCTGGCTTCTTCGTTCACTACGGGGTCAGCCATCGTCGCCTTGAAAGCATCGCGCAATGCGCCCGCCCGCTCCGGCGTCATGCCGGGTGGCGCCACGAAGGGGCGTCCCATGTTGGCGCGGGCGAGGAACAATTCAATCGCCTGCTTCTCGGTTTCGCCCTGCGCAAGGCCGCCGAGCGTCGGCACATCCTTCATGCGCGGGTCGGGCGTCATGGTGCCTTGCAGGAAAATCTTGCGGCTGCCATTGAGGAAGTTGGGCTCGCGCGCGGCGGTGTCGTAGCTGATGAAGGTCGCGTGAACTTCGTTGCGTTCAACAGCCAGGTTCATGTCGCGCGAGCCGGGATAGCCGGAGACGATGCGCAGTTTCAGGTTGAAGAGGTTTTTGAGCACGTTTGGGTAGGTGAAGCTGTCGGCGCCCGTTCCTGTGGCCGCTACGATCAATTCCTGCGTCCGCAATTCGCTTACGTTTTTCAGCGGCGCATCGCTGCGGATATAGCCCACGATCACGTCGCGATCCGGGCTGCCCAGATAGGTGAATTTCAAGGGATCGAATTGCGCTGACGTGTTGCCCAGCAGCGGCTCGAACGGCACGCCGCGGTTGACGAGGCCTATGATTGTTCCGTCTTTGGGCGCGGTGTTGTAAATCTGGTTTGCCGCCACGAGGCTGCCGGCGCCAGGCATGTTCTGCGGCACGACATTGGGATTGCCTGGCAGGAAGCGCCCCATGTGACGTGATACGAGGCGCGCCCAAAGATCGTCAGATCCACCTACGCTATAGCCTATGATGATGGTGACGGTCTTGCCGCGAAACAGCGGCTCGCTCTGTTGGGCAAGGGAAACATTCGGGGCGCCTATGGCGGCTGCCGCGAACGCCAGTCCACGAAGCACTGATCGCAACTTGGCGCGCATTTCGAATCCTCCCGGAATGATGCCCGTTGGTCAGGCTCGATTGGTTATTTTCCTCGCTGCGCGTCCGCAGGTCAAGACCGCGCCAAGCCTCTGGTTTGCGCTTGTTCCGCAGAATGTACTAACCTCGCGCCAGAAGATCGCGCAAGAATCGGATTTGGAGGACAGATGTCGAAGGACTTTAACGATCATTGCTGGAACGACGTGATCGACGACGAGATCCGCGAAATTTACCAGCCCTATCATCGTGAGACGTTCGTCGGCCCAAAGCCTGCGATCCTCGCGATTGATCTTTACAACAAGGCTTATCTGGGCGGGAATCGCCCTGTGCTCGAGGTCAATCGTGAATTTGCCGGGTCGTGCGGCGAGAACGCCTGGCGCGCGCTTGAGCCGACACAACGCTTGTTCGCCGCAGCGCGTGCTTGCGGTGTGCCTGTGATCTATTCCACGCGCCATGCCGATACTGCGGGCGTGCATTCGACCAATCGCCGGATGAAGAACAACGAGACTGAAGATCTTTACCATATCAAGGCTGAGCTTGCTCCCAAGGCCGGCGAATTGGTGATTCACAAGGAGCGTGCATCTGCGTTTTTTGGCACGCCGCTGATCGCGCATTTGCGCCGCATGGGCGTTGAAAGCCTGATAATTCTGGGTGAAAGCACCTCTGGTTGCGTGCGCGCCTCCACGGTGGACGCATATTCTTATGGGTTCCACAACGTGCTGGTCGAGGAATGCACTTATGACCGCTCGATGCTGAGCCATAAGGTCAATCTTTTCGATCTGCATAACAAATACGCCGATGTCATGCATGTAGAAGACGTGCTCGCGCATCTGGCGGCTTTGGCGAAAAAGCCGGCCTGAGCAAGATTGCGTTTCCTCGCAGCTGGTCCTAACCTGAACACCTGGCCGCGAGAGCCGCAGGTAACAAGCCGAAGATGTGAGGAAACGCGATGCTTGACGACAAAAGCATGGATTTGGGAATGAGGGTCGTGCCGCTTGAGGGCGGTTGCGGCGCCATGATTGAGGGCGTCGATTTAACGCGTGAGATCAGTGACGCTGAATTCAAGTTTGTGAAACAGGCTTGGGACGACAATCTCGTTCTGGTGTTTCGCGGTCAGAACATCAGTGAAGACGATCAGTTGCGTTTCGCTCAACGCTTTGGCCCGCTCGGCGATCGTAAAGCCCCGCCCGATCCCTTGCGTGATCGCGCCGAGGGCGTGAAGCAGGTCAATCCGAAGATTCTGCTGGTGAGCAACATAAAGGAAAACGGAAAGCCAATCGGCGCCTTTGGCGACGGTGAGATGTGGTTTCACATTGATTCCGGCTATTCCGCAAAACCCTATCTTTATACGTTTATTTATGGGCTGACGCTGCCCTCAACCGGCGGCAATACCTTGTTCTCGAATATGTACAAGGCAGCAGCCGCCGTGCCGCCTGCGTTGCGCGAGAAACTGAAGGGCCGCAGGGCGCTTCACATCCATGAATACAAGAGATCGGAGCGCGTCGACCTGTCTGAGGACATCAGCGGCGTGCCCCATTTCTGGCACCCCGTCTTCACGCGCCATCCGTCGACGAACCGCGAGAGCCTGTTCGTTGATCGCCTGATGACGCAGGCGATTGAAGGGCTTGAGCCCGCAGAGAGCGAGGACGTTCTCGCCCAGCTCTACGAGATCGGCGAGCGCAAGGAATTCATCTATGAACACGTCTGGCAGCTCGGTGATCTCGTGATGTGGGATAACCTCGCCACCATTCACGCGCGCACGTATTTCTCGCCCGAGGAGCCGCGCCTGTTGCGTCGCTGCACGGTCGAGGGTTCGGGCGTTTGGGGCCGGGAGGAAGCGTAAATGTCACAACAGCGGATGCCCGCTCTCCAGCTTTTCATCGACGAGTTGCGGGCTATTTGGGCGGTCGATCCCGATATGGGAAGCAGAATGGAAAAAGCCAAGCCGCATCTGGCCCGGCTTGTAGAATGCAAGGAATTGCAGGAGCGCTCGGTCGATTGGCCCTCAACCGAAGGCCGCAAGAACCTGCTGCTGTATGTTGACGAGGAATTCGAATTCGCCATCAACGCCGTGGTGCGCGTGCCCGGCCGTAAGGGCAGCGTGCATGACCATGCTCATGCATGGGTTCTGTATGGCATTCTTTGCGGAAAGGAATCGCTGGAGCGCTGGGAGCGCACGGACGACGGCTCTCGCGAGGATTATTGCGAGCTGCGCATGACGTCCGTCAGCACTGGTTCGCCCGGAAAGGTCGATCTGGTGCCGCCGTTTGATATTCACGCTGAACAGGGCGGTGCCGAAAGGTCTGTCGCCATCATTCTGCGCAGCACCAGGCTTGGAAACATCACGCAGCGACAGTTCGATCCGGTTGCGCACACGATTACGCCGGGGCCGGGCCCGACCCAGATTCCTTTTGAACTCACTGTTTAATGCCCGAATAATCTCGCTCTTATGAGAGCCGGAAAGTCGGGGAGGGAGAAGTCATGCATTCCTTAATTATGCCTGCCTTAGGCGCCAGCTTGTTTGCTTTTGTGGCTGCTGCGCCTGTGTTGGCGCAGGACGCCAAGCCCATCAGCCTCGTCGTCGGGTTCTCTGCCGGCGGCGGTTATGATGCCTATGCGCGCGTATTATCGCGCCATTTCGGCAAGCATATGGTGGGCTCGCCGCGGGTTATCGTGCAGAATATGCCCGGCGCATCTGGCTTGAAAGCCGTTAACTGGCTAAACAATGGCGCCGCGCGCGACGGCACCGTGATCACGGCCTTCAATCCCGGGCTCATCACAGAATCTCTGCTCGATCCTGAAAAAGTACAGATCAAGCTTAGCGATTTTGCCTGGATCGGAAGCATCTCCGAAGATTATCGGGTTTGCTACGCGTGGGCGGCAACCGGCGTTAAAACGCCGGATGACTGGTTGAAGAAGCCAGTAGTCAATATGGGCTCGCCATCGCCTGGCTCGTCTTCACATGTGAACCAGGCGTTGATGAAGAACTTGCTGGGCATGAAAGTGAAGCACGTTCTGGGTTATCCCGGTAGCGCCGAAGAACGGCTCGCAATCGAGCGCGGCGAATTGGATGGTGGTTGCGGCGCCTGGAGCAGCAACCCGCCCGACTGGGTTAAGCAACGAAAAATAACGCCCATCATCAGCTTCACGAAGACGGTTCCAAATCTGGATCAGCCAGTGAGCTTCATTCGCGACCTCGTCAAGACCGATCAGGATCGCGCGCTCATCGACGTCATCATTGCGCCAGATGTTGTGGGACGCCCGTATATCGCCGCCAAGTCGATCCCCGATGATCGGCTCGCCTCGCTGCGCAAAGCCTTCGATGCAACTGTCGCCGACAAGGACTTTGTGGCCGAGGCGCTGAAGATGGACCTGACTGTCAGCCCTCTCAGCGGTGCGGCTTCAGAGGCTCACGTAAACAAGATTTACCAAGCCTCTCCCGAGACCATCAATGCACTGAAGCTCGCGGTTAAGTAAGGCACGTTATTGCAAGAGCGCCTGCTCGCTTTGCGGCAGGCGCCTCTTTTTATCATTTGATAAAAGGAACCAGCAGGTCCGCGACTAAATCTTGCGCGTCCCATGGCACCAGATGTTTGCAATCGGGTGCAATGTGCAGATTAAGATGCGGCGAGCTTTCTTTGAGCATTGTTGCTCGCTCAAAAGCGTTCGCGCGATCGTTGCGGCCATAAATCATCAGCAACGGTTGGGAGACTTCGTCCAATCGTTTCCACATCGGAATTGCGTCCGCTTTTTTGGGGGCCGCAGGCTGCGACGAGCGGGCGACGAATGTTTCGAAATTACGCCCGACGCTGCGAGCATGTCGCAGATCCAGCTCGCTCTGCGTGATCAGCTCATGGTGAAACAGGTTCGCCTCAAGCAGCTTGCGGGTGTCCTCAATGCTGGGCTCATGAGCGGCCATGCGACGCTCAAGACGTTGTTGCACAGCCCCCTCCAACCCTTCCTTTTCTACGGCGAGAGGCGGCAGCAGGCTGCCCGTTCCGAGGATGCCGACATGTGACACGCGCTGCGGGCTCTCAAGAGCTAATTGAATCGCGAAATTCCCCGCTTGCGAATGTGCAACCAAGGCTGCGCTCTCGATTTCGAGCGCATCCATTATTGAAATAACCGACTTCCGACGCAAGCCGGCGGAATGATCCCCGGAAGCGTCTGACAGGCCAAAGCCTGGCTGATCGAACGCAATCGCGCGCAGACCTGCCTTTGCAAACGCAGGCATATTTCGCAGAAAAACATCCGCCGACGAGCCCAGCGACGCTCCATGCAGGAAAATGACCGGGCGCCCTTGCCCCATCGCGAGATAACGGAGCTGAAGGCCGCCAGCGGTTACGAATTTATCTTCGATCTTTTGCATAACGAGTGGCTCCATCATTCGTCTGTAATGTCGATCCAGACGGCGCCAGGATCTGCAATTTGCAGCTTTCCGGTAGCTGTGCGCACCAAAAAATCACGCCGCGCGTCGGCTTCCTTGCTACCGCCAAGATGCATCGGCGCCAGATAAGGATTGGATCCGGCAATAGCCGCCATGTGCGCCTTGAAGGCATCCATGTTTTCCACCTTAACGCCGATATGGTCGGGCCCCGGTCGCTTGATCGCCATGTTTTCGAAAATTGGAATCGACCAAGGCAGAATGCATAGCGTGACGCGACCGTCCGTCAAGTTCCAGCCTTTGTCAGCTGATTTCGCTTTAACAAGCTGAAGCTCAAACACTTCAGCATAAAACTCGGCGCAAGCTTCCGCGTTCGGCGTTCTGATTGCAAATTTGTTGAGATAGCGATCCTGCGTCCATGCACTCTCCGCCTGGTCTGCATAGATTTCATTCAACTTGCTTGTGCGCTCCGCCAGATCGAACACATTGCCATCCGGATCATGGGCGGAATATTGCGCGAAGGGGCGGGTCGAGGGGCGCTTTACGATATTGGCTTTAGGAAATTTCTTTTGCATGCGCACAAGAGCAGTTTCGATGCTGTCGACTTTCATGCCGAAATGATCCAGACCGCCAACATAGCCGTCGCGCAACGGGTTTATATTGAGGCCGACATTCCCGTCGCCCACTGATACGCCATTGGCCGGACGGCTGACTTTCCCCGAAGTCTTCAAGCCAAACATCGCCTCATAAAATTTAGCCATCATCGGCCAGTTCGGACTGTTCATGGCCATATGGTTGATCTGCGCGAACATCTCGAAGCGTCCTCCCGTTTAATCTTCTTGCGCTCATCTTAAGCGTCGTAATCCCCGCCGTCGAGTGGTGCGCGCGTTGGCAGCACGCCAGTTGACGCCTCGCAAGGACAGGGACACACTGCAAAAAATTTATCAGGGGGAAGCGCTGAATGACTCGAGGCATTAGCCTGAGAGGCTTTGCGTATGTTCTGTTAGCGGGAACGGGGCTTGTCATTGCCCCTGGTGAAGCACGCGCGCAGCAATCGTTTTACGCAGGCAAGACGATTGATCTTATCGTCTCAACGGGCGCTGGTGGTGGGCATGATTCAAATGCGCGCATTATTGCGCGCCATTGGATCAATCACATTCCGGGCAAACCAAATATGGTGGTGAAGAACATGCCGGGCGCCGGGCATGTGCGGGCAGGAAATTTTCTCTACAATCAGGCGCCCAAGGACGGGACTGTTCTGGCGACGTTGGTTCCCGCGTTTTTGCTCGCGCAGGTTCTGGAGTCGAGCAAAGCCATTCAATTTGATGCAGCCCGATTTAACTGGATCGGCGCTTCGGCTTCAAATAACTCAACCATCTATGTCTGGAGCACTTCGTCAGTCCAGAACATGGCGGACGCCATGAAGCAGGAAGTGATCATGGGTGCAACAGGCGCTGGTTCCTATACGCAAATCTACCCTCTTATTATGAACGCGATTGTGGGAACGCGCTTCAAAGTTATCGCCGGTTATGGCGCAACGCCCGAGATCAATCTTGCGATGGAGCGAGGCGAGGTGCATGGGCGCGCCGGCAACAACTTCAACAGCCTGCGGATGGAAAATCCGGAATGGTTGCGCGATGGAAAAATTCGCTTTCTGGCGCAGGTCGGACTCAAGCGCGACGCTGAACATCCAGAACTTCCGTTGATGATGGAGTTTGGGAAGACCGAGTCTGACAGGGCGCTGTTGCGTCTGTTCTCGGCTGATATTGCCGTTGGAAGACCCTTCCTTGCGCCGCCGGGAGCGCCGCCTGAACGGGTGGAGGTTCTGCGGCGCGCCTTTGACAAGGCCGTATCGGATCCTGCATTTCTGAAAGAGGCTCGTGATGCGCAGGTCGATGTTTCGCCCGTGAAGGGTGAGGATCTTCAGTCGATAGTTATAGATATCGTTTCAACGCCGCGCGATGTCGTTGCGCGTGCGCGCGAGGCGTTGGCGGCTACAGAAAAGTAGCGTAAAGAAATTGAAAATAAACAGACAGCGAAAAGCTGGGGTCATTCGGAGGAAGCTATGTTCGCAAAAATAAATCATGTCGCTATCGTCAGCGACGATTACGCGTTGCTCGCCAAGTTCTATGAATCCGTTTTCGGCATGAGAACGTCGTCAAAGACGCGACCTGCGCGTGCAACCACTGTGGGCGACGGATATGTCGGTCTCAATATCAACCCGCGTCGCGCCGGTCGCCGCGGCGGTCTTGATCATTTTGGGATTCAGGTAGAAGACGCAGAGACTGTATACGAGCGCATTCGTTCCAAATATCCTCAGGTGAAATGGCTGAAACGTCCATCTACGCGTCCATTCGCAGGCGTTTCGACACATGACCCCGATGGCAACATGTTCGATATCTCGCAAAAGGATATGTCGAACCGCACCTCTGTTTATGTTGAAAACGAGGGCGCCGAGGTCACGCCGCGCCATATTGATCACGTTGCGTTTCGCACTATGAATCCCGAGGCGATGGCGCATTTCTATCGCGATGTCTTCGAGCTGGTTCCGTCAAATGCGCCAACTCGCGAGGGAGATCCAAATTATTATCTGACTGACGGACATATGACGCTCGTCATCATGCCCTGGGACATTACCGATTACGATGGTACCGGCATTATCACGCGGGGCATGGACCACATCGGGTTCCGCGTCGAAAGCGTGGAGGACACGAAGGCCGACATTGCGCGCATCGCAGCCGATAATCCACGACTGGCGCCAGCTGCGCTTTCGGCTGGGGCCGAGGGGTTAGCGCTTGCCAGTTTGTTCGCTCGCTCCTGCCCGATTGGTCAATACCAGATGGCCGATTGCGACGGTACGCTGATCGACCTTCACCAATAGGTCCAACTTTGCATTCGGAGAAGCTCCAATGTTCAAGTCATTAAACGCGCTGGCCCTGTTGACGAGTCTGACTCTCGGCGTTGGAGGCGCGAAAGCGGATCCTGTCGCCGATTTCTATAAGGGGCAGAAGCTGTCATGGGTGCTTAGCGCAGGCGAGGGGGGTGGCTATGCGAGCTACGCACGCATGTTTGCGCCGTTCTACAGTCAACACATTCCCGGCAATCCGACTATCGTGATTCAAAACATGCCGGGCGCCGGCGGCATTCGCGCTATGATGCAATTATCCTCCGTCGCGCCACGCGATGGCAGCGTGATTGGACTTGTGCATTCGAGCGTACCGTTCGCGCCGTTGTATGGAATCAAAGGCGCTAATTTTGATCCTCGCCAGATGAACTGGATCGGCTCGATGGCGGTTGAGAATGCGATGTGCGTCGCCTGGGCGTCTTCCAAAGTGGATAAATGGGAAGACTTGTTTGAACGCGAGTATATCGTTGGCGGCACGGGCGCAGGCTCGCAGATGGAGACGCTGCCGTTGATGCTGAACAGGTTGTTTGGCACCAAGATCAAGATTGTGTCCGGCTACAAGGGCGGCAACGACGTCTATATGGCGATGGAGCGCGGCGAGGTCCACGGTCGCTGCGGTGGGCTGGTGTCGTCGATCAATTCGACTCGTCCTGAATGGTTCTCGCAAAACAAGGTTACGGTTCCAATCCTGATCGCGCTCAAGCGCAAGGAGATGTTCCCGAATACGCCCGCTATCATCGAGTTCGCCAAGGATGAGCGTACGAAACGCATACTTGAACTTACGCTTGCGCCACAGGGTATGGATCGCCCGGTTTTGGCGCCGCCGAACGTGCCGCTCGACCGTTTGGCTGCGCTGAAGAAAGCGTTTAGCAGCACGATGCGCGATCCCGCTTTTATTGCCGAGGCGGCTCGCCAGAAGATCGAGATCGAGGAGGTTTCGGGTGAAGAGGTCGCAGCTATCGTGGCTAATTCTTATGCTGCGCCCGCAAGTATCGTTGAGGCTGCGCGCGAAGCTATGAACTTCAACCTTTCGAATAATTAGAGCTGAGGAAATTTGATGTTTGCGAAGATCAATCATGTCGCAATTGTTAGTGAGAAATACTCGCTTCTGTCGCTTTTCTATCAAGCTATTTTCAAGATGACGCCGTCCGCCAAGGAACGTCCTGAAAGGGCTGTGACAGTTGGCGATGGTTATGTTGGACTCAACATAAATCCCCGCAAGGCGGGGCGCCCCGCCGGCCTCGATCATTTTGGCGTGCAGGTGGAGGATGTGGAGACTGTTTTTGCGCGTATCCGTAAATATGAAAACGCAGATTGGGTGCAGCGCCCCGGCACGCGTCCTTTTGCCGGCATTACTGCTAATGACCCCGATGGAAACGTTTTTGATTTGTCCCAGCGCGACATGAAGAATCGTGACGCCATCTATGTTGAGAACGTCGGTGAACAAAGGCCGCGTTTTATTTCGCACGTTGCATTGCGTACTTTGCGGCCCAGTCTGATGGCTGATTTCTACCGCGACATTTTCCAGCTACAGGATGTTCCCAAGGCGTCGGACGATGAGAACTTCTATCTCACCGACGGTAAGGTGACGCTCGTGATCGTCCCGTGGAAGATCAAGAACTATCTGGGCCAGAGCATTCTTCCCACAGGCATGGATCATCTGGTGTTCACGGTTGATAATCTTGCCCAGTTTCAGGACGATCTTGACAACGTGATAGGTATCAATCCGGTTATGAATACTGTTCCTGTGGGACGCGGAAAGGAGCAGGGCGCGCGGCTTGATTTGCTGAAGCGTCAATCGCCTCATGGTGATTTTTTCCTGTCGGACCCCGATTTTACGATGCTTGGCGTACGTCAGGCGCGTTGACAGCGCGAGATGCTCTGGTCAATTGGATGCGAACCAGAAAGGAAAGATTATGCGCATCGCCATCATCGGCGCGGGGGCCATCGGCGGCCTTCTCGCCGCGCGTTTAACCGCTGCGGGCGAGGACGTTAGCGTCGTCGTGCGGGGCGCCCAGAAAGATGCGATTGCGCGTAATGGACTAAAGGTGTTCGGACTTCCCGAGGGGGAGCTCAATGTGTGGCCTCGCGTAGCTGGCGCCATTGTTGATGCTGGCCCGCAGGACTTGATTGTGCTTGCTGTAAAAGCGCATCAGGTCGCGCCGATCGCCGCAGACGTGAATGCTGCGCTTGGGCCGCAAACAGCGATTCTGACCGCTCAGAACGGCATTCCCTGGTGGTATTTTCAAAAGCATGGCGGCGAATACGAAGGACGCAAGCTTGAGAGCGTCGACCCTTCCGGCGCCATCTCGGCCAATCTCCCGATTGATCGTGTGCTTGGCTGCGTGGTTTATCCTGCCGCCGAGCTTGTGGCGCCGGGCGTTATACAATTCATTGAGGGGGAACGGTTTTCGTTATCGGAGATTGACCAGCAGAAGAGCGAACGCGTTGCGGGCATTTCGCAGACGTTCACCAATGCGGGTTTCAAAGCTCCGGTTGTCTCCGACGTGCGCGCTGAGCTTTGGACCAAGCTGTGGGGCAATCTCAGCTTCAATCCGATCAGCGCGCTGACTGGAGCCACTTTGGCGGGTATTTGCCGCGATTCCGGCGCGCGTGCTCTGGCCGCCGATATGATGCGCGAAGCTCAAAACGTCGGCGAGAAATTGGGGATACGTTTTCGCATTCCGCTGGAAAAGCGCATAGCTGGCGCAGAGGCTGTTGGCGAACACAAGACCTCAATGCTTCAGGATATTGAAGCGGGGCGTATAACCGAGATCGACGCGCTCGTTGGCTCTATCATAGAACTGGGACAGATCACCGGCGTACCCACTCCGCGGATCAGCGCGATTTACGCTTGCGTGAAGCTGCTGGAAGCGCGTTCGCGTCCGGCGTAAAATTCAAAGAAGGCGTTTGATCAGTGAAGAAGCTCACCATCTCCATCGCGACCAATGATTATGACCATTTTCGCGATTTCAAATCTGGCGCAGTGCAGGCGCAGGGCATTGAGCCGATCTGGCTAGATCACGACATTCATGAAATTTTCTCGCGCTTCGCCGCCAAACGCGAGTGGCAGGTGAGCGAAATGTCGTTCGCCAAATTCACCGCACAGGTCTCCCAGGGCGATTGCGATATCATCGGTCTGCCTGTGTTTCCGTCGCGCGTTTTTCGCCTGTCGTCGATTTACGTCAATCCCGGGAAGGGCATTCGCACGCCGGCCGATCTTCGCGGCAAGCGCATTGGCTTGCCGGAATGGGCGCAGACCGCAGCGGTCTATACGCGGGGTTGGTTGCAACATGAGATTGGGGTGCCGCTGACCGATATTGATTGGGTGCAGGCGGGGACGGAGGACAAGGGGCGCACCGAGAAGGTCGCCCTCTACCTTCCCAATGGACTTCGCCTTGTGCGTGAAAATGAAAAGACCTTGAGCGAGATGATCGTCACGGGCGAGCTGGATGCGGTGATGTGCGCCAGCACGCCCAGTCCGTACCGGAGCGGCGATCCGCGCATCAAGCGGCTTTTTGATAATCCGCGCGCGGAGGAAGAGGCATGTTTCAAGCGCACAGGCGTCTATCCGATCATGCACATCATCGCCATGCGCAAGGATTTGCTGGAGGCTCACCCATGGGTTGCACGTAATCTTCTGCTGGCGTTCGAAGAGTCGAAAAGCCGCGCCATGAAGCGCATTTTTGACGGCAACGTATCGCGCTACCCAATCCCGTGGATGAACGACGAAGTGACGCGGCTCAAGAAGCTCTTCAACGGCGATTTCTATCCCTACGGGATGGACGCGAACCGCACGACATTGGAGACGTTTCTGGGCTATTGCTTCGAGCAGGGCGTCGCTCAAAAGCTTTTGGCGCCCGAGGACATCTTCCCCGATGGGCTCAATCCTTCGGTGAAGACCTGATCAGCGATTTCAATCCGCGCGCTCCAGGATCGCTTTCTTTCTGCTGCGCGCGTAGATCCCGAAAATGATCGACAAAGCAAGTGCGATGCCGGCGCCGATTTCCAGATTTGGGTTGTACGGGAAGGCTGTGCCGTAATAATTGGTGAGCATTATAAGCGCCGAAACGGCGCAGAACACGATCGCCCACGTCACCCAATTGTCCATCTTGTCGGCATCTTCGCGTGTCCGCTCAGCTATCGCCGCCCGGCTGCCGGCGGGCGCCGCGCCGCGGCGGCCTTCCAGATAGTTTTGACCGAAGATTTCGCGTTTGTCGGCGTCGGAGAGTTCAGCCATTGGCCCACTCCAAATTGCATTTGCCTCTTTAGCAAAACACCGCAGCTCGGTTTTTGTTTCCCAGGCGCCCCCGGAGTGACAGGAACATGCGAAATCTAGACGCCGTAGGCGACAAAAAGCGTTACAAGGAGGCTTGTTAGATAGCGCTCTTCCCCAAGTCGCGCTCGTGGCATAAGAGCGCCGCATCTTTTTCAGGTTCCAGGCCACATGATTCGTCTCGAAAACATCAGCAAACAAAACGGCCATCAGATTCTTTTCATCGAGGCTTCAGCGGCGCTTCAGAGAGGCGAGAAGATCGGCCTTGTCGGACCAAACGGGGCCGGGAAGACCACGCTTTTCCGCATGATGACTGGCCAGGAGGCGCCAGACGAGGGGCTTGTCGGCGTCGATCGCGGCGTAACCATCGGCTATTTTAGCCAGGACGTTGGCGAAATGTCCGGGCGCAGCTGCGTCGCAGAGGTCATGGACGGCGCCGGGCCAGTGAGCGCTGTTGCTGCAGAGCTTAAGGATCTTGAGGCCGCCATGGCCGACCCCGAGCGTGCCGACGAGATGGAGGATATCATTCAGCGCTACGGCGAGGTGCAGGCGCGCTTTGAGGAACTCGATGGCTATGCGCTCGACGGGCGCGCGCGCGAAGTGCTCGCCGGCTTGAGCTTCAGCCAGGAGATGATGGACGGCGACGTCGGCGCCCTGTCTGGCGGCTGGAAGATGCGCGTGGCGTTGGCCCGCATTCTGCTCATGCGGCCGGACGCCATGCTGCTCGATGAGCCCAGCAACCATCTCGATCTCGAAAGTCTGATCTGGCTTGAGGATTTTCTGCGAGGCTACGAGGGCGGGTTGCTAATGACCTCCCATGATCGCGAGTTCATGAACCGCATCGTCACCAAGATCGTTGAGATCGACGGCGGCGGCTTGACGACCTATTCGGGCGATTACGAATTCTACGAGCAGCAACGCGCGCAGAGCGAGAAGCAGCAGCAGGCGCAGTTTGAGCGCCAGCAGGCGATGCTCGCCAAGGAGATCAAATTCATTGAGCGCTTCAAGGCGCGCGCCTCGCATGCCGCGCAGGTGCAAAGCCGCGTCAAAAAGCTCGACAAGATCGAGCGCGTGGAGCCGCCAAAGCGTCGCCAGGTGGTGCAGTTTGATTTTCTGCCCCCTCCGCGCTCGGGCGAAGACGTAGTTAGCCTCAAGGGCGTGTGCAAAAGCTATGGCTCGCGCAGCATCTATGAAGGGCTCGATTTTCAGGTCCGGCGCAAGGAGCGCTGGGCGGTGATGGGCGTCAACGGCGCCGGCAAGTCCACGCTGCTGAAGCTCGTCGTTGGCTCCACAACGCCGGACGAAGGCGCGGTCGCTTTGGGCGGCAGCGTTAAGATGGGTTATTTTGCCCAGCACGCGATGGACCTTCTGGACGGCGACCGCACGATCTTCCAATCGCTCGAAGATTCATTTCCGCAGGCAGGGCAGGGCTCTTTACGCACGCTTGCTGGCTGTTTCGGGTTTTCAGGAGACGATATCGAGAAGAAATGTCGCGTGCTTTCAGGCGGTGAAAAAGCCCGCCTTGTGATGGCGAAAATGCTCTATGATCCGCCGAACTTCCTCGTGCTCGACGAGCCTACGAACCATCTCGACATGGCGACGAAAGAAATGCTCGTTACTGCGTTGTCCCAATATGAAGGTTCGATGCTGTTCGTGTCCCATGATCGCCGCTTTCTGGCCGCGCTTTCCAATCGCGTTCTGGAAGTAACCCCTGAGGGCGTGCAACAATATGGTGGCGGCTATACGGAATATGTCGAGCGCACGGGGCAGGAAGCGCCGGGGCTGCATACGTAGAGCTGTATTTTTCAGTCAAGTTCAAGATTAGGTCTCATATCGGCGTTATCTTGTCTATTTTGAGCTTACTATTACAGTGTAGCCTGAACGCGTTCTTTTGCTCGCTTTCTTGAACTGCCGATGTGTCAGGCGGCGGATGTGGGGTTTATGATTATGGGTCTTTTCGTAAGGGCAATTGTCATCGCAGGCGCCGTCGTCATGGTTCCCCTGCAAGCCAGCGCGAAAACTCTGTCGCTGACATGCCGAACAAGCGATGGCTACAAATACGAAGTGGCCTTTGACGCCAGCAGAAAAGCGCTCACCACAACGCATAAGATTTTCAATAAGAAGATCGAAATCGAGCGTATGGAAGAAAACGACGCCGGTACTCTTGTCTGGGGCGTCATGAACAATGGGCCGTCGAGGTCCAATCTCCTTGTCCAGTTTGGCAAACAAAGATGGTCCAAACGCTTCAGCGGCTATACGCAACAAGAGACCGACACTTGCTTGTGAAAGTGTGACCGTCACATGCTACGGCGCCCAGCGCACGTCGCCTGCGGTTGAAACGTCAAGCCCGCCGAGCTCTTTTGCACGCGCTGCAAAGTTCGCCGAGCGCATGAACTTGAGCATTTGTTGCAATTGCGGACGAAAAGCGTCGCGCTGGCCCATGAGCAGATCAAACCGCTCCTGAACCAGCGGCACGAAGTCGAGGCCTGCGGCAAGAGCCACCGCCTCCGTCGCAACGCCGATGTCGCAATGGCCTGAGCGGATCGCCTGCGCCACATCAGGCCCGGTTGGCGCAAGAATGGCTGCGGGTAAGTCGTCTTCAGTGATATTCTCTTTCCTCATCAGCGCTTCGAGTAATTGCTGCGCTCCTGCGCCTTGCGGACGCGTGACGAGGCGCGCCTTGCGTGCTGAAACGTCTGCAATCGTCGATATTTTGAGCGGGTTTCCGCTGGCGACAAGAAAGCCCTGAACGCGTGTAGCGAAGCCGATCAGTACGGAATCGTAGAGCATCGCCTCGCTTGAGACTATGCGCACATTGGCGTCGGCTTGCAGCTCCTCAACATCGTGAAAATGGATCGCTGTGGCGACCACCTCCCCCTTCAGGAATCGCCGATAGCCCGCGTCGCTGCCCTCCGGAAGCATGGCGAGGCCTGCCCGGCTTTCGGCGAGCGCCCATTGCAGCAGGGGGTCATGACTGCCGCCAATGATCGGCGGCGGGTCTGCGGGCGCGACGCCGAGTGGGCGCGCCATGCCGGCCAGCAGCCAGCGATCAAGGTCGGCGCGGGGGAACAGCCATTTGCCGCTGACCTTGGTGCAGGGAATAGCGTCCGCCGCGACCAGCTCGTAAAGCTTGCGCTCTTTGATCCTCAGATAATCAGCGGCCTCGGCGGTAGTCAGAAGGTTAAGGCCTGCATTTATTTGCATATTTATGCACTGTTTTTGATATTTGACTATTTCTTAGAGAACGACACATATTACATGCCGTCAAGCCGATTTTGGAAGTCATGGAAGATTTAAACGCTTTGCAATTGATCCTCAGCGGCGACCCGCGCTTGTTCGCAATCGTCAGGCTGTCGCTGACGGTCACGCTGGCGGCGACGCTGGTTGCGGCCGCCCTTGGTTTGAGTCTGGGCGCATTGATTGCGCTCACCCGGTTTCCGGGGAGGCAGGGGCTCATCATAGCGTTGAACGCGCTGATGGGGCTGCCGCCGGTTGTCGTTGGTCTGTTGGTGTTTCTGGCGTTGTCGCGGTCGGGCCCGTTTGGTTTTCTTGGCATTTTGTTCACGCCGCAAGCGATGGTGATTGCGCAGGCGATACTCATCACGCCGATCATCGCCGCGCTGTCGCGGCAAGTGATCGAGGATTTATGGGCGGAGTATAAAGACGAGTTCACGGCCATGGGCGTGCCGGTGGCCATGCGCGTGCGTGCGCTTTTGTGGGACGCGCGTTTTTCGCTGGTTACGATCCTGCTCGCGGGCTTTGGCCGCGCGGCGGCGGAAGTGGGCGCCGTCATGATCGTGGGCGGCAATATCGATGGTTTCACGCGGGTGATGACGACCAGCATTGCGCTGGAGACGTCCAAGGGCGATCTGGCGCTTGCGATTGGTCTGGGGACGATCCTGATTGGCATTATATTCGCCATCAACGCCGCTGCGTGGGGCGTCAGGCAATGGTCTGGCCGCCATGCAGGATAAGAGACCTGCGCTTCCCGAAGGTCGCTTCGTGCAGCTTCGCGGCGCAAGCCTTCGCTATGGCGAGGTGGATGTGCTCCAGGACGTCGCGCTCGATATTGACGCTGGCGGCCCGACGCTCCTCATGGGGCCAAACGGCTCGGGCAAGACCTCGCTGTTGAAGCTGATGATGGGCCTTGTCGCGCC
>CANJPM010000031.1 GCA_947476075.1 Beijerinckiaceae bacterium
AGCATCCTCCGTTGGGACTTGGATTATCTTCTCAATAGCCACGACGGGGGGTGGCATTTGCTGGAAGGCGCGGATCCTGGATCCTCTCATCTCGTTCAGAAACTTGACGACGTGAGCACGGGAACTTTGGTCATCTGGGAACTATTGGACCGAATGATGCCCGTCGGGAGCGATCCTCAGGACGCGCTCGATCTGCTAGATAACGTCGACAAGCACCTTGGCATGGTCTTTCACCGGTTCATCGCTCAACAGCGGCTGGCAATATACTTAAACAGGCGCCCAGTTGCTTTTTGGGATCCTTATCTGGCGGGGCATCCTGCAACTTGGTCTTCCCCACGCACGAAACTGGGTCGGGGGAATAACAGTGCATGGGTTCAGGCTTTCGTTCTTCCCCACCGCGATCATCTTAAGATGTTGGAGCACGATTCTGCGGGGGGGCCTGAAGGCTGGAATTCTCATCAAGGTTTTTTCGTCTACCGAAACGACCGACTTCTCCTTTCCGGTGGTTGGCTCGGCCTAGGTAAGGGGCGTCACTGGACGCGTGAAGAACCATACCGCCTCGCCCGCATTGCGCTCGACATCCCTAACTCGGCCGACGCGGACTGGAAAATCGACATTCGTAAGTCCACGGCGCAGCCGCCGCCATCCGTTCGCACTACGCTGGTCCACATCGCCGAGGATGCCCGCGAGAAGGCGCGGAGGGTCTTCGCTTTTCGTAGCAAGCCAAACGTAGGCACCCACCGCGAGCCGGTCAGTGAGGTTTGGGAAACGACCAAAGTACGCTCGGGTATTCGCTACCGTATTTCAAACAAACATCCTGCCGTGGAATCGGTGCTGGCCGCCGCAGACGCTGCTGTAGGCACTCTTCGTCAAGATATACTGGCCATGCTGCGCGTCATCGAAGAGACCGTGCCGGTGCAGCGAATCTGGCTTGATACGGCTGAGAACAAAGAGACCCCGCGCACCGGCTTTGGGGGAGAACCGCCTAATGAAGTCCGGTCTGTGGCTCAGACGCTTTTCAACTCAATGGTGAAACGGAAAGGCATGTCGCCGGACCTCGCGCGCGCAAGCCTTCTGCGGACCGAACCCTTCAATCTACATCCCGAACTCGTCGCGACTTTGACAGAGGAAACCCAATGACGAACACCGCGATCGAGCAAAAGGTGATCAAGATTGCGCAGGAACTCATTTCCGAAGCAGAAAAATCGGCTGTTACCCCGGCGTTTATCAATAAGACAATTGAGAATGTGCTTATGCTCAACGCGGACTGGAGAAAGGCAATTGATCGGGAGGCAGTCAAGATCGAGCTTATCCGAAGGTTCAGCATGTGGATGGGCGAGAACACCACCCTCAAGAGTGATTTGGGTCATAAGACTTGGCTCAATGCCCAGCGCAAATCAAAGTGGCGGTACTGGCAAAGGTATCGGGAGTACTTAGAGCGCAAGATGGCCGTGAGCGTCGTCCAAGGACTCGATGAAGCGACCGACGACATTCTGTCGTTGCTCGAAGATCCGCTTCGGACCGGGGCATGGGACCGACGCGGAATGGTTGTAGGTCACGTGCAATCTGGCAAGACCAGCAACTATACGGGACTGATCTGCAAGGCCGCCGATGCCGGATATAAGATCATAATAGTTCTCGCAGGCGTCCACAATAATTTAAGGTCCCAGACACAGATGCGACTCGATGAGGGGTTCCTCGGTTATGAGACCCATCCGGACCCCTCGTTAATCCGTACCATTGGCGTCGGGGAGTTGGACCCTGATCAATCAATTCGTCCGAACTACGTAACCAACCGCTCTAACAACGGCGACTTCAATGCGGCCGCCGCAAAGAATCTAGGTATCAGCCCGGAGAAGCGCCCATGGCTGTTCGTGGTGAAGAAAAATAAGCGCGTTCTTGAGAAGCTAAACAAATGGGTTCGGAACCACGTTGCTGATGCCGAGGACCCGAAGACCGGGCGTCGGGTTGTAACAAACCTTCCGCTGCTACTCATAGACGACGAGGCCGACCATGCCTCGGTCGACACTGGCGCGGACATAGTAGGTGAAGACGGTCGCCCAAATGAAGACCACCAGCCTAAGGCGATTAACTCGCTTATTCGAAAGTTAATGGTGAGTTTCTCGAAAGTGGCTTACGTCGGCTACACTGCCACCCCGTTCGCAAACATCTTTATACATGAGCGCGGTCAGACTACCGAAGAAGGACCTGATTTGTTTCCAGCTTCCTTCATAATCAACCTAGGTGCTCCGAGTAACTACGTGGGGCCTGCCCGTCTTTTCGGCCAGCCGTCCGAGAACGGCCGCGTCGGCTCTTTGCCCTTGGTTCGACACATCGACGACTGGTCCGCAAACGAGGACACAGCCGGCTGGATGCCCTCGAAGCACAAGAGCTGGCATGTGCCAGCTATCGAGGGCAGAGCCGAACTGCCGAACTCGCTGAAGGAGGCCATCGACGCTTTCATGCTCGTCTGCGCTGTTCGGCACCTGCGTGGTCAGGGGACCCAGCACAGCTCTATGCTCGTGCACGTTACTCGGTTCACGGCGGTTCAGAGCCATGTCTTCGATCAAGTTGAAGCGTATTTGAAGGCACAGCGCCAGCGGCTGGTCCGAGGTCTGGACGACGGCGAAATTCGGAGACGTCTGGAGTCCTTATATAGAAACGACTTTGTTCGAAACACCACCATTATCGGCGAGGAGAATACTGATCTGGAAGTACCCCACGCCGCACCGTGGTCCTCTGTAGAAGCTGTTCTGACAGACGCGGTGGCGGACATAGAGGTTCGAAAAATCAATGGCACCGCCAAGGATGTTCTGGACTACGCCGACACTAAGGGGCCGGGTCTTAAGGTTATAGCTGTCGGCGGAGACAAGCTCTCTAGAGGATTGACCTTGGAGGGACTTTCGGTCAGCTACTTCCTACGTTCGTCCAAGATGTACGATACGCTTATGCAAATGGGACGCTGGTTCGGCTACCGCCCTAGCTACGTCGACCTCTGCCGGCTTTACTGCACAAAGGAATTGTCCGAGTGGTTCGGCCACATCGCAGATGCATCTGAAGAACTTCGCGAGGAGTTCGAGATGATGGCCGCTAGTGGCGGTACACCCCGGGATTTTGGTCTCAAGGTGCAGTCGCACCCCGTTCTCATGGTCACCTCGCGTATGAAAATGCGTTCGGCCAAAACGCTTATGCTGTCGTTTAGCGGCCAGCTGATTGAAACTGTTGCGTTCAGCACGAACGAGCAGCAGATCGCACGCAACTATAAGGCTGCAACAGAACTGATGTCCAAACTGGGGTCGCCAAATAACAGTATGGGGATTGAGAGGAACCGCGGCAGCAAGACACAAAGCTGGCAGGGCCGCATGTGGGAAGGTATCGATTTCGAGCCTGTGCTAGAGTTTCTTCGCGCATACACAACCAGCGAAAGTGCTCTTAAGGCTAGAAGTAACCTGATCGCGGATTTCGTGACATCGCTGACTAAAGACGGCGAGTTGCGGAGTTGGACTGTGGCCGTGCTGGGTGGCAACGGGCGCTCGTTCGAGCCGATTCCCGGCCTGAAGCAGGTGAAGCGATCGGAAGACAAAGGCATCGAAGCGAACGGCAGCTACCGGATTGGTAGGCTTCTTTCCCCTCGCGATGAATCCATCGATCTCACCGAAACAGAGTGGCAGCATGCTCTGGCTGTTACAAAAGCATCGTGGCACAAGGACCAAGGTCGTCGGGCATCGGAACCGGAGGAACCCAATGGCCCCGCGATTCGCTACGCGAGAGGAACTGACACAAATGACGGCTTGGGACGGCGGCATGGCTTGCTGCTACTCTACCCGATAGATCCTAAGGAGAGTGAGAATCAGTCTTTAAGTCTGACATCCACTCCCATCATCGGTATGGCAGTTAGCTTTCCCACAAGCGAACTTGGAACGAAAGTCCCCTATAGCGTTAACAACGTGGCTTGGGAGCAGCAATATGGCTCAGCTGAATGAGCAGGGAGAACTGCTTTCGGCATGGCGTTCGTTGAGCAGTGCGGAGACCTGCGAGGGCTGGCGGGTAATAGCCATCGGATCCGGCCGCTGTCGCGCCGGCGTGAAATTTCCCGCGAACGAAGAGGCGCTTCTGGTGGGCTTCAACATGCCCTTTCCAGCGGCATCTGATCTTCCCCAGGGGCGCGGCTTCGAGGTGGCGCGTGTCGGGGGGGCACCAAGCGGCGGCTTCGATCTCTGGCTGGGAGTGACGCGGAAGCCTACCGCCAGCTTAGAGATGTTTACCCTTATGGCCGCTGATGTGCTCGCGGCGGTTAACACCGGATCGGAAAACGGTGAGCTGCGAGCGTACTATCGGTTCTTATCACGCATCAAAAGTTGGCAGCAGTTCATGGAGCGTCCAAGGGATCGCCGGTTGTCCGACGAAGACGAGCTTGGACTGTTTGGCGAACTGAGCGTTGTACGGCGATTGCTCAAGACTGGATTGTCCTCGAGTTCAGTAATGGAATACTGGAGGGGGCCGGCAAACGGCCTTCGTGATTTCATGACCGAAACTTTCGATCTCGAGGTAAAGTCTACAACATCAGCGAACCACTTTCCTGTCCGGATTAGCTCCCTAGAACAACTCGACGACGTCAGCGGCCAGACGGTTTGCTTGGCAGCGTTCCGGTTTTCAATACAGGACAGCGGCGCAAGTCTTCCTGCACTTATTGACACGGTCCGCATCGAAATGGGCGAGGATGGCCTAGCAGCGTTCGAACGCAGCCTGCTGCTGGCTGGATACGAAGACGCCTATGCTGCGGAATATACGCGGAGCTTTGTTTCCGTAGACGAACGCGCGTTCATGATGGCCGACAGTTTTCCGCGGCTGTCGAGGACCGAGACGCCACTCGCCGTTAGATCCGCTGAGTATGAACTCGACCTCGACCTCGTGGATGCAACGACTGTTGAACTGAACGACATCATTTTGGCGCTTGGAGGCCTGAAGCTGCTATGACCTTGGAAGAATTCCTCACTCAAATGCAGAGCGACGTGCGGCGGGAAGAATCTGAGCGCACCGGCCTACCAGGTCCGTTTCCGCACCCGGTTTCGCTTTTTTCCGAGATCGTTATGCAGCACATGGCGGAGTTCGGAATGACGAACGAGCCTCAGGTCCTTCACATCGAACGAAAACTTGGCAACGCGACCTTGAAACTCAGCGGTTACGCCATCTCGGACGAGCTAGACCAGCTCGATTTGTTCGTCAGTCTGTACTTAGACGCACGGCAACCCACGCCAGTTCCGGAATCCGAGATCACCAACGCTGCAGCTCAATGCATCCGCTTTCTAGAGCACACTGTGTCCGGTAAACTTGGTACAAAGATCGATGCTGCGGACGAAGCTTACGACCTGATTCTGACAATACGCGACTGTTATGAAGCCCTCGATCAGGTGCGCATCTTCGTGCTCACGGACGGCGTTTCTAAGTCGAAAAACTTCAAGCCGCGTGAGATCGGCGGCAAATTGGTTCTGCTGGAAGTCATGGATATAGAACGCCTTCATCGGCATCTTTCGGAGGGCAGGCCGCGTGACGAGCTCCTCGTGAATTTCGAGGAGTCTTTCGGCAGTTCTATCCCTTGCGTATATGTGCCGGGATCTTCGGGCGAATACGATTATGCGCTCGCCGCGTTTCCGGGTGCGATGCTTAGGACGCTTTACGAAAAATGGGGGTCTCGCCTCCTTGAAGCGAATGTCCGTTCGTTCCTGAGTCAGACTGGCAGGGTCAACAAGGGTGTCCGTGACACGCTTCGTACTGCCCCGGAACGCTTCCTAGCGTACAACAACGGCATTGTAGTGGTCGCCGACGAACTCAAGATAGGTACATCAAAGGACGGGGGCACTGGCATCTCTTGGTTGAAGGGAATGCAGATCGTAAACGGCGGCCAGACCACCGCATCGATCTACTTTACAAAACGGAGGTTCCCCGAGACAGACCTTTCGAATGTGCGCGTTCCAGCTAAGATTATCGTTTTATGCTCTAAAGACGAGACATCGGAAGAGGCTCTGATCTCAGACATATCGCGCTTCGCCAACAGCCAAAATCAGGTCAGGCTCTCGGATCTGTCGGCCAACAAGCCTTTCCATGTGGAAATGGAGCGCCTCGCCACGTCGACGTACTGCCCAGATGGCGTGGGACGGTGGTTCTACGAGCGTGCGACTGGCAGCTACAACGTGATGCTCGCACGTGAAGGAAAAACACCGTCCAAGTTACGTGATCTGAAAGCAGCTATGCCGCCGGCGAGAAAAGTCGCAAAGACCGACCTAGCGAAGTTTGTGCATGCGTGGCATCGCAAGCCACATCTGGTGAGCCTCGGAAGCCAGAATAACTTCAAAGTTTTCAATGACGAGGTCCTCGCCGCAGGTACAGTGCCTGACTTAGCAGAATTCAAGACTCTCATGGCGCAGGCAATCATTTACCGGCGCGCCGAGAAGCTAATACGGCCAGCGTTTCAGGGCTTTCAAGCAAATATCACCGCCTACACGGTCTCCTTGATAGCTGACCGGCTGGGACAAAGAATTTCGACCCGAGTGGTCTGGCAGCAGCAGGGCATATCCGACGCTTTCGCGGCTTTAATCACGCAGTGGTCGAAGGAGGTCAATGTCGTCCTGAGGTCTAGTGCGGGCGAGCGCATTGTTTCGGAGTGGGCAAAGAAGGAAGAATGCTGGGATATCGTTCGAAAACACGAATACTCGGAGGCCAGCGCGTCGCTACCGGAGTTTCAGTAGCCACTCCTGCAGGGTGAATAATCCGCCCCTTTTCCGTCATTGCAGCATTTTAATGAGGCGCCGACGACGTGGGCCCGATCGATAACGTCATATTTATATGCAGCCGCGCTTTGTGCACATTTTGACCATGTATTTTTAGGGTACCTGAAAGCCCCCTCTTGGGGGCGGCCCCCCCTGTCCATGTGGGGGTGGGGTAGCCCCTAACTCAAAAGCAAGGTTACTAAACTAGCCACGAAACGCCTGTGTGGGTAGCCATACGGTATCCACGCTGTTCCCGTGAGCGTCTAGGAAGATCCCAGAAATTTACAATTTTCTTTGTTAAATCAAATGGTAGCGAAGGAGGGACTCGAACCCCCGACACGAGGATTATGATTCCTCTGCTCTAGCCAGCTGAGCTACTCCGCCCCGTCCCCCTTGGTTTCCGTCGCGGGAGACGAGCCGGATATAGTCGGCGTGCGGGAAGCGTGTCAAGCGAAGGCGACCGCCAAAGATCAACTTATGCGCAGCGGACGCTTGTCTTTTTAACGGCCCTTGTGAATCCGCGCCAGCGTAAACAGGCCCAGCGGCGCCAGTCTCCTGCGCTCCAGAAGCGCCAGATCGGGGCGTGCGTCGATCCAGCCGCCGATGATTTCCCACGGAAATTGCGGGCGCCAACCCAGCTTCTCCGCGCGCCGCTCCATCAGCGCCTCAATCGCGGCGATGGGGCCGCGATCAGCGCCAATGTGGTTGACGATGACGATCTCCCCGCCCGGGCGCAGCACGCGGGCCATCTCGTCCAGCGTGCGGTGCGGGTCAGGCACGGTGGTGATGACAAAGGGCGAGACGACGACGTCAAAGGCGCCGTCTGCGAACTGGAGGTTCATGGCGTCCATCACCCGCAGATCTTCGACATTGGAGAGATTCTGCCGGGCCACGCGTTTGCGGGCGATCTCCAGCATCGGTTCGGAGAGATCGACGCCGACGACACGGACGTTTGAATCGAACATAGGCAGCTCAAGCCCGGTGCCGACTCCAACGTCGAGCACCCGTCCGCCCAGCCGGTTGACGGCGGCGGCAGCCGCTTTGCGGCCGGGGTTCATGACCAGAGTGAAGGCTGCATCGTAAACCGGCGCCCAGCGCGCGTAGGCGGCTTCAACGTTTTCATTGGTGATGTCGGCCAAACGCCGTCCGCCCATATCGCTCAAAGTTCACCCCTCCCTCAATAGGCCCGTAAGAACCCGCAGCATCCGGCCGCTTAAAGCGCGGCTTCTGTTGCGCGGATATAACCGCCGCCAAGCACGCGGGCGCGAGCGCCAGCGCCATCATAGAACACACAGGCTTGGCCTGGCGAGACGCCTTCTTCTCCGCTCGCCAATTCCACCATAATTCCGTCTGGACTGTGGAACATTACGGCGGCGGCCGGGGGGCGCGTCGAGCGCAGTCGCACGAATATCTCGCGCCCTTGCGCACCAATGTCGGCCAGCTCGTCAGGCCCGATCCAGTTGACGTTGCGCAAGCGCACGATGCGGGTGGCAAGCGCTTCGCGCGGGCCCACGAACACACGGCGCGCCGATGCGTCAAGACGCACGACGAACAGCGGCTCTCCGCCGGAGGCGGCGCTGTCGCTCAGACCGAGTCCTTTGCGCTGGCCAATCGTGTAGCGCATAATTCCCTGATGGCGGCCAAGCACGCGCCCGTCGACATGCACGATGTCGCCCGGCTCGGCTGCGTCCGGCCGCAGCCGCTCGATCACTTCGGTGTACTTGCCGGTCGGCACGAAGCAGATGTCCTGGCTGTCGGGCTTGTCGGCGATGGCCAATCCGCATTCGCGGGCGATCTCGCGCACGCGCGCCTTGGGCAGGTCGCCAAGCGGAAAGCGCAACATCTCTAATTGCGCGCGATTGGTGGCAAACAGGAAATAGCTCTGGTCGCGTTCTGAATCAGCGGCGCGGAAGAGCCCGCGCCCACCCTCGGGCAGGCGGGAGGACGAGATGTAATGGCCGGTCGCGAGAACGTCGGCGCCAAGGTCGCGTGCGGTGTCGAACAAATCGGCGAATTTGATGTGCTGGTTGCAGGCCACGCAGGGAATGGGGGTCTCGCCGTCCGCATAGGATTGAGCGAAGGGATCGATCACCTTCTCCTTGAAGCGGCTCTCATAGTCGAGAACGTAATGGGGAAAACCAACGCGCTCGGCGACCCGGCTGGCGTCAAGAATGTCCTGCCCGGCGCAGCAGGCGCCTTTGCGCTTGGCGGCTGCGCCGTGGTCATAGAGCTGAAGCGTCACGCCGATCACGTCATAGCCTTCGCGCGCCAGCATTGTGGCGACCACCGACGAATCAACGCCGCCCGACATCGCGACGACGACGCGCGTCTGCGCCGGGCTCTTGGGGAGGCCAAGAGTGTTCAGGCCGGAATCCGTGTTCAGGCCGGAATCCGTGTTCAGGCCTGTGGCGTTCATTCCGGTAAAAGGTGTTGAAGCTGAAAAAGCGTCAAGCCTCAGTGTGGCGTCGGTCATGTGCGTATCCTGGCGCGGGGGCGGTCGCCCCGGGCCTGCGCGTCAGCGGAGAGAAAAGCACGACTCGCGCGAATTGCAAGGCGCACGCGTACGATTTGCTGCGGAAGATCAAAAAGGCCTCGATGACGCTTATGGTTAACGCATCCTGTCAAGACGTCCCAAAAGGGCACGCAAGGACGCCAATTCCTAATAGATTACCAATAAAACCATGGTTTTGCAGCGATTTTTGCGAAGCTTCCGCAACGCTGGCTTAGACCTTTCTTAAACGGTCGCGGGTATTCTCGTCAGCAGTTGAGTAGTGCTGGAGTTTGAGTAGATCATGACTGAGCCCTATCGCCCGAGGGTCAAATACGTCATTGGGCCTGACGGAAGTCCCCTCACGATTGCTGATCTGCCCCCCGCGAATACAAAGCGATGGGTGATCCGGCGTAAAGCCGAGGTTGTGGCGGCGGTTCGCGGCGGGCTTTTGTCCCTCGAAGAAGCGTGTACGCGCTACACGCTGACAGTTGACGAGTTTCTGAGCTGGCAAATGTCGATTGACCAGCATGGGCTCGCCGGGCTGCGCACGACGCGCATCCAGCAATATCGTCAGTAACCTCAGGGTTGGCGGCGCACAAAACAGGCGACCTGCGGGTCGCCTGTTTTGTGCGTTTTGCGTTTTATCCTAATGAATTTCAGCCGGCGGCTTGACGGCGCTGCTGGCTTTGCCCAGCTGCGAACGCTCAAACAGCAGCACGACCGGCAGCGAGAGAATGAGCGGCAGGATCAGGTAAAACAGCCGCCAGACCAGCAGCGCGGCAAACACGGACGTCGCAGGCACTTGCGGCATTACCGCCAGAAACACAGCCTCCATCACGCCCACGCCGCCTGGCACCTGCGACAGCAGGCCGGCGGAAAAGGACAGGAGGAACGCGCCCAGCACCAGCATGAATGACACGTTCTCGTGGGCGAGCGCGAAATAGATGATGCCCGCCGCGCCGATCAGCTCCATCGGCGCGGCTACAAGCTGGCGGGCGACGATGGGCATGCGCGGATAGATCAATTCAAAACTGCCTATCTTGAGGGGCGGCAGATTGCGCCATGCGCCCACGACATAGACGGTGCAAAAAGCCAGCAGCGCAAAGCCGATCCAGCGTCCGGCGGTCGTTCCGATCGCAAACGATTCCGACAGCGAGCCGAGCGGAGCCAGGATTTCGGGTTCGTAGGCCAAAACCAGCCCGAGCAGCAGCACTGTTCCAAATCCGAATGTGAATGAGCAAAGCCCCACCAGCACGGCCACTTCCGCAGGCGAAAGCCCTTTGGCGGTATAGGCGCGAAACCGCACCATGCCGCCCGAGAATACCGACGCGCCGATGTTATGCGACAGCGCATAGGTCACGAACGAGCATACGGCGACGTAGAGGAACGAGATTCCACGCTGACGATTGATGTGCAGAAGCGCAATGCGGTCGTACCAGGCCAACGCCGCATAGGCGAGCAAGGTCGAAAGACCCGCCAATACATAGGCGCTGGCGGGCAGGCCAGCCAGCTTCTCGGCGATGACGGATGAGATGACGCGGATGTCGCCCCAAACGCCCGCTGCGTCGAGCAGCGCCTTAACGGCAGGGTCGGCTGCGACTTCCGACTGGAGCTTGAAATAAAGAAGGCGAACAGACCAGACGACGGCGATCAAGCCGACCGTCGGCCAGATAAAATCGTTAATGCGCTTCACATTCCCCTCGCGGCTGGCCGTCGCGCGGCGCGGCTCCTGAATGGGCTGCGGCGGGGCGACCGATGATTCGGTCGGCCCCCATTCCGGGTGTACCGACGGACCTCATCCGTGCACGGTCCTGCGCAGGATTCAAGTGGGCTTCACGCGCGGCTTGTTAAAAAAGCCGCGCGCAGGGGCTATCGCGTCGTTATGCCTTGCTTAAGCGCCAGCCGGGCGCAGGCTTGGTGCGTCTGTCTCGCGGCCGATGTCCCGGCTTGCGTCGGGCAGGCGGTCTCCCACCTTGTCGCGGCCTTCAAGGCTTTGTGCGCGGGAGACTTCCTCCAGCGCCGCCTCATGTGCGGCGCGCGCCTCGTCGAGCTGCTGACGCAATTCGCCGGCTGATTGACTGAGATTGTCGCGACGGCCGCGAGCGGCGCGCGCGTAAGTGGAATAGGCGAAGTGGGCTTGATCCGTGATGCCGGATTTCTGCTCTTCGGCGGCTATTTCCCGGTCGAGGTCTGAGGCCATCCGCGAGAACTCGGCGATCATGGCCTCGATCTGGGCGACTCGACGACGCTTCTCTTCCGCCTGGAATTTCTTGAGGCGGACAAGACTATCCCGCGATTTCATTACGCGACACTCCAACGCAAACTAAAACTGACTGCGCAACAGCGCAGAGACGACGAACCCGCGAGACACATTAAGCATGCGCGATCAAAGTTGCTCTTTCGTTACTCTTTGAGCTTTTTGGCAAGGTATCGTTGCCACGCTCGTGATTTTTCTGGATTGGTAAGGATTCCTTAACCTGGTCGGTTAAGAATGTGTCATCAGCCCAGCCGCGTCGTTGGCCCCATTTTGGAGCAACATGGTGTGCTGATTTGAAACGGGCACAGCGCCGGATTGGCCGGGTTTCTCTCTGTTTGACGAGATCTCGTTCGATTTTGGGGCCATCATTGCAAGCAGCGCTTGCCAGGGTGAATCACGGTTTGTTAACTATTAAGCGTTAACGTTCGTCGGTGACGGACTTGGAGCTCGCCTCGAGGGCGACGTGACGAACGCATGAATGGCCAGCGATCGTTTTTCAACGGGGTAAGGGTGGGGACCTGACATGCGGGTATTATTGATCGAGGACGACAGCGCTACGGCCCAAAGCATCGAATTGATGCTTAAATCCGAGAACTTCAACGTCTACACGACGGATTTGGGCGAAGAGGGAATCGACCTCGGCAAGCTCTATGATTACGATATTATACTTCTCGACCTGAACCTGCCCGACATGTCGGGCTATGAAGTTCTGCGAACCCTTAGGGTCGCCAAGGTCAAAACGCCGATCCTGATTCTCTCGGGTCTGGCCGGAATTGAAGACAAGGTGAAGGGTCTGGGCTTTGGCGCCGACGATTACCTGACCAAGCCCTTCCACAAAGACGAGCTGGTTGCGCGCATCCACGCGATCGTTCGTCGCTCCAAGGGCCACGCCCAGTCGGTCATCACAACCGGCGATCTGGTCGTCAATCTCGATCAGAAGACGGTTGAGGTCGCCAGCAATCGCGTTCACCTCACCGGCAAAGAATATCAGATGCTTGAGCTGCTCTCCCTGCGTAAGGGCACGACGCTCACCAAAGAGATGTTCCTCAACCATCTCTACGGCGGCATGGACGAGCCGGAATTGAAGATCATCGACGTCTTCATCTGCAAATTGCGCAAGAAGCTCGCCAACGCCAGCCAGGGCAGCAATTACATCGAGACCGTTTGGGGTCGTGGCTACGTGCTGCGCGAGCCCAACGAATCCGAAGAGCGCATTACTGCCTGATTGGCCTAAATTACTGATCGACGCCCCCGCCGATCAAACAAGGCGCTCCGCATTGCGGAGCGCTTTTTTGTTATCGGTCATTAGCTGCCGACAAGGCGCAATGCCGGACGCGCGTGCGCGTCGGGGCGACGCGCGCTCAGCCAATGATGCTGTGGCGCGACCATGAAGTCGTCGCTGACGCCAAGTGAGGTTTCCGTTGCGCCAAGCAGCAGATAGCCGTCAGGGGCAAGAGCGCCGTGCAGCCGCTTCAACAAAGTCTTTTTACCGTCTGCGTCAAAATAGAGCATTAGATTGCGGCAGCAGATGACATCGAAGCACCCTGACGAGGATGTCTCGTCAAGGACGCTCATTTGCTCGAACCGGACGCGCGACTTGATGTGCTCGGCGATGGTCTATGTATCGTTGGCGCGCGTGAAATAGCGCAGCAGCTGGGATACAGGCAGGCCGCGCTGCACCTGAAACTGGTTGTAGATTCCCGCACGCGCCGTCTCGATGGCGCTTTGCGAGACGTCAGTTGCAATGATCTCGATCCGCCATCCTGCAAACAGGCGGGCTTCCTCATCAAACATCATCGCCAGCGAATAGGCTTCCTGACCGGTTGCGCATGCCGCGCTCCAGATTCGCAGCGAGCGGGTTGCCGAGCGCGCGTTCAGCAATTGCGGCATGATGGCGCCACGGAATTCTTCAAATGGCAGCTTGTCACGGTAGAACGACGTCTCGTTGATCATCATCGCATCGATGACCTTGCTGTGAATCCGCGAGCGTTGCGGCCCCATCATGGCAAGGCACAGGTGGGCTATGTCTGGAAATCCCAGATCGCGCGCGATCGGCGCCAGGCGTGAGGCGGCGAAGGCGGCTCTGTCAGCTTCAATCACGACGCCTGTGGATCGCTTGACCTCACGTCGCAGAACCTCAAACCACGTGGGCGCGTTATCTCGCATTAACCTGAGTCCCTGTCCGGAGGAGGATATGCGCAGCGATGTCTTCGGGGGTATCGGATTTTTGCGCCAGTCCTGCGGATATGACGGCAGAGGGCATGCTTTCGACCACGCACGTTTCGAGCTTTTGGGCGAGCACGCACCCGCCGCTCGCATTCACCATGCGCGCGCCTTCGAGCCCATCGGCGCCCATTCCGGTCAGCACCACGGCCATAAGTCTAGGTCCGTATACGTAGGCCGCCGAATCAAACAATACGTCGACGCAAGGCCTGTAGCGCACGTCATGAGGCTCTGCGCAGCTTTCGACATAAGCGGCGCCCAATCTCTTCATCAGCCGCAGGTGCATGTTGCCCGAGGGCATGTAGACGACATCCGGACGCACCAGTTCAGGGCCGGTTGGAATGACGACTTCGCGTCCGCTTTCTCGCCCCATCATGACGGCGACTGATTCGCAGAATTCCGCCGGCGTGTGGATCGCCACCAGCACAGCTGCATTGAGCTTGCCGCCCGCCAGCGAGCGGAGAATCTGGACAAGCGCCTGCGGCCCGCCCGTGGAGGCGCCAACTGCAATCGCCGCCAATTGAGGGCGCAGTTTGCGATGGGGGCGAGCTGCATCGGGCGACGCGCCGGCGCTTTTGGCGTCGAATTCTTGCGCGGCGCTCAGCAAAGGCCAATTTCCTGAAACTTCGATTGCATGATCGCGCGGTCGAACGGCTTCATGATGTACTCGTCCGCACCTGCATTCACCGCGCGTGCGATGTGGGCGACGTCGTTTTCGGTTGTGCAGAAGATCACCTTTGGCGTCCGGCCCTCGGGCTGACGGCGCAATTCGCGCAAGAATTGCAGCCCGTCCATGACAGGCATATTCCAGTCGAGCAAAATTGCATCCGGCATTGAAATTGCTCAGGAGTCCAGGGCGGTTTGACCGTTCTCAGCTTCAACGACATCAAAGTGCATGCCCTCAAGAATGCGTCGGGCTACTTTTCTGATCACGAGCGAATCGTCGACAACAAGTATGCGTTTCATGAGGGCCCCTTTAAGAAAATCTAGATCTCGCCCATGCGTTCGGGCGATTGAAAAACGGCTGCGTGCAGATCAATAATCGGCAAGATGCCCGACGCAGTCAGGTAGACGCAGGTGGTCATGCGGCGCGCCATTGGCGACATGCCGGCGGGCGTGCCGATGGAATCATCAGTGGAGATCTCCATCACGTCGCCGACGGCGTCGACGATCAGCGCGAAGGTGTCGCCCGCGAGCTCCACGCCAATCGCGAGCGGGTTTTCCTCATCAGACTCGGCCGCTCCAAGGCGCGCCCTCAGGCTGATTGCAGTGACGACATGGCCGCGCAAATTGATCAGGCCGCGCACCCATGGCGGCGCCAAAGGCGCAGGCACGATGGATTGCGCGCGAAACACCGTGCGCACGCAGCCAATGGGCAATCCCATTCGTTCGTGCGCGACGACGACCGTAAAAAATTGCTCGACCGCGCTCGTTCGTCGGGCGGGAGGTGTGGAAACGAGCGTGGGGCGCCTGGAAAGCTCAACGCGCGTCATGCTGCAATCTCCTTGCGCACGCGCTGCTCAAGCGCAAGCTCGCGGAAGGGACGCTCCTGCAACGCCGAATCGAGGGCCGCGATCAGGCCGCGGCGGTCAAATTTTCCAACGACCGCGCCGATCCCTACCGCGCGCGCCGTCTGCGTCACGCCGGCGCCGACATAAGAATCCATGCCGATGATGGGAACCTGCAGGCGCAAATCCTCGCGCAGCGCCGCCGCCAGCGCATAGCCGTCCATGTCCGGCATTTCGATGTCGGTTAAAACGAGGTCAAATACAGCGCCCTCGCGCGCGATGGCGTAGGCCGCGCGCGCATTCTGCGCGACAATCACGTCATAACCGGCCGCCGCCAGAACGGGGCGCAGCATCTCGCGGAAAAATTCGCGATCGTCCACCAGAAGAATCGCAAACTTGCGGGAATGGCGGCGCTGGAAAGCATTGGGACGCGCCAGCTCCATGTAATAGGCAAGGTCGATCACCTCGGTGGCCTCGCCGCGCAGGAGGCACGACCCCAGGACCTGACTGGAGGCTCCGGCGACGTCGATCTCCAATCGTTCGCTCACCATGTCGACGATGCTGGAGACAAGCAGACCCATGGGCTCGCCGCTGACGCCAACGACGAGAATTGCCCATTCCGGGCGCTCAGGCTCGCACGTTATGTCCACAAGCGGCACGACCGGCATCAGCTTGTCGCAATAGTTCAGCGCCAGTCCACTTTCGATGCGCACGAGGGCGTCAGGTTTGGCCATCACGATGCGCGAGACGAGCGATAGAGGAAGGGCTTTCTGCGGGCCGTCACCCGCGCGAAACAGCAGCAGGGACGTATTGACGGGCCCATGCGCCGTGGCGCGCCTGGTCTCTGGTTGCCCGCTTTCAGCATTTTGAAGCCCGCTGAGGCCGGCGATGCCCAAAGGATCAAGGATCAGCACCACTGCGCCATCGCCCAGAATGGTGCTGCCTGCATAGGCGCCAATGCTTGCGAGCGTTTTATCCGTCGGCTTGACGACAATTTCCTGTACGTCGTCCACTTCGTCGATCAGCAGACCGTAGCTCGCCAGCCCCGTTCGCATCAGCACGATGAGGCCTTTGAAGGTCGCCCAGTCTTCGAGGGCTTCAAGCCCGAGCAGAGCGCGCAGATCGACGATGGGGAGAATAGCGCCCCGCAATTGCGCGAACAAAGCCCCGCCAGCGCGGGTCAGGCGGCTGGCGCCGTTCTGGTGCGTGGAGATCGCCTCAACGACCGCCTGCTGGGGCAGAGCGAATCTTTGCCCGCAGCATCGCACCACAAGGGCGGGTGCGATCGCCAACGTCAGCGGCAGTTTGATCGTGAAGCGCGCGCCTTCGCCGCGCGTGCTGGCCAGATCGATCGAGCCGCCAACGCGCGCCACATTGCTGGCCACCACGTCAAGGCCAATACCGCGCCCGGAAATATTGGTGACGCTTGTCGCCGTGGAAAAGCCCGGGGCCAGAATGAAGCGGAAGACGTCCGCATCCTTCATGGCGGCGAGTTCTTCAGAGCCGGCAATCCCTCTTTGCAAGGCGACGCTGCGAATTTTATCCGCGTCCAGTCCGCGACCGTCGTCCCGCACTTCCACGATCAGCGATCCGGCTTCATGCCAGGCGCGGACATGGATGCTGCCGGTCGCCGGTTTGCCCGCTGCAACGCGCTGGCCGGCGCTTTCCAGTCCATGGTCGGCGCAATTGCGGATGATGTGGGTGAGCGGATCGCCCAGCACGTCGATCAATTGCCGATCAAGCTCGGTGTCTTCGCCTTCAATCGCAAGATGGATGCTTTTGCCAAGCTCGGCGCCCAGATCGCGCACGAGGCGCGGCAGTTTCGAGAACACGCGCCCGATCGGCTGCATGCGCGCGCGCATGACGCCGTCCTGCAAGTCGCTGGTCAGGGCGGACAGACGCTGAAGCGGCGAATCGATGAGCGCATCGGTACGGCGGCTGGCGGCGTCGAGCAATTGATTGCGGGTCAGCACCAGTTCCGACACCAGCCGCATGATCCGCTCCAGCGAATCGACGGAGACGCGAATGCTGGCGGCGTCCTGATAGGCTGCGCGCGGCGTGGGACGCGATGCGAGCGGCGCCTGCGGATCGTTTGACGAGGGGGCGGCTGGCGCCTCCTGAACCGCCGATTGGGTCCGGTCGGCTGCTGCTTCAAGCCGTGCGATCAGGCCGGAATCGACGCCGTCCGGCTCGGCGCCGTCAGCCTGGATGTGACCAAGAATGGTTTGAACGCTGTCGATCGCTTCCAGAATGAGCGTTACAACATGCGGCGCGGCGATCCCTTCGTCGCGAACGCGGCCGATCAGGGATTCTGCGGCATGGGTCAATCTCTCAAGGCGCGGCAGGTCCAGGAACCCGCAGGTTCCCTTGATCGTGTGCATCAGCCTGAAGATGTCGCCTATCGCGTCGGCATTTGACGGATCGCTCTCAAAGGCGACGAGCTGCGAGGCGCAGGCGTCGATGTTCTCGGCGCTCTCGGCCAGAAAGTCCTGGAGCAACTCGTCCATGAAAACTCACTCCGTCGCTTAAAACACGCGCGACGGAGGCATAATGACGGACGAACGTTAAGGGGAGGTTTTCTTGCTGCGTTTAAGTTGGCGTTCCGCTTTCCGGCGCTTCTGCGACGGGCGCGGCGGCCGAAACGGAACCTGGAATCGCGCTGACGACCACGCTGGCCTCCAAAGTCTCGGCCTTGACGTTGAGGTTGCTCGCGCGCGCCACAAGTCCCGTGTAATAGGCCTGCACGCCGTGGGCGTCGACCGTGCCGCTTTCCGGCTCGCCGGCCAGCAGCGGGCTCACCGAACTGGCGAGGCGCAGATTGGGACCGGACGCAGTGACGGTGAGCGAGGTTGCGTCGTCCACTCCCACTACATCGACCTTCAACAGGCCGCCGCGGGGAATAGAGGCCGCTGCGATCAGGCACATGTTGAGAAGCAGTTTGACCTTGTTCTTTGGCATCAGGATGCGCGGGGCGTTCCATTCGAACGTCGTGCGATCGTCGGCAAAGAGATTACGCGCCACGTTCTCGCCGTCGCCGGTGTCGATGAGGGCGCCGGCCGAACCTGCAGCGCCAAAGGCGAGACGACAAAATTGCAGCTTGGCGGATGCGTTATGGGCGCTGCGCTTGATGAGGTCGGTGGCGATGCTGCGCATCTCCGGGTCGTTTTCCTCCTCCAGCACTTCAAGCCCGTTGACGATGGCGCCGACGGGGCTGATCACGTCATGGCAGACGCGCGAGCAGAGCAGGGCTGAGAGATCGAGGGCGTCGAGTTCAATGACCGGCATGGGTTCCGTCCGAATGTGAGCGAGGCGGGCGAAGAGGGGCCAGTGGCCCGAACGCAAACTGGCGTCAGGATCGGCGCGAATCACGCTGCGCCCCGACGACGATCTTGGGTCTAAACGTGCGTCGGCGGCTTGACCAGCATGTGCGTGCGCCGATTATGCTAAGCGATCGATTTGCGCGCGCTTTGCAATAGGGATTGGACGCATGACCGCAAGCAAGACCGCAAGCAAGACCGCAGCCGCCCCCATTGACCATGTTCTGCTCCTGAATGAAATGGCGCGACTGTGCGTGCTGGCGGGCGGCGCCATCATGCAGGCGCGCGCGATTGGCCCCAAAGTTCGGCGCAAGCCCGACGCCTCTCCCGTTTGCGACGCCGACGAGGCCGCCGAGCATATCATCGTCGCCGGCCTCCAGACGCACTTCTCCCATCTGCCGGTTATCGCAGAGGAAGCGGCCTCGCGCGGGGTCACCAGCGCCATCGACGGCGCATTCTTTCTGGTTGATCCGCTCGACGGCACCCGTGAATTTCTCAACGGCTCGCAGGATTTCACCGTCAATATAGCGCTGATCGTCGATGGTCGCCCACGTGCCGGCGCCGTCTATGCGCCGCGCCTGTCGCGGCTTTGGATCGGCTCTGACCTTGATCCGGCGGGCCCGCTGGCTCTTGCCGGCGAGGCGGAGCCCGGGCAAGAGCCGCCGATGTTAGAGGCGATGACGCCAGTTCGAGCCCGCACCCCCAAGGCGGGCGAACTGGCGGCGCTGATCAGCCGCTCGCATCTGGACGAACGTAGCCAGGCGTTTCTTGATTCACAGGGCGTCAGGGAGCGCACCGCCATGGGTTCGTCGTTGAAATTCTGCCTGCTGGCGGAAGGTCAGGCTGACGTCTACCCGCGCTTTGGACCGACCATGGAATGGGACACGGCTGCCGGCGACGCCGTGTTGCGGGCGGCGGGTGGATTCGTGGTTGACGAGGCCGGGCGGCCGCTGAGTTACGGTCATCCCGGGCAGGGGTTCCGCAATCCCTGCTTCATCGCTTGGGGGCACGTGCGCCCGCCAGGCAGTCCCGGCTCCGGAAACGATCGCCAAGCCGTTTGAAACATGTTTGTTTTCCTGACTTCGCGCAAAGATCGGGAACGGATCGTTAACCCTCTTCGTCCATCTTTGACCTTCGGCGTGAAACACTTTGCGGCGCCATGCCGCAGCCATGTTTCGCCCGCAGTTTCACCTTGCGCCGGCGTGATGAACGTGAGGCTTGGGTTTATCGGGAGACATGCATGCGCTCGTATTCGCGCAGGGACGCCATCAAGACTTTGACCGGCGCCGTCGCAGCCACAGGGTCCGCCGCGGGTTTGGTGGGACCAGCCCTGGCCCAAGGGGCGCGCCCGCAGCGCTTCACGTCCCGCGAATTGGTTGACAATGGCCACCAATTCTTCGGCACGGTTTCGCGCGGGCTTGCTTCCGTCGTCGAGGAGGCGACGCGCCGCTGGGGTCAACCCAACGCCTACATTCTGGGGCAGGAGGCGTCCGGCGCTTTCGTGGCCGGTCTGCGTTTTGGCGAGGGCGTTATGTACACGCGCAATGCCGGCGACCAGCGTTTGTATTGGCAGGGTCCCTCAATTGGCTTTGATGCGGGGGCGGACGGCGCGCGCACAATGATGCTCGTCTACAATCTGCCCTCTCGCAATGCGATCTATCGACGTTTTGGCGGCTTGGACGGCTCCGCCTATCTGATCGGGGGCTTTGGCTTTACCGCGCTCACAGCTGATGACGTCGTGGTGGTGCCAATTCGCGCCGGCCTTGGCGCCCGGCTGGGCGTGAACCTTGGATATTTGAAGTTCACGGAAAACTCGACCTGGAATCCTTTCTGACGCGGCGCGTTTGAAGAACGGGGCCTGGCGTCCGGATCAGAGCGATTCCGTTAGCAAAAAAGCGGCGCCGAACGATTGTTGTTCGGCGCCGCTTTGCGTTGGGCCATAGTTCATGCAATGGTTATATTTGGCCCGTTGTTAGTTACAAGCTGCGCGCGTGATCGAACAAATCATGGTATTTGCGTCAGGTTTCCTCTTTGCGGCACTTCTGACGCTCCTGTTTCTGCCGGCTCTGTGGCGGCGCGCCTTGCGCCTGTCGCGCAGGCGGCTGGAAATGCAGATGCCGCTGTCCATGGACGAGATCGTGGCTGAGCGGGATCAATTACGCGCTCAATTCGCCGTCGAGCGCCGCCGCATGGAACAGGCCACCGAAACTCTTCAGCAAGCACACGCCAAAGACATGATTGAACTTGGTCGTCGCGCGGTCGCTATGGCCGCATTTGAAGACGAGGCCGCCGATTTGCGCGCGCGGCTGACCGAGGCTCTTGCGCTTGCATCCGATGCTCAAACACAGGCTGCGGCCCAACTGGATTTGGATCAAGCCCAGCGGTTCGAAATCAGCGCTCTTGAAACCAATATTGAGGCTCTGCGGCTCACCATTGCAGATCTTGAAGGCGAGCTGACCCGGACGCGCTTGCTGCTGGAGCAGGCAAGCGCCGCGCTGGAGCCCGCTCGAGGCGAGGCCGATAGCCTGCGGGCGCAAGCTGCCAACGTTCGCCGCGCCTCCAATTCCGCAATGTTCAAGGACTCCTCCGCTGAGGGCGACGAGCTGTTGCGCCAGGCGATCGCAGAGCTTGGAGCCGAAGTGCTGCGCATCGCCGGGCCAGCGAGCGCATCTGCCGTCAGGGGCGCGCAAATGCCGGGAAGCGCCGTGGCTGGGTCCAAATCTGAGCGCGCAGCGGCAGCCGGCGAGTAGTCCGCGCAAAAATGTGACCGCCTTGCCCGCTTTCGCTTGCGAGCCAGCATTGACGCGGCTAAGAGAAGACCGTTCGCCCTCGGGCGGCCTGAGCTCCCTTCGTCTATCGGTTCAGGACAGCCGCCTCTCACGCGGCAAAGGCGGGTTCGATTCCCGCAGGGAGCGCCACCACCATTGTTTTTGTTCGACTTTCTGGCTTTTTTAGCGGAAGGCGCACAAACTGGTGTACAAAAATGGTTCCTACACCCAGCGAAAGAACGGCACCTACTATTTCGTTCGTCGAGTTCCGAAGAATTTTGGTCTGCCCCCTGAAAAGTGGTCCTCCCTGAAGTATGGCTTTTGAGCCTGATGGAGGAACGTGGAATGCCCAGGAAGAAACACAAGGCGGAAGAAATTGTAGCCAAGCTTCGGCAGGTTG
>CANJPM010000032.1 GCA_947476075.1 Beijerinckiaceae bacterium
CTTGAGCGACGCCGCCCGCGGCTCCTTCCTAGCGCCGTTTCGGATCCGCAGTTTCAGGTTCCAATGGCCGGCGGATCTGTGCGCCTCCTGGGCGTTCGAAATGGAGACGTTGATTCTCGGCTGGTATGTGCTGGTCGAGACGCAATCGGTCCTGATGCTGACCATTTACGCTTCCATGCAGTATTTGGGGACGCTGCTTTCGCCCTTGTTCGGCGTGGCGGGAGACCGCATCGGCCAGCGAAAGCTCCTGTCGTCGATGCGCGGCTTATACGCCCTGCTGTCCGCCAGCATCATGGGCCTGACCCTGACGCAGCTCATCAATCCCTATGTCGTGCTGGGCATCGCAGCACTTATGGGAATGGTGCGCCCGTCCGACATCGGCATGCGAACGGCGCTGGTGGGCGAAACCGTGCCGCAAGCGCAATTGATGGGCGCGATGAGCGTCCAGCGCATGACGCAGGATTCCGCGCGCATCGCCGGCGCACTCACGGGGGCGGGCGTTATGGCCTTTCTGGGAATGGGGCCCGCCTACGTCGTTGTGACCTGTCTGTATCTGACGAGCTGCTTGCTGACCCTACAAACCGGCGCAGCGCAATTCGCGCGCGCGGCGCAGAAAAAGGCATTCGTTCCGCAATCGCCCTTACGCGACCTGAAGGAGGGCATCTTCTATGTCGCCACGACGCCTTATCTGCTAGCCACGATGACGCTGGCCTTTCTGCTGAATATGACTGCCTTTCCGCTGATCAGCAGCCTTCAGCCGTATGTCGCAAAGGAAGTTTACGCCGCCGATCAGCAAACGCTCGGCTATATGAGCGCCTGCGCTGGCTTGGGTGCGGTGGCGGGATCGATCGCGATGACACGATTCGGCGGTCTTTTCAGTCCGTCGCGAATGATGATTTATGCGAGCGTCGGATGGTATCTCGTTCTGATCGTCTATTCGCAGGTGACGACGGCCGATGCGGGCATGGCTGTTCTGTTCTTTGCGGGCCTCGCGCAATCCGTCGCCATCGTATCCATGGCGGCCGTTCTCCTGCGCAGGTCGGACGAGAAGTTCCGCGGCCGCATCATGGGCGTGCGCATGCTCGCGATCTACAGCAACATGCCGGGCATATTGGCGGCCGGATATTTGCTGCCGCGATACGGCTTCGCTGCCGTGGCGGCTGCGTATTGCCTGTTCGGCCTCCTCATGACGGTCGTGATCGTCTTTTTCTGGCGCTCTGCTTTATGGCGCGACGACGCGAGCAGGCGCGCCCGCTAGCGTCGGTGGCCAGACCCCTGAAAAGTGGTCCGCCCTGAAGTATGGCTTTTGAGCTGCTGAAGCGCTTGGGATTGTTGGTCCATCTCCAGCGTTAGTTTTCGTCGGCCCTTTTACCCTGCGCCGAAGACGAAGGGATTGCCTGTAAGAGATATTCTGCAGCCGTGGTAACTGCCACGAATTTGCGGTTGCGGAGAGCTTCTTGAACCTGATCAAGCGCGAAAGGATAAGGCGCCGGAATTACAATATCCCTGCAGATGCAAGAGAGATCGTGTTAGATTACATCGAAATGCTCTTAAATCCAGAGTGTAAACATGTCAGGAACGGAATGCTGTCACCCCTCGACTTCGAACGGCAGCAGAAATTGCACCAAGTGTGTCTAGAAAACTGGCGCCTATTCATGATCGACTTCTGAGTGCGATATCTCCTACACGATGACGGAGGAAAAGATCATAATCGAGCGTTGGCGGCGGCGCTACAATACGATTAGGCCCAATAATTATTGCGATATCACCCGCCTGCACCAGAGGTTCTACATTGGTCGGATACGCACCACCAACCAGCTTGCCCGGCAACCCCAGCGCTAGCTACAAACCCAATAGACAGCTAACAGAACAACTGGATCAACTCATGGGGTCTGGCCAATGCTGACGCCAGCGATAGTACGTCACCTCGCTTACCCCAATCGCCCTAACCGAATCCGCGACCGATTGGCCCTGTGAGACGAATACATCGACCTGCCGCAACTTGGCGACGACCTCTTCTGGCGTGTGGCGTTTTCTCGGCATTTTGGTCATCCTGTATGCCTAAAGACAGACCTCAGTGTGGACCAATTCAATGGGGGTGGATCATTGGTCTCCGCGAGGCCCTCCTTGATCCTCCGCAATTGCTTGACATTTGCGGCGGAGATAAGTGCTTTGACCTCCTCTGTCCGTGAAGCGGTGGAGCGCGAGCTGCGCCGCCTGCACCCCTCCAGCCCCGGTGATCGCCGGTCGCTTACATTCCGTGCTGCGCCTTGCTACCGCTGTTAAGCGATACTCTGTGGCGTCCATACGCCCCTCTCATGAACAAGACGACCCAAGATGTTTATCTGCCGCTGGGCTTTTCACTCCTTCGGAGAGATTGCTGCGTTAAGCCTCTTTCCGAGAGCTTCGGGTGCGTGAGCGAATAGTTCGATTACTTTCTCCACCTGTGCGCCTGGCATGGGCTCTATTTCAAGCTTCTGACGTAACGCATCCGCCTTGAATTGCGCATCGTCCGTAGCTGCTTCAAACGCAGCGCGTAACGCCTTCAAACGGTCTGCCGGAACGCCGGGGGGCGCGGCGATGGGACGGGCCGCCGTTTTCTGCGCGAGGAACAGGTCGAGCACTTTACGATCCTCCTCGTTTGTCACCATTTCACGCGCACTTGGGACGTCAGGCAGATCGGACAATTTCTCCGCCGTGACCTGCACCAAAACCCTTACCTTATGATCGCGGAAGTAATCAGGCCTGCGGGTTTTTACATTCGACCATGACCAATCGCCCATCCCGTGCAATTCGCCCCGTTCCATAGCGAGCGAGGTGTCGCCCGTTCCTTTGTAGCCTGTGATGACCTTGATCCGCGTGCCAAGTAAAGCGTTCAGGATCCGCGGGGTCGTCTCCGTGTCGATCATCGGACCCGTGCCGCCGACAAGAAATTCTTGGTTCTTTAAGTCCTCGAATGTTTGAAACGGCGTCGTATGCCAGGCGAGCAAGACACCCGCCTCTGGGGACAGGTTGCCGATCCAATTGAACTTTCCGAGGTCGAATCGCGCACCCTCAGGGTTCACAAAGCGAGTGGAGAGAATGCCCCGTTGCAAGAGTGCAATGGTCGCGCCGTCCTTCGGAGCGATGTTGTAAAGGAAGTTTGCAGCCTGCAAGCTCCCGGCCCCAGGCATGTTCTGCACCACAAGGTTTGGCGACCCGGGAATAAAGCGGCCGATATGGCTTGCAAGCAATCGCGCCTGTGCGTCATAGCCGCCACCGCTTGCCGCACCGACGATAAAAGCGATTGTCTTGCCTTCGAAAAACTGAGCTGTCGGATTGGCCCGAGCAGAGATTCCGCCGAGCGTCAGCCAAGCAAATATGGAGATCGCAAAGCCCTGAAATGACGTAACGGAGAGGCCTGACATGCTATCATTCCTTTTGCTTCATTGTTCTTGTTCTTCAAACGCAACGCTTAGATCAATCGTGCTGTCGGCCATCCGCGCCTTGTTTAAGTTCAGTGGAAGTTAGAGGCATTGCTCGTTTACAGAAGTCAGAATGGCAGCAATTCATTGGATTGCCAGCCTCTGAAGACGTGTCACAACATCACTCGGCATTCCATACACACGCTCGATGAGAGCAAGAACCTCAGCCCCTGAACGCGGTGAATTAACCTCAAGTTGCTGCTTCACAACTTCATCATTGAACTCCGGATTGGCGAAGATTTCCATAAACGCTTTTTGCATCGCCGCCACACGATCCTGCGGAACCCCCGGAGGCAAAAGGAATGGACGCCCCAGCGCCAAAGGCGCAGATGCAGCTTCCAATAGAAGGCGATCTTGCTCGTCTGTCAAAAGATCCATTGCAAATGGCGTTTGCGGAAGGGCAGGCTCCTTGATCGCTCCCCATTGGAGCATGGGTATGATTTTCTTTTCCTCAACCCACGTCGGCCTTAGCGATTTAATCGCCGCCCAGAGAATGCAGGCATGCCCATCTACTTCTCGCCGTTCTATGGCCAGCATGGAATTTGCCATACCCGTGTATCCCACAACAGGCCGCATTTTTGTCCTGAAAAGCTCATTGATCAAACGAGCTGAGACGCTTGGATTTGAGTTTGCTCCAGTTGACGCGACGGTCATCTCTTTTGCGCGCATGTCGCTTAATGAATGCCTGCCGGATTCAGTCCACACAGTGAGTACGCAGGTCTCGACGCTCGGTGAGCCAAGCCAGTTGAATTTCCGCGGATCGAATGTAGCTTCCTTTACACCGAGCATCGGCTCAAAGGGGACATTTCCCTGCAAGCCGCCAATTACTGAACCATCCCGAGCAGCTGTACTGAAGAGTGCGTTAGCAGCAACAATACCACCGGCGCCGGGCTGATTCCGCACGGCTATAGTCGGACCACCAGGTAGATGCCTTGGCAGATAGCGCGCAATAGTTCGACTCATTAAGTCGTAGCTGCCACCGGCTGCGGAGGAGACAATGAAAGAGATCGTCTTGCCGCGATAAAACTCTTCAACGCTCTGCGCTCGGGCAGGCGCCATTCCCGTAGACGCAATGATTGGAGCGAGTGCAATTATCCACTTCCAGAAGTGCATTTCTTTACTCCAATGACAGCCGTTTGCGCAGGCAGGACAAATCAGGACACAAGGATCATTCCGCCGTTCATAGCGACGGCTTGTCCGGTCATGTAAGCAGCATCCGCACTCATCAGAAATGCTCCCAGTCCGGCGACGTCTTCGGGGTAACCAATTCGTCCAAGAGGAATACGCGCCGCGCCGCGAGCGATAAGTTCCTCCGGAGTCGTGTTTTCAAGTGGCTGCGCTGTGAAGGATACGCCAGGAATGATAGTGTTGCATCTTACGTTATGCTTGGCCCATTCAAGAGCGACGGTCTTGGTAAGGTTGAGAATCGCTGCTTTTGAGCATGCGTAATTGGCGCCATTTACAGCGCCTTCGAGAGCGCGACCAGAAGCAATGTTGATGATGACGCCCCGACGAGCTGCTATCATCGCGGAGCCAAAAGTATGAATGAGATGAAACGGAGCGGTGATGTTAACCGACAACGTCTTCTCGAATGTAGCGACACTCATATCGAGAAGGCTGCCGCGCGGATAAATGCTTGCGTTGTTAACAAGTCCGTACGGAGAACCATAGACCTGCAGGGTCGCGTTAACGGCCCGCTCAATATCAGGGCCGCTGGACAAATCCACCCGGAAAAATGTCGCTTCACCTCCAGCGTCACGCACGAGGCGTACAGTCTCGTCGCCGCTTTCCTGGTTCAAATCCCAGACGGATACTTTAGCGCCCATCTTTGCGAAGCGTCTTGAAAATGAACGTCCAAAGCCGCCTCCGCCGCCTGTTACGATCACGTGGTCCCCAGGCAATAATCCATCTCGCACGATACCATCTTCAGACATTCTAACCTCCCTGTGTTTATGTGTCCCAGCGTCGCGCGCTAGATCTTATCTCACTCTATCGATAAGCATTCAGAAGCAGATTAAGCCACAAAAAAATGCAGATCTTACTAAACAACAAACTATTTATGCCCGAGTCAACTCAGAATTTAAAATAACTTTATTCCGGCCTCAACGGGAAAATTTGTTTTATTATTGTCGGCCATTTCAGAATTGGCTCGTTCACCCGATCGACAAGATAACACAGCGATTCTTCTGAACGAATATGTGGAAAATTTTGTCAATTACCTCCTTGAAACGTCCATAATCGTGTTTGCCGGCTCCCGAGATGTGCAGAGAAACAATCATATTGTCGAAGTCCCACAAGGGACTTTCAGGAGGAAGCGGCTCGATCTCAATGACCTCCAGTGCAGCTGCGTGAATGAGCTTTGAACGAAGCGCATCTACAAGGGCCCTCTCGTCAACAGCTCTCCCCAGCCAATGCTGAGCAGAACCGCCGTCGTCTTCATCAATGATAATTCCCTCGTACCTATTATTCCGATTGTCGAAATGTCCGTCGCAGTCGCAAGTACGACGGCATCTGCGCGCAGCAAGACGTCGTGCAGTCTTACACGTGTATAAGCTTCATCAACAGAAGAGCCGATTCCACGAGCTCTGGTGATTGTAACAATTCGTAGGACGCGCCTTCAACCGCTACTGCATTTAAATCTTTGTTGGCCCTTAAACTAGACAATAGCATGGCGCCGTCAGCACAGAGCCTTTGGCTGTTGCCCGCCGCAGTTTGCCGAGCTAATGGTGCCGGGACGTGGCGACCAATATGAGCAGCGACAGTGCGAGCGGAGATATCGTCGCCGCCGCCCGGCCCAAGCCAATCGGCAACCGAATGCTCTTGCTCTTGCAGAAATCTTCAACAGGCTGGACTTGAATGTAAGATGCAGTCAAAATTGCAAGCAATGAGCCTGCGAAAGCGACCCCGAACAGCGAACATGTGCGCTTGAACTTCGTTTCTCCCACAATAGCCTCACTACGCACGCTCATGCCGACATTCCATCAACCGGCACGTAATGCATTAAACCCTCGACTGAAAAACCGACGAAGTTTTTGCGTACGGAATCTGGCGGCGGTCTGCCTGATCGGTCGCGCAACCACAGTCTTAAGAGATGGCGTTTGAGATATCGCTCAGGCCAGTCTTCGTAAGCCGAGCGTGAGTGTAAAAATACTTAATTGTGAAGGAGCTGAATATCCCCAGGCTGAAAGTAGAGGTTTACTGGGCACTCGGCGACAGTCTTCCTAAAGATAGCGATGACTTCCTTCTGGACCTCGGTGAACGCAGGTGCGCCAGGCAAGCGCTGCGCCTTAAGTACGTACGAGCTCAATCCTCGCGCGCTGAAATAACCGTCCTGGAAACTGAAAGCAGGTTGAGTGCAACAAGGCTCTTTTCCTTTTGGGATCTCACCACCGCGGCAATAGTAGAAAACCTCATAAAGAAATTTCACCACATTTGGACGCGATGCGAGTATTCGGTTGTAGAGATTCGCAGAGCTTGCAAAGCGACTGGCTCCGCCCGCCTTCGCAGTCCGAGGGCTCAAAAGCCCCACTTAGTCGTTATGATCCGCATGAAACCCAAGTTTAGCCGTCGTTTGATAGGCGCGCGAATTGAGATCATCAATAGAACGGCCATAATCCCTAACATGCCCAAGGATGTGCCCTTGCCCACTCTGGGATACCGGCTGATCAATATGCAGACTGATTCCCAGATACGCGGTCACCGCATCTTCGGCGCTCATGGATTGAACCGGTAAGCCCCGCAGATACACGAACCCGCGACCTTCTAGTAATTCCTCACGCGCATCGGCAATGACCTTGCAACCCTCCAAAGCACAAAATCATCAGGACGCATCTCCACCAAAGGCGTTCCGCTTATGTGAAATCGATAAACAGCCAACATTACCTCAGCAATGTCGTCAAGCGTGAATGTGTAAGCCCAAGAACTATCATTGAGGATTTCTTCCAGCTCTCATGCGGCCGGACCAACCAAAGGTTACAACGGCTCTGCCCGAAGGCGGCGTCGGCGTGAACCGAAAAACCCCATGCTTGTCTCCCAGCGGACTATCTCATGCAATCTTGCTTCAAGATGGTACTACCCAATTTTGAACCTAACAAGTTATGCAAGTATCAAGCTCGCGGCTCATTTAGACGGCTCGCTTATTACGATCGTGGAATTTCGGATCGACACCAACGATCTCCTCAAAACACTTGGTTTGGGCGACATCTTCGAAAAACCAGCACTAGTCCATACTCGGATAAAATTGGAATATCCGCTGCGGACGCACGTGAAAACATTCGGCTACAGCCCTAACTTAGGTCACACGACGGATAATTTTCAAACTTTCCGCCTTAGTGGAAGTAAAAAATTTTAACGGCAGGCTACCCGCAGCGCCCCCGAAGCGTTTTATTTATATCCCACCCAGCAGGTTTAAGGCCGGCGCCCTTCCCACCGCCAGCAAACGACTCCAAACTGGTCGCAACTCTGATTGAGATACGAAATACTCGAAGCGTATTCGGGTTCAAAGGTTCCCGACAAACAATGTTCGTATTAGTTTTGATGAGAATTCAAGATCGTTGCTAATAGCTTAAAACCGCTATTCAAGAGCTCTCTTTGCAATAGGGTGCATGGCATCGAGATCGATAAAAACCTGAGCTAAGCCTTCTGAAGTTCATGCCTGCCCTGCAAAAAAATAATCCGGGTTAAGCAAAAATAAGATCAGTGGGGGACTCTTGCTAGTCGCCCCAAAGCGAGCTCATCCGAGCGCAGACTTCGCAGGGAATGCTGGGCCAAAAGCCGTTCTGCAGAGATTACGCAGAACTATTCACTGGCTACATGGGAGAAATTAATCGGCGCCAATCCCTAGCGATTAGACGAACCTTAGAAGCAGTTATAACAGACCAGATATGGAATCGATACATACCAAGGTCAGCATGAACCGGTGACTATTTCATCCCGGAGCGCTCACACCGCGAGCTACTTCCTGGCTATCACCCCATTCTCGTCAGCGCGGAACGTCCCAGTCGTCGCACCGTTGAATGAACCATTCTTCAACCAGTCGATGGATGCCTCATGCAAAACACGGCGCTGCTTCTCCCAGTTCATGAAGTGCGTGCCGCCAGCTACGCCCAGAAAAACTTTTTCTGTTGCGCCCAGATCCTCGAACAATTCAAGGTTTGATCGCGTCAACGCATCGTGCTCGCCGACCATGATGAGCGTCGGGATTTGAACTTTCTTCGCGCCGATGGCGTTCCAGCCCCAATAGGTGCGCGTGGGAGCGCGCAATCCGCCAGGTCCCCATGTGGAGCCAAGAGGATCGGCGAGCTGATTGAGCGCCGCGATGAGGTCAGGCATTCCAGGCTCTATCATGCCGGGTGTCTTCTGCGTGCCTATCCAGCGAAGATCCGTGCCCACGGCTCGTGTCTGGAATGTCGTTGGCGCCCCGGTCGCTGGCAAAGCCGGAGGCTCATCCGGATTCTTGCGGCTGTAATTGGAGGAGGCCCAGATAACGTAGCGATCGACCTTCTGCGGATGGCGGCCGATGAACGAGCCCGTACGGATGCCGCCTCCAGACCAGCCCACCAGCGAAATCTTGTCGACCCCGCGCAGCTTGCGTAGAAAATCCACGACCGCGTTGATGTCGTCACTCTCGCTGTCGCTATTGACTAGTTCAAACGGATAATTGGGTGCGCATGGGGCCGGCAAAAACTTTGGCGAGAGCGCCTTCTGTTGCTCGGCCATGACATTGCAAGGATCGTTCATCTGCGGCGGGCGTGTGGAGCGACCATAGCCCGTCATGTCCATGGTGAACACGTCAAAGCCTTCGCGGGCGAGCTGCTCCATCCACGAATAGTCACGGTATTGAACGTCGAAAGCGATTGTCGCAGGCGAGAACCCGCCGTGCACCATCAGAACAACCTTACGTTCGAAGGCGGCGCCCGCCGGCTGCTCCAACATGGTGGAAGCGATGCGCTCGCGCACGAATAAACTAACGCTCTCTCCCTTAATTGCAGGAACAGTAGACGTGTGCTCAACAAGGCGATCAACCGTTAGAATATCCAGCGTCTGCGCCTGGGCTGAAACTGCGACAACGCCGCTCGCAGCGATACCGACGAAAGCGGCGAGCGCCAGACAGGTGGGCGCAAAGCTGATGACTGAACATGCCATGTCTCCTCCAAGTATTTTTCCACAATGATAGATGAGCGAAAGGAATATGCAACATAAAGCGCGGTGTGTCTGGCGCCCGGACTTACCTTAAAGATAAGCGCCATAGGGGGAACAAGAGCTATCGAAGACTGTGGCAATATCAGCGCTGAAATTTCAATATTATTTTCTGCCGCGCTTCAGCCATATCGTCTCAATAGTGGACTGTGTCAGCTCAGTTCGTCATACCTCAACGGACTTCTATTTAGGCACAGAACCACAGCAGGTCTCCGTGAGGGAGCGAGAGGACAATTTTCGTCACTGACCCTGGACCTGCGCGTTTCCATCTACAACTGGGAGACCCACCAAAATTTCTATCGATTTCCACGCCCAATATCCGGGTGGCATTCTAAACATATTCGATAATATTGGCGCTCATAATGCCGCGCGTTCCTTTAAACGGCCGCAGCATTGGCATGTTTGACTACCATTGAGGAGAGCCTAGTATGTTCACTAAGCCGCCGGGTTGCAAGAAAGCGATTCATGAAAGGCGTTGGGAGGGAATGTCATGCGTCATTGCGCGATGCTGCTTTCACTTTTTTCATTCTACGCCGGCATTGGCGCGTCCCGCGCCGATAGCATCGCTGATTTTTATCGAGACAAATCAATCTCGATTGTTCTAAGTGCGGGCGAAGGAGGCGGCTATAGCACCTATGTGCGCGCGTTTGCCCCGTTTTTCACAAACTATATCCCAGGCAAACCCAATATTATCATTCAAAATATGCCGGGAGCCGGCGGCATAAGAGCGATGATGTATTTCCAGTCCGGGGCCCCGAAAGACGGCAGCGTTCTTGGACTTGTTCATTCAGGCGTGCCATTTGCGCCGCTCTTTGAGCTGAACGGAGCCAATTTCAAGCCGCTTGAGATGAATTGGATCGGAGCAATGACGCGATCCGATGCAATCTGCGTAGCCTGGAGCGGTTCCGGGATCGAAAAGTGGCAAGATCTTTTTGATAAGGAATTTGTAGTCGGCGGCACAGGCTCCGGCTCGCAGCTGGAGACCTATCCAGCGATGCTGAACGCGCTATTTGGAACAAAGATCAAGATCATCTCCGGGTACAAAGGCGGCAATGACATTTATCTCGCCATGGAGCGCGGTGAAGTGCATGGCCGTTGCGGCGGCGGATTTGCGTCGCTGGAGTCGACGCGTCCGGAATGGATTACTGGAGGCAAAGTCAAAGTACCAGTCGTTTTCTCTCTCGAACGGAGCAAAGAGGCGCCAGATCTTCCTTCGCTACAAGAGAGGGCCGGCGACGAGCGGACTCGTCAGATATTACAATTGGCGCTCGCCCCACAGATCATGGACAGACCATTCCTCGCGCCTGCCGGAGTGCCTGACGAACGAGTAGCAGCCTTGCGTAAGGCTTTTAATGCAGCCCTAAGCGATTCCAAATTCCTCGAACACGCCAGAAAATCACGCCTCGAAATCAGTGGCGTCACGGGCGTCGATGTCGAGAAAATCCTCAAGGATGCATATAAGCTCAATCGCGACGTGGTGCGCGCCACCGCCCAAGCCGCCAAAATCAATTAGATTTGGAGTTAATCATGTCGAGCAAGATCAATCATGTCGCTATTGTCAGCTCACAATACGCCCTTCTCGGCAAGTTTTACGAATCTCTGCTCGGCATGACCAGTTCATCCAAGGTGCGGCCTCACTCTGCGCTAACGATTGGCGACGGCTATGTCGGGCTAAACATTAATCCACGCAAGCCTGGCCGCCCTGCCGGCCTTGATCATTTTGGCGTCGAGGTGGAATCTGTCGAAGAAGTCTTCGACAAGATGAATTCAAAGTACCCAAGCGCCTTATGGGTGAAGCGTCCTGGAAATCGACCATTTGCGGGCATCACTGCTAATGATCCAGACGGAAATGTGTTTGATTTGTCGCAGAAGAAGATGGAAAATCGCAGCCATGTTTATGAGGATCAATGTGGAGAACAGAACGCGCGATTTATAAGTCATGTTGCTGTGCGCACTATGCGACCGGACGAGATGGCCAGGTTTTATTGCGACATCTTCGGATTTAGCGAGCAAAACGGCCATGCTGGAGACCCTAGTCATTACCTTACGGATGGACGGGTAACCCTCAGCGTAATGCCCTACGATATTCGTAACTTTGTTGGTCAGAGCATACTCCCAACAGGCATGGACCACATCGGTGTGACGGTTGATGATCTCAATGCTTTCAAGATCGATCTTGATGACCTGATTGGAGGAAACCCGGTGATGACTTCCCCGGTCGTGGGTATGGGTAAGGAAGGCAAAGAGCGGCTCGCATTGTTGCAGCGCCAGTGTCCTTGGGCTGAAATGTTCATTAGCGATCCAGATTATACGATGATCGCAGTTACGCAGCGGGCGTGACAGGTTCCTGAAGAGTTTACTGGGGCGCTTTAATTCACTCTATTGCTGTTCCTTCTATGGCTAGAATATTTTTACGCCTGCAGTTCTTCGATGGCAACCTTCAACAATTCTTGACCATTTATGGGAGTGAGATCATGCCTGCTTTTCACGCGTCCAGTATGAAGACGGGTTACTCATACTTTTGTTGAAAGCGCGCCTACTTGGGTTGATGAAATCTACAGGCGAGCGCAGTGGCGCTAAAAAAGGCCTATACATCAGAGGGTCAAGAGATAGAAACGCGAGCACCTTGCGTTTTTTCGGCAGTTTTACGCCATATATAGTTATTGACCTCAATCGTCCCCATGGCTGAGCCTTGTCTGCTATGCTTTTGTCCCGGTGCTAAAACGCGTGTACGTGACGTAGCTTCGAAATGAGTTCCTCAAGGTTGGGTTTGTTACTTACTATTTTTTTCTCTTCGTCATTTCTGAAATGACATACCGTTATTCAGACGAGCTCAAGATAGCTGATGAAGCGCGCTGCGCGCGGCTCTTCAGGCAACGATGAAGAATCCCGAGTTTCCACTCGACTCGAAGAAACCGGAGGTGTGTGTAGCGCTGGTTACAGACAAAGAGATCGGCGCCTCGCTGTGGCGCTTTGTCTCCCCTTCATTCTCTGCGCTGAGATGAAGCGGGTGGATGAAGTGAGGAGCGATGAACAGGCACCCGCCCACGCTTGTTTGCTGTTATCCTCGTTCAGCATTAATTCAACGGGGCTTGAGAGCCTCCGCTAAACGGTCAGCGATTTGCGGCGGCGTTGCGGCGATCAGCGCCATAACCCTGCCGACATCCTCATAGCTGGTAGCGCTTATTTCAACGCCGGAGCGAACTGCATCCGCTATAGCATCCTTGTCTTGCACCATGGCGTTGAATGCAGAGCGTAGTTCCTTCAAGCGGGCGGCGGACACGCCAGGCGGTGCAACGACAGGGCGAGCGACCTGTTTTTGTGCGAAATAGAGCTGCAACACCTTGCGATCGTCATCGGTCTTGGCAAAGTCCATCACAAGCGGGATGTCAGCGGGTGCGTCGCTTAGCTTATCAAATCCAAGCTGCATGATGAGATTGATCTTACGATCTCGCAAGAAATCGGGACGGCGTGTTTTGATGTTAGGCCAGGCCCAGTCGCCAAGCCCGCCGATCTCCCCATTTTCGAGAGCAAGTAATATGTTTGCGTTGCCGCGATATCCTGAAACGATTCTGAACTTGGTCCCAATAACGGCATTCAGCAGCCGTGGCGTCGCTTCCGTATCGGCGGCGACGCCCGCTCCGCCAACAATCAACTCGTACGTAAAGAGATCTTCTGCTGTTTTCACCCGATGATTATGCCACGATACGACCATGCCCGTTTCCGTCGTAAGATTGCCGATCCAGCCCAGCTCCATCGGATCAAACTGGACGCCTTCCAGTCGAGCGAGTTTTGCAGTTAGCATGGTACGCTGGATTACCCCGAGATAAGTGCCGTCCTTCGGTGCGACATTGGCCAGATAATTTGTCGCCACAATTGAACCGGCTCCCGGCATATTCTGCACGATGATATTCGGCTTTCCAGCAAGATAAGAGCCTAGATGACGTGACATGACCCGTGCATGCGTATCGTAGCCGCCGCCCACATCCGATCCGACGACGATGGTAATGCGTTTCCCCGCATAAAAATCAGATTGGGCGATGCATTGCGTCGGCGCTATAGCCGCAAGGCAAGCGCTAATGATGAATGCCGCCTTCATGAACCGTACCTCTCCAGCGAAGATCCCTTGAAGGACGTCTGGCCCCCATCGACAAGAAGATCCGTGCCCGTCACGAACGAAGCTTCATCGGAAGCGAGAAAGGCGGCAGCTGCGGCTACTTCCTCGACCGTGCCGGTGCGCCCAAGCACCTGGCCCACGCCACGAACACGATTAGAGTTTTCACGCGTACCATATCGACGCAAGGATCGCTCAGTATCGATAGGACCGGGCGAGATCGTATTGGCGCGTATATTCTCGGGCCCGTAATCAATAGCCAGAACACGCGTAAAATGCATTACCGCCGCCTTTGTCGAACAATAAGCGGAGCGACCGGGTAGACCAAAATGCCCATGACTGGATGCAATGTTTACAATCGCACCGCCGCGAGCCTCCCGGATATGGGGCAGAACGTATTTGCACATGAGGAACATGCCCGTGAAGTTGACATCGAGTGCGCGCCGCCAATCGGCTAGGGCGATTTTCTCAACATTGCCATCGGGTGAAACCGTTGCAGATGCATTTACCAATGTTGTTATCTTACCAAACTCGACGACCGTCTGCATTGCAGCCGCCTCGCATTGCTCAGCCTGCGAAACATCCACCGCAATAGCAATGGCGCGACCGCCGTCGCTACGAATTTGACGAGCGACTTTTTCTGCCTTCTCAAGCGACAGATCGCATATAGCAAGAGCAGCGCCTTCCTTGGCAAAACGGCGGGCGATGCCCCCGCCAATATCGCCACCGCCACCGGAAACGACGGCAACCCGGCCAGTTAGCAAAGCCATTTTCCTCTCCTGCCTTTATGTTTTAGTAGCCCAATCAGGGCCAATCCGAAATCACTTCATGACAAGCCGTCTCTATCCGCTCATCTCGGCCACATGCGGATATATCGTGAAAACATATTCGTTGCTTTTGTTTCGATGACACAAGTTTTTTAGAAGCTGGCGCGTCAAGCCAACGGAGGTATTTTTTTCACGGGCTGGGGATCAAGATTGAAGAGTTTGGCAGCGTTGGCGCCAAGGATATTGCGCTTCGATTGCTCATTCAAGAATGGCAGATCATAGATCACACCAGGCAGATCGAAATCCCAATGAGGGTAATCGGACGACCAGACGAGCTGCGTCTCTGCGTTTATCATCTTGAAAGTAGCTTCCAGAATCGTGGGATCATCTGGCAATTCCATGGGCTGCGTCGAGAAATACATCTCGCGCATGTATTCGCTGGGCTTGCGCTTGAGCGAGGGACAGTCTGAGGTACGCATTTTGTAGGAATGATCCAGTCGCTGCATCAGGCTGTAGGCCCACGTTAGCCCACTTTCGATCCACATCACTTTCAATTTTGGGAAGCGTTCGGGAAGACCATTCACCACCCAATTCGTCATGTGGACCATGTTGAACCACATAAAGCCAAGCGCGTGCACGCCGATGAACCGGTTGGTAAGCTGCAACGACTGATCATTCCAGTTATACGCTGCGTGGAAAGAGATCGGCAACCCCATCTCTTCCAGCAGGCGATAGGTCTTCATATAGGCGTTATCGTGCACGGGCTTGTAGCGCGGCGCTGTGACCATGAAACCCTTGACGCCCTTGCGGTGACCAAAATCCTTAACGATCTGATACGTCGCTTCAGGATCATTGAACGGGAGATAGAGCATCGAAATGATACGCGGCTCATGTTCGAGGATGGTTTCGCAAAGCCAGCTATTATAAGCGCGCGCCATCGCAACTTCTATTTCAACCTGCGGATGCGTCCCCAGAAACAGCATGGGCGTGGGAAAGAGGCAGGCGTAATCGACGCCCATGGCGTCCATCCAGCGTAGGGTCGTGGTGATATCCCGGTGTTGCGGCCCTTCGGTCTTCTCATGTTTACGCAGCCAATGGCGGGTGATACGCCCACCGATGTCCTGATAGCCCACCGACCCGCCGAGCATGCTTGAACGTCCACCGCGGCTCGCCGATTCCAGCGCCTGCCGACGGATCACGGGATTTTCAATGTATTTGAAGATTTCGTTGTAGGACTCGCTCTCATAATGATGAGAGTCAACATCGACGATAAGAAAGTCCTTATAATTGCGTTTATGGGCCTGCTCAGTCGCCTTGATGAGCGAGCCTGAGGAAGAGAATTCGTCGAAGCGAACTTCGCGGACATTGCTTTTAGCTTTAGCGTAGTCGTTCATGATCTTCTCCGCTCAGTCGATGACGAAAACATCGCCGTCGCGCTCGACGACCTCATATTTGCGCAGATATTGCCGTCGGTCGCCTATGCTCTGACCGGTCTTAATGTCATATTCCCAGCCGTGCCATGGACAGACGAAATGCATCTCGTTTTCGTCAAAATCCTGGCCCTGATAAGTGAGGTCTTGCGCGATGATGTCCACGACCTTAGGCATCAAAAGCCCCTCGCAGGCAGGACCACCAGAATGCAGGCAAGTATTAGCGTAGGCGTAGAACGCGCCCTCGTGATGAAATACGCCGATTTCACCGCGCGCTGATTTCACGATGCGACGATCACCATTCTGGAACTCTGATTTCTTGGCCACAAAAACAACCATGCTCGTCCCTCGGATTAAGTTTCAGACGTTGACCTTTGAGCATATCCGCGAATTGCGCCAATACCGACGCTCGACATTGTCGCCACCTTGGGCTCATGCGCCTCGGCTTAGAGATATGAGTGCCGCATCCTGTCGAGCCGCTGAAACTCCAGAAAAGGCGATATTCTTTTTGGTCCCATGAACAAGCTTCACGCTTCGTCATAAATATCTTTCGTTCTCAGGCGAGAGTACAGAAAGCTTCAGCGCCCCAATACTTTTTTTGCTCGTTCCACTACTTCTGGGCGTGAGGCGTAAGTTGCCTCCACAAATTTCTGCACCTCCTCGCCGGTCTGCGGCTGGATGTCGAGCTTCGCCCTCCGTGCATCTTCCAGAAAGACCTCATCACTCATCGTAGCGGTGAAGGCTGCGCGCAAAGCTTGTAGCCGATCTACCGGTACGTCCTGCGCCGCAGCGAATGACCGACCGAGCCCCTGCGGGCCGAAGATAAGATTATAGAGTTGGCGGTCGCTTTCTGATTTTGCGAGATCAAAGATGAATGGCACGCCGACGAGCGACGGGTCCGCCTTCGCGCCCAATTGCAGCAAATTTTTCACAAGGCCGCTGTCCAGGAGATCCCGCCATTGTGAGCGAACCGTTGACAGGGAGAGGCCGCATATGCCCTGCACTTCATTGCGTTCAATGGCGAGTTTTACGCTGGCAGTGCCGACATAGCCCTCAATCAGATTGAGCTTGGCGCCGTCGAGCTCAATCAGCGTGCGCGCCGCCTGACTGATCGCGCCCCCGCGGCCCGCGGCGCCGACGGTGAGTGGCTGGCTTCTAACATCGGCCCATGTATCGATGCCGGAATCCTTGCGTGCGAGACAGACGCTGACGCCGGAATCCATATTGCCGACCCAGCTCAATTGCGGACCTTTGAAACGCGCGGCCTCATTGCCGAACATGGGCTCAAACGGCACGGAGAATGACGCGGTTGCAAAAACGGTCCCGTCTCTTGGCGCAACATTGGCAAGCCAGTTGAACGCCACGAGGCCGCTTGCCCCGGGCATGTTGCTGACTATGATTGTTGGATTGCCCGGCAAATGGCGCCCCATGTGGCGTGCAAGCGCACGACCGTAGAGGTCAAAGCCTGTGCCCTGCTCAATCCCCACGACAATGGTGATCGTCTTGCCCTTGTAGAATTCACTTGCGCCTTGCGCGAGAACCGGCGTCACGCCCAGCGCGAGCGCAACCGACATAAATGCAGCTTGTCTCCACACGCGCTTCATGTGTCTCTCCCTACTTTCTCCCTGCCCCTGAATATGTCCGTCATCAGACATCTTGAGACAATCGCGGCGCTTCGCGAGGGAGAATTTCGTTTGAGTTTAAGCGGCTTTCAGCTGATGCTGCAAGCGCCGGTTTGAGAGGCGCGCCTCGACAACCAGTTTACCCGATTGGCCATATTCGCCGATTCTATGAAGAATTGTTACGTCGGAGGCTACATCCAGAATCGTATCCCGCCAAAAGCGGCGAACAACCAGATGCAACTCCAAATGAACCAGAACAAGGATGAAAGAAAGCATTCTCAGAGCAGCGTTTTCATGAACTCAGAGGGAAGTGTTCTATCGACCGTAAACGATAGATTGCAGGATACCCTTTCGCCGATCCCGGCTTTGAAGCACCTTTAAATTCGCCTTCCGGGTGTCATCGCGTCATTGAAGCTTGGCATTTGACTTTGTCGTTGAATGCGCTTGCGGTCTTGTCTCGTCCAGCCCAATCGGACATCATCGTATCAAGAGCGAACAATGTGCCGGCATTGCCCGGACGGGGAGGAAACATGCTGGGTTTCAACGTCAACACTGGCTATAGCGTGACGGCAAGGTCATCATCGCCGGAGGTGTGGCCGCAGCGCCAGCCGCTGGCGTCATCGAAGCACGCGACCAAGTCATCGCGATCAGTACCGGCGTATTGGTAACGAAGCCGCGCAGGCGACGCTGAGCCAGGCACCCGACAAATGGGCCTGCAGCTTCTCGCGTCCGCAATAGGTGGGCGAGGTTGCAGACGATCTGACGCTCAACGATTTCTTGCGGGTGAACTAACGTTTAGAGGGACGCAAATGCGTATGAACAATTACATCTGCTACGTCAGGTCGTCCCTGACGAAAGCTTTGATGATCGCTCTCGCCCTTGTTGCAGCAGGCATGCTCGCACTGCCCGCGCAGGCTGATCCTGTCGCAATTTTCTATCAAGGCAAGAACCTGTCAATGATCATCTCATCCTCGCCCGGCGGCGGCTATGATGCACTTTCGCGAAGCATAGCCCGCCACATGGGGAGGTTCATACCCGGCCAGCCAAACATTATTCCCCGAAATCTGCCCGGCGCCGGCGGTATCGTCGCAAACAAGCACCTTGCGGCTACCGCTGCTCGCGATGGTACAGTTTTGGGCGGGCTACAAAACAACGCGCCGCTGGAGCCTTTGTTTGGAACGAAGGAAGCTGATTACGATCCCACTAGGATGAACTGGCTTGGTACGCCTTCAATCGAGACCGGACTTCTTTTTGTCTGGCACACGTCGCCATTTAAAACGCTTGAGGATGTGAAAAAACACGAAATGACCGCAGGCGCCAACGGCGTGAACTCGGCTCCCGCTTTTTATTCACGCATTATGAACGAGCTACTTGGCACCAGAATCAAGGTCATCGCGGGATATCCGGGACAAAACGAAGCCTATCTCGCTGTTGAGCGCGGGGAGATAGATACGTATGGCCTGACGATGTGGTCGTCTCTCACCTCTGTGAAGAAAAGCTGGCTCACCGAAAAGAAAGTGCGGGTCCTGCTCCAGTATGGTCCCGAAAAGGAAGCTGCGCTTGGTGATACGCCTTATGGCGACGATCTTATTACTGAGCCTAAAGACAAGCTATTATTTGCAGCTGCTTATGGCCCGCTCTCACTTGGCCGGCCTTTCGTGTTGCCGCCCGATGTGCCCGTAGATCGCGTTGCGGCCATGCGCAAGGCGTTCATGGACACAATCAACGATTCGGAGTTCCGCACAGAAGCCGGAAAGCAGGGACTATTGATAGACTCGCCACGCTCTGGCGAAGAATTACAGCGAGAAATCCAAAGGCTTTACGCAACCCCGCCAGACGTCGTCGAACGCCTCCGGCGTATCTATAACGGCACGTAAATAAGCCGGACAGTCGAGCGTTTTGTTATCCTGTTGATTCCCTGCCGCGCACAAGTGAGGGAATTACGCACGCTCGTACTGCTCTGGCGCCTGAAAAGTGATCCTACCCAAGGATCGTTTTATTGCCGGTTGAAGCGTTTGGGATCTGTGGTTGAATTCGAACATTTGTTTTCGGCGACGTTTGAGCCTGTTAGGAGGTCTAACCGAATTCGTCGACGATCAGCAAATTGACGACGAAGGGCAGCGGCAAATCATCCGCCGCGCCTCCCGTCACACGTCTTTATTTCGCATGCGTGCCGACGATATCACGTGCGCGAGCGACAACCTTCGGATCGGTTTCAATAATCGAGGCCGCGATCTTTTGGCTTTCCGAACCGCCAAGCCACGCGAGATCCGTTTGCTGCCTGTTGGCCTCATCGATGAGAGCTGGCAGTTTCATCGATGCGTCGAAGGCGTTGCGCAGCGCGGCCAATCTATCGGCGGGCACGCCCGGCGTCGTCACTATAGCCCGCGCGATGGCGGTGTCGGCGGAGAGGAAACGCAGCAAGTCGCGGTCAAAGGCGTTCTGCGCCAAGTCCATCATCAGCGGCACGTCCTGGAGATCGGGTGCACGCTGGAGTGCAATCTGCACAAGATTGAAGATCTTGTTCTCGGCTACCCAATCCGGGCGCGTGGACTTCCACGATGACCACGAGTTTGAGCCGCGGCCCTGAACCTCCCCGCTCTCCATCGCCAGATTTATCTGGTTCCCACCTGGATAGCCGGTGACCACCTTAAACTTGGTGCCCACGAGTTCATTCAACACGTTTGGATAAATCACGGAGGCTGTGCCAACGGTGCCGCCGAGCAAGATCTCGCGCTTCTTCGCATCTTCGATCGTTCGCGCGCCCAGCGTATGCCAGACTGTGACGACGCTTGGCGTGTCTGATGTGTTGCCGATCCAGCCAAATTCACGCACGTCGTACTGAATATGACCCATGCCGAGTGCCTGATTCATGCTGGCGGTCTGCATGAGCATCGAGATGACGGTCCCGTCGCGCGGAGCAACTTTTGCCAGCCAGTTTGAGGCAACGACGCCACCGCCGCCGGGCATATTACGCGTCACGATCGTTGGCTTGCCAGGCAACAGATCGCCCATATAGCGCGCGAACATGCGCCCCCGGTTGTCATAATCGTTGCCGGTGGTGGTCTGAACGATCATTGAGATCGTCTTGCCCTTGTAAAACTCGGCCACGGACTCGGCGCGAGCGGGAAGTGTGGCTGCCGCCAGTACAAGAGTGCCGAGCGCCAAACCGGAGCTGATTGAATTCATCTTCATGCTTCCTCCCGCCTGGATGATATGTTCAGGCGCTGTTGCGCGAGGTGTTTCCCTCGTTCCGAAACAATTCTGTTCGCGAGCTAAACAATTCAAATGGTCAGCGTCAAGTGTTAAACAGATCGTTTGCGGAGGCGGTCCACGAAAGCTCCCAGTCGCCTTCGGCGCCAAAAGACGAATCCGGACATGTAACCGCTGCCTCCGCCACGCCGAATACATGGTCCCAGACGTGAATTCGGCCTGTTCATTCAGGCAGGAGCTTAACGGTTTATGTAGTGCACGTTGTTGCAAGAAAAAGACTGCGGCGATGCGCCCCTTGATGTATCTGAAAGCTGACCGGGAGTTCACTTGGGGCTATCAGGCCGCTCTCTTGAGCCAATCATGGGGAGGACATTTTGGCGCTCGGCGCATCTGTGACATCGCGTCAAACCAAAATGGGGGAAGCGAATGCTAAATGCTGAAGACAACAGCCTCTTAACGCACACCGGCTCGGGTGAGCCGCTCGGCGTTCTAATGCGCCGCTTCTGGATCCCTGTTCTCATTTCCGGGGAGCTGCCTGAGCCCGATTGCCCACCTCTACGTGTGAAGCTCCTTGGCGAGCGGCTGATCGCATTCCGCGACACGTCAGGACAAGTAGGTTTCATCGACGAGTTTTGCGCTCACCGCGGCGTTTCGCTCTGGTTCGGCCGCAATGAGCAGAATGGCTTGCGTTGCCCCTA
>CANJPM010000033.1 GCA_947476075.1 Beijerinckiaceae bacterium
AACTGGGCCAGTCTCCCGACGCGCGTGGCGTTACTGAACTCTAAAGCGAGTACGTTTATGCCCTATAGCGTTAACAACGGCCTGCGTATCTACTATGAAACATATGGAGATGGGTCGCCTCTGGTGATGGTGCACGCTAATCCGTTCGATCACCGCCTCTGGATGCACCAGATAGCGCGTTACTCGGCCTTCCATAGGGTGATTGCAATCGACTTGCGAGGATACGGACGCTCAGACAAGCCCAATTCCCCATTCGCGTTGGCGGATATGGCGCGAGACGTAATCGGCGTATGCATCGATGAGGGCGTGACGCGCGCACCCTTCTTCGGCGTCAGCGTGGGCTCAGGCATCTCCATGCTCATCGCGCTTGAAGAGCCTGAGTTGGTGGAAGCGCTCGTACTCGTTGGCGGATCAAGCGCCGGTTCCCCGAATATGACGAGACGGATCGAGGGCTTTCTCTCTCAAGATCTGCCAGGCTACCAATTACAACATCTACGTGATTGCGTATCGCCTGCGTTTGCAGACAGCGCTCGCGGCCAGTGGCTTTTAAGTCTTTTCAACGCACGCGCTGATCAATTGTCAGGCCCATGCATAGCAAACATTTTCCGCGCGCGGCTTGGGTGCGACATGCGGGAGCTTCTGCCTAATATAAAAGCACCGACATTAGTCGTGAACGGCGAGCACGACATTTCAATGGCGGCAGGCCTTTTGACGGCGAGTCTGATCCCAGATGCGCGCCATGTCACAATCGTCGGTGGAGGACATGCATGCAATATCGAAAAACCGGAGGACTTTGACGCGAAAGTCGCTGCATTCTTCAGGGACAAAGGTCTGAGACTCTGCGCTGCTTAGGGTGGTGTTTTTCACTTCTATTTTTTTGACGGATGCGCGCCTTCACCTACACTTCCACACGTCCTGAAAGGCAAGAAGAAAATGACTGGTAAGGCAATATTTGCAGCGATGTCCGCTATCGTCGGGCTTTGCGCTGGCGCCGAAGCGCAAAGCAATCCGCGTTATGTTCAGTTCTCGCCATCGGCAACGAAGGGGGCTCTCTATAGTCCTGATGCCGGCCCTGTTTCGAACGTAGCCTTTCTCGCAATACACAGAACATCAAACTTCATGAACATGATCGGAAACCGTGAACTGGCCAAGCGCGGCTTCATTGCGTTGGGTATGAATCCGCGTTCCGACAACAACGAAGCGATCGTTGATTTTGAGAACGTTGCGCTCGACATCAAGCAAGGCGTCGAATACCTGCGCAAGCAGCCGGGCGTAACAAAAGTTGTCCTCATTGGCTTCTCGGGCGGAGGGCCAGCGACGTCTTTCTACCAAGCTACGGCGGAACAAGGCGTTTCCTTCTGCAGGGGACCCGCCAAGCTGACCCAATGTTCAGATGCGTTAAAAGACCTACCCAAAGCCGATGGACTTTTCCTTTTGGACGCCCATCCCGGGAATACGATTAACGCGCTCCGCAGCCTCAATCCAGCAGTCATCGATGAGAACAATCCAGAGAAAATAGATCCCGCCCTGGATCCCTTCAGCCCGGCAAACGGCTTCAATTCCGCCGGACATTCAGTCTATGCGCCGGAATTCCTCGACCGCTATTTCAAAGCGCAGGCAACTCGCATGAATCGCCTTATAGACAGGGCCCAGTCTATCAAGGCGGACGTTGCAGCCGGTCGTGCATCGACAACAGATGATGCGCCTTTCATCGTGTTTCGCAACCGCGCACGCTTGATGGATTTCTCAATGACCGTTCATCCCGGCTCAACCCGACCACAGAAGTTGATCAAGGATGATGGTTCAATATCAACTGAAGTTGTGACGTCAGTGCGCGTACCCCTGACGCAAAATGCCCATCTCGACAAGACGCTTTCGAATGGAACCATGTTCTTGAGTCTAACCTCGTTCCTCAGCGCGAATGCAATTCGCGCCAACGATTCAATGGTCGACATAGACTGGTGCTCAAGCAACAATTCGACGCCATGCGCGTTGCGCCAAATCAACATACCAATACTGATAGCGGCGATGGGCGCGCATTACTTCATCGCCGATAACGAAATTCATTATGATGTATCGGCAAGCAAGGATAAGGACTACGTAGTCATCGAGGGCGCCGTACATGGACAAACCGGCTGCGAACCTTGCTCAAAGGTGACCGGTCGCTCATACGCCAACGCTACGAAAAATCTATACGACTACGTAGCCAAATGGGCCGCCGCCGGGCGATTCAACTAAATCTACCCGGCCTGCTCATGTGCCTCATAGTTCAAGCAGGCCTGCCCTTGTCGTCTCAAGCGCGGAATCTACGCAGCCGCGAGCGGCCGGCCCTTTACAATGCTCCGACGCATAAGGCGCGTCTGGTCCGCAGGGAAATCCGTGCGGGCATGAACGGAGCCCCAATTATCCCATATCACCATGTCGCATGGGCGCCATTTGTGGGCGTAGATCAGCGATTCATTCTCAATATAGCGACAGACTTCCTTGATGATTTGATCGCTCTCGTTGCGCGGCAGGCCTTCAATGCGCGCTGTGAGAAGAGGGTTTATATAGAGCGCAGTCTTGCCATTGTTGGGGTGTTTGATGACTGCCGGATGACGCGCATGACGAACGCCCTCCAAACTCATTTCAGGGTCAGGCGCCTCAGACAAAGTCTTGTAATCGAAGATACGAAGGCAAGTTCTATCCTTCAATGCCGCCTTGATGGAGGTCGGTAGAAGCTCGTACGCGCGATACATATTCAAAAATTGCGTGTCCCCGCCTCGATCAGGCACCTGCACAGCGTATAGCATTGTCGCCCTGTACGGCGCCTCTATAAAGCATCCATCGTGATGAAACCACATTTCGCCGTCCGGCAACGAACCAATCGGTACCCCGTCCTTGCGGATATTGGTCACAAGGGCGATAGCACGAGCGTATTCATTGTCTTCAAACCGGATATCGTCCGGACGCGAGCGCAATGACGGTTCACCAAAGATATTTGCTAGCTTCACCTGGTTAGCTTCGCTTACGTCCTGATCCCTGAACAGAAGGACTGTGTATTGATCGAGCGCCAAACTCAGCTTCTGTGCAATTTCTGCTGAGATGTTTTGCCCAAGGTCAACACCGGTTACTTCGGCGCCGAGGGAACTAGACAATGGCTTTAGTTTTAGATCATTTCCCACCATTATATGTAATCCTCATTGCGTTCATTACCTAGAAGCCACGCGCCCTGCGCGCACGCTCCTTGACCGCTTCTGACAAATTTCGCGCTTCTGCAATAATCGCCTGCAGCTCTATGCCCGACAACGGTTCGAACTCAAGCTTGCCTTTTTCAATTTCACTCAGGAACGACGTGTCTCGAACCATAGCGTCAAATGCGCTACGCAACATAGCTATCTTGTCGCCAGGGACGTCCGGCGCCGTCGTGAACGAGCGACCAATTATCGCCGTGCTTCCATAAAGCGCGAGCACCTGCTTGTCCTCGTCTGTACGCCCGAGCTCAACAAGCGCGGGCACGCCCGGTAGTTCCGGATGTCGTTCTGGCGTATATTGAACGACTATATTTATCTTCTTCTCGTTGAGCCAATCCTGCTTCGAGATTTTAAGATTAGCCCATGAAGTTGCAGCGCCGTCTACTTCGCCGCGCTCCATTGCGAGCATGGCCGCGTTCGCGCCCTTGTATCCAGCAATGACGTTAAATCTCGTGCCGATTATTTCATTCAGAACACGTGGCATAACTTCGGCGACATTCCCCGCACCTGTTCCGGCGACCGGGATCACATGCAATTTGGAGCTCTCGATATCCTTGCCTTTGGATGTGTGCCAAGTCACGCTAACATCAATATTAGGCGTTAGACGACCAATCCAGTTGAACTTGTTTGATTGATATTGCACTCCGGGAGTGCCCAGCAATTCTTCCAGCGCAACAGTTTGCGTGATGATTCCAATCGCCGTTCCATCTTTTGGAGCGGCGTTATAAAGATAGTTCGCGGCCCTCAAACTGCCAGCGCCTGGCATATTCTGCGGAACGACGGTTGGCTTTCCTGAAACATGTTGCCCAAAGTGCCTTGCAAGCAGCCGACCATAGAAATCATATCCGCCACCCGCGTCGGAACCAATGTAAACAGAAATCGTCTTTCCCGCAAAATCAGAAGGCGTACTCTGCGCCAGGGCGTTAGTAGCGCTGGAGAAAGCGGATCCAAACACTAAGCCCGTAGAAAGCAAAACCGTCGTCACGACGCCCCAGCGATCAAGGAATAGTTCTACTTTCATGTCGCTTCCCAACCCTTTTCTATAGGCCACAGCTTATTTCAATTAAATTTTACTGCGCCCATTCTCCAATCATGAACGCCCAGCCGTCATGCTGGCCCGACGAAATCCAAAACCTTGTCGAGCGGAAAATCGTAGATGCGACCAGTCTGGGTCCAGGACTCCAGGCACATTTCCAGAACCTTCGGAGCAAAGTCGGCAGGCGTTCGCAGGCTCATGGGATCTTCGTTCGGCGCCACGGAGGCGCGCAAACCCGTACGCAGCGGACCGGGATTGGCGAGCATGACCCGCACAGCGCTTTCAATAGTTTCTGACGCATAAGTGCGCGCAAGCGCATCAAGCGCAGCTTTGGAAATCGCATAAGCCCCCCGCCCTGCAGCCATCTGCGCGCGCGAACCAGAGCCCGAGGTCATGAATATCGCGCGACCTGCAGAGCTTGCCCGCAACAAGCGATCAAACGCATGAACGAGGCGCCAATTAGCGGTGACGTTCGTGTCGATGACATGAGCCCAGCCGGATTCGTCTAGCGCAGATACCAAGGTTCTGGGGCCCATGATAGCGGCATTGCCTATTAATATGTCGAGACGCTTCCATTTTTCATCAACAAAACGCGCAAGGTTCTCAACGCTTTCGCTTGACGTCAGGTCGCAAGCAAAAGGAATGCACGCTGGCCCAATCTTCGTAGCAAGTTCATTCAACAGCTCCGCGCCGCGAGCAACCGCGACGACATGCGCCCCCTGCGCCGTGAACTCTTCCACAAGCGCGCGCCCAACGCCGCGCGAGGCGCCAGTGACGATTGCTACCCTTCCACGCAAACCTTGCGCACTCGCAGGCGCGATTCCGTTTTCATCGGATAATTCCATAAGCTGGTCAGTTTCCCTGAAGCAGTTCAACAACGCGCTTACGGACGTCTTCGGGCTGATTGAGCATAGCGGTGATCTGATCCGCCATTTCTGCGCCGGGCGTCAATGTCGGCTCTATGCGCGCCACCTTCGCCACTTCGGCGCGAAAAGCCTGATCGTCTACCAGCCTTGCAAAAGCAGTCCGCAAGATTTCGCTTCTATCAGAAGGTGTATTTGGCGCTGCAAAATAGGGTCGCGAAAGATCGAGAATCGGATTTAACATCGCGAAAAGCTTTTTGTGTTCCTCAGGCACCACATCCATCGCCCAGGTTACATTGAGCTTCTCCAATTGCGGGCTCTTGCGTCCTGCGACCTGCACCAAAATTTTGACTTTACCTTCATCCATCATCTGGACCGAACGACCTCCCATGAAGCCAATCAAATCTCCTCCGGAAGCATGGGCCTCGCCGCGTTCGACCGCAAGATCAGCGTCGGCGTTTCTATAGCCATAGATGATATCCATCTTCATCTTCATGGCATCCTTCATCAGCTCCGGCACAAGGCCATAACCGGTGGACCCGCGTGCAGTGGCGGAGAACTTTAATGGCTCCGGGCAGTTCTTTAATTCTTCAAAGGTCTGGCAAGGAAAATCGCTCCGCATCCAGATAATCACTGTCGCGCTATAGATGTTGGCGAGCCATGTGAATTTATTTAGATCGAAACGGATGTTGGGTTGAGAAATAGCCCGACTAAAAAGACCTGATGATCCGGCGCCGATCGAAAGCCCGTCAGGCGCTGCTATATTGTAAATGTGATTAGCGACCGCAATGGATTCAGGCGCAGGCATGTTTTGTGGCACGATCACAGGAGTTCCCGGGATGTGCCTGGGAAGATGACGAGCCGCAATACGCCCAAGAATATCGACGCCGCTTGCTTCGCCACTGCCAAGAATCAGCTTGATCTGCTTGCCTTTGTAGAAATCCTCGGAATGAGCCTGCGGCGCAAAACCTGCGGTCGCGGCAATGCATGCGATTGCGAAAGCCTTGCCAGATATCTTGCTCATGGAAACCTCCCCAGCTCTTGTTCAAACAAGCTACGTGGTCGTTTGCGCATGTCTCGGGCCCGATTTGATCAAGCAATCGCTGCCCGCACAGCGTTTTCAATTGTGTTTGCGTCTGGCCGCACAAGTGGCTCAAGCGACCGACTGACTGGTACTGGCGCATTAACCGCGGCGATGCGCATGACTGGAGCATCGAGCCAATCGAAGGCCTGTTCCATTATGGTTGCGGCGATTTCACCGGTGACGCCATACGCACGCGGCGCGCCGTCGACCACGATGGCGCGATGCGTCTTCTTGACCGATCCGACAATGGTGGCCTCATCGAGCGGCAGTATTGTGCGTGGGTCGACAATCTCAACATCGACCCCATCTTTCGCAAGCCTGTCGGCAGCCTCCTGTGCGAACGCCACCATACGCCCGATCGCGATGATGGTAACATCACGACCTTCTCGGACAATCCGCGCACTGCCGATAGGAACAATCGGCAAACCTGAAGCGATCTCGCATGAAGAATTGTAAAGCAGGCGATCTTCAAAGAAGAGCACCGGATCATCATCGCGAATGGCTGCGCGCATAAGTCCGCCAGCATCAGCAGCGTTCGACGGGATAACAACCTTGAGCCCCGGCGTATGCGCCGCCCATGCATAAAACCCCTGCGAATGTTGAGGTCCCAGATTGGCGCCCGTGCCCATTGTTGTACGCAACACTAGCGGGACGCGAGCAGCGCCATTCGACATATACCTTACTTTCGCGGCCTGATTTACCAGCTGGTCCATGCAGAGCGTCATGAAATCGCCAAACATGACCTCAAACACTGGCCGCATCCCGCTCATCGCTGCGCCAATCGCCATCCCAAAAGCACCCGGCTCAGAGATTGGCGTATCGATAACGCGGCGGTCGCCAAATTCGTCGAATAGCCCTTGCGTCTGCTTGAATACCCCGCCTGCGGCCCCGACGTCTTCTCCAACCAGAATGACGTTTGGGTCGGCACGCATTTCAAGAAACAGCGCTTCAAGCACGGCGTCGCGAAAATTCATCAATCGCGATTCATCCATAAACATGCTCCAGAAGCGTTTGGGCCGCTGGTTCAGAACCATTTCTCACGCCATCGGCAAGCGCAGCCATCTCGCTGATCGCATCCTGCTCCATCTGCGCTATCGCCTCTTCGCTGACGATTCCCGCCGCAGAGAGTGCTTTGGCTGATCTCAGGAGCGGATCGCGCAGACGCCATGCCCTGGTTTCCTCGTCATCCTTGTATTCCTGCTTGTCGCCAACGTGATGTCCGCCAAAGCGCCAGGTGTTGCAAATAATGAAGGATGGCCCATGCCCCGCACGCGCATAATCAACCGCCTTTCGAGCGGCTGCATACACTGCCTGCACGTCCATTCCATCGATCATCTCGGAGGGTATGCCGAAGACTTCTCCACGTCCCGGCAGGCTTGGGCCGGCAGTTACGTCATCAATAGCGGTAAATTCTCCATAACCATTATTCTCGCATACAAAAACAACGGCCAGCTTCCAGATTGCCGCCATGTTCATGCACTCATGCAAGAGGCCCTGGTTCAACGCTCCATCGCCAAAGAAACATACGCAAACGTCATCGGAGCCGCGGGCGCGTGCAGCCAGAGCTGCGCCTGCAGCAAGCGGTATTCCACCGCCAACAATGCCGTTGGTTCCAAGGTTGCCGCGCTCCATATCTATCACATGCATTGAGCCGCTGCGGCCGCCGCACATGCCGCTCGCCTTGCCCAGAATCTCCGCCATGAGCCCCTCAACGGGCGCGCCCTTGGCGATGCAGTGACCATGTCCACGATGATGGCTGGCGATGAAGTCTCTATCTTCGAGTGCGGCGATAATCCCGACGTTTGTCGCCTCCTGCCCCGCGCATAAATGCACGAGCCCCGGCACTGCGCCTGACGCCGCAAGTCTGCGTATAGTCTCTTCAAAATGCCTGATGCGCAGCATGGTGCGGTGCATGGAAAGCAACAACCGCCCATCGACGGATGCACCGCCAGCGTTCTTAAGCGCCTTATTCATTCAACCGCTCATCCTCGCCTTGCGTTTGTGCAGCAGGGCTATCTTTTACAAGCTCGGCGACATGCATCGACAATCTTCTGCGTCCCGGGATTCACTGCAGCCTCAAGAGGCGGACTGAACGGAACCGGAGTCATTGGCCGACCCACCCTTACAGGCTGAGTCTTTAGCGCGGAGAATGCGCGCGTGACGACGCTGGCGATAAGCTCCGAGGCGACGCCGCAAATCTCATACGTCTCGTCTACCGCTACCATACGGCCCGTCTTCTCAACTGAGGCGACTATGGTGTCCACGTCGAGCGGCGCCAGTGTGCGAATATCGACAACCTCAACGGACAAGCCTTCTTTCTCAAGGATATCGGCCGCTTCCAGCGCGTCAATAACACTGCGCGAACAGGCTATGACGCTGACGTCCCGGCCGTCGCGCTTCACAACAGCCTTGCCGAACGGAATCGAATAATCCTCGGCAGGCACGTCTTCCGTCAGTCCGAGCAATTGCGCATTCTGAATGACAATCGTTGGATTGTTGCTCGCCATGGCGCTGCGCATCAGGCCTTTGGCGTCACGTGGACTGGTTGGCAGTACGATCTCGAGCCCTGGATTGTTTGCATACATAGCGTAGGGGCTTCCAGAATGCTGAGGGCCGCCTCCTCCGCGAATTCCATGGAACAGATGAAATGTTACAGGTGCGCTCAACTGCCCGTTCGACATGTAGTGAATATTTGCCGCCTCGTTGATGAACTGATTCCACGCTTCATAAGCGAACACCGCCGTACCGTAATGAACGAAGGGGCGCGCCCCCGCCATGGCAGCACCCGTTCCAAGCTGCGCTACAGCGGCTTCAGATGTTGGCGGATCGATAATACGACTACCGAATTCTTGTTTTAAACGGTCCTCAGCGGCATGTTCAGGCCCGTGTCCGGCGATGCCACGGCCAATGATCGTAGCGCGCGGATCAGCGCGCAGGCTCCAGATCAGTCCGTCGATCAGGGCTTCAGCTAAATTCATCTGCGGCATGGTCGGCTCCTGATCAATTACGAGGCGAACACGCCGGTGAATGCAACTGACGCATCCGGAAACGGAGATGCCTCAGCGAACGATCTGGCGTCCTCCATAAGCAGGTTGACCTTCGCGTCCATCTCAAGAAGCCCGACCAGATCGCTGACCCCATCCTTAATCAGCGCCCGCGTCGCGCGCAGAATGGGATCAGACTGTTTAATCCAATCGGCATGCTTGCCCTCAACCTTGTCGAGATTCAGCGCCAGCGAAAGGTCCGTAACTCCGGTGGGAAAAGCCGCCTTGACCTGATGGGAGCCGGGCCAACGCTCCAGCGTCGCCTCAATAAAGACCGGCTTGCCTGTCTCGCGCACTCGATCGGCTGCTTTCTGGAAAGCTATTTGTGCGGCGTCGGAATCTGCGCCGTCCACCAGCTCGCAATGAATTTGCAGCGCCGCTGGAACATCCTGCAAGCGTGCAGCCGCCAGCATTGAAGAAGGACGTTGCCCCGCTTTTGAATTGTTTTCGCAGACAAACAAAACCGGCAATTCATAGATTGAGGCGATGTTCAGGGATTCATAAGCGACGCCTTCATCCAGTGTTCCATCGCCAAAATGAGCGAAGGAGATGTTGCCGGACCCGGCGAGCTTCAAGGCAAACGCAGCGCCGGCCGCCAGAGCAATGGAGCCGCCAACCATCGCGGATGTTGATTGAAAGCCGCGCTCGGCGTCACACAAATGCCAGGAGCCGCCTTTGCCCCCGTTAAGGCCATCGCGACGGCCCATAATTTCAGCGAAAGCGCGACCCGGATCGGCGCCGCATGCGATAACGTATCCATGATTGCGATGAGTGGTATGAATCTTGTCGCCAGCGCGCATCGCCATTGCAACTGCGGCTCCGGTTGCTTCATGCCCAATATGGAGATGCTGCCGACCGGTGTATTCATAAGCTTGCGCAAGCCTGATAACCATTTCTTCGAAACGCCGCATATGCAGCATCCGACGAAAAAGCTCAAGCCTCTCCGCGTGCGAAGGCTTCGCCATGTAGTCCTCCCAGAGCCGACTTCTCATTCGAGAAGGCGCACTATTTATTTTTCAATATAATAGACGACCGTACCCTGCTCTTGTCAACTCGCCCACAGGGTGATGAATTCAAAACAGAACCACCGGTGCGCATCTTGAGTTTGGAGCGCACAATAAGCTAGAGTCGGATCACGACGTTCCTTAAAAAGGAATTCGCAAAGAAGCGCCCTTTCGGGAGGATGCACATGAATGATATGCCCAAGATAACGCAGAGCATGATCGATCTGTATGATGAGTTCACCCATGTGTCTCTGAATCGCGACGATTATCTCTCGAAACTCGCAAATTTGGTTGGCTCAAGCGAACTCGCGCGGTCGATCACGGCGCAGATTGAATCCAACAAGCAAGCAAATGCAATCGTCGATGAAAACGACGCACGTATTGAAACAGAAATGGTGACGCTCCCCAATGGTCTCGTTGGTTATCTCGCCAAACCCAAAGGCGCCGCCGGTAAGTTGCCCGCCGTCATAATCATTCACGAGAACCGCGGCCTCGTGCCCCATATCAAGGACGTTGTCCGTCGGGCTGCGGTTGAGGGATTTCTTGCATTCGGACCCGACTATCTTGCGCCGCTGGGCGGCACGCCAGAGGACGAGGACGTCGGCCGCGACATGATCGCGAAGCTGGAGCGGCCCGCAGTGATACAGGATTCGCTTAAGGCCGTTGAGTTTGTACGCACGCACGCCAACAGCAATGGAAACGTTGGCCTGGTGGGATTCTGCTGGGGCGGCGGTATCGCCAACGCTACTGCTGTCGCAGCAGGCGACGCGGTTAAAGCTGCCGTTGCTTATTACGGCGCGCAGCCGAAGGCGGACGACGCCGCGAAGATCAAGGCGTTCATGCTGTTGCATTACGCCGGACAAGATGAGCGCATCAATGCAGGAATTGACGCCTTCCGTGCGGCTTTGCAGGAGAACAAAATAGCCCACGAAATTCATGTCTATGAAGGCGCCCAACACGCCTTCAATAACGAGACTGCGCCGGCGCGTTTCCATCAGGAGGCTGCGAATCTGGCCTGGACCCGCACCATTGCGCGGTTGAAGTCAGCACTGGCCTAGGTCAGAACAAGCCGGGCGCTGTGGCGCCCGGCTTTTTTAAAATAATAAGAAAGTAATCAAAGCCGCGCACCAGATGCACCGGCTAAAAAAATATAGCGGGGACGCATCATGAAGGCGAAAACAATTGTGTTGGCCTTGGCGACTGCGTCCTTATTCGCATTGTTTTCGTCAGCGCCAGCCTCGCGCGCACAAGACGCTTCCTCTGTCGCCGACTTCTATCAAGGCAAGAAATTGCAGATAGTTGTAGGATATGGCGCAGGGGCTGGATACGATCTCTATGCGCGGCTGCTTGCGCGGCGCATTGGCGCGTACATTCCCGGTGAGCCGGGCGCAATAGTCCAGAATATGCCAGGCGCCGGTTCGCTGCGAGCGGCAAATTATGTGCATGCAATAGCGCCCAAAGATGGCGCGACAATCGGGGCGGTGGACCGACAGGTCGCTCTTTCTGCGGCGCTGGGTTATGCGGCCAACATGCAATTTACAGCGGACGAGATCGTGTGGCTCGGTACGCTTTCGAGCTATGCTGACGATTCCTATAACCTTTGGGTGCGCAAGGATGCGCCGGCGCGAACGCTCGAAGAGCTCCGGGTCCCCGGTGGACCGCGCCTGAAAGTTGGCGGCTCCGGCGTTTCGTCCGGTGCAGATACAATGGCTTTGGTGCTTCGCGACGCTCTGAAGCTCAATATCGATCTTGTAAAGGGCTACCCTGACGGAGCAGCCATAGCGCTCGCCGTGGATCGTAACGAAGTGCATGCCTCAACAGCGGGTATTTCAGCCCTCGCCACGCGACCACAATGGCTGGCGCCCGACGGGCCCGTGCGCCCGCTTGTCGCTGTGGGCCGCACGACGCGCCACCCTATGTTGCCCGACGTGCCACTCGCCAGCGAACTGGCCGACGACGACAAAGCCCGCGCCATGATTAAAATTCTGGAGCTTCCCTACCAGATAGCTCGCCCCTTTATGACGAGTTCAGGCATCCCTTCAGATCGTCTTGCCGCTCTGCGCAAAGCCTTTATCGCGACCGCCGCAGACGCGATGTTTTTGGCGGAAGCCCAGAAGGCGAGAATCGACGTGAGTCCCCTTTCTGGCGAAGAGGTGGCGCGACTGACGTCCGAGATCGCGCAAAGCCCTGCTGCGGCCATAGAACATATGCGTAAGCTTCTGGGCTCGGATTCGCCCGATAACAGATAAAGATTTCCATCATTGCAAGCCGATGCAATTAGTCTCTCAGCACCGCGCTTTTCCTGCCCATGAGCCACAAAAGACAGCGATCGCATAATTGAGCGCAGCAAGCATCCAGAAGTGCGGCGCCCAAACTATATTGCCATCCAGATTAAACACGAACGCCTCACAGCTATTGAACCAATCGATCCTGACACGACCGATGATAGAATAACCAATTGCATGCAGCGTTCGAATGGAGCCATGCTTTGGGCGGCTTGTTCGATCTTTTAGCCTAAACGAAAACTCTCAGCGTCAAGATTGCGCGGCGATTCGGCTTTCTTCATAGCTCGCTGCATGCCGATGGGCACACTAAGACCCGTGCGATCCGGGCCGCCTCCGCGATTGCCTGAACCCTGCCAATTCGAGAGCCGTTAATTGGGCGGGGAGGCAATGGGAGCAGTTCAAATGTGCGGAGCCGGACATTGAGCGGCCACGAGGTCTGGCCACCGTCTCCGTTTGAAACACTGCGGCTGACGGTCTTGATCGCCTGCAGCCCGGATCGAAGAGATGTGCGGATCGACGCCTCAACCCTGTGACCGGAAGAAATCGACGGGCCGTTCGCCGTAATCCTCGCGGTCATCGATGAAGCACAGGGGTTGTTCGTTGATCTTGGCCGGTACAAATCCCGATATTTCTGGAGAATCTTCACGCTAAGTATCTGTTTTTAAAACATTTATATTACGATACCTTGTCTTGAAAGCTCCACCGGTCTGTTTTTTGGGGAGCTGACGTAAATCCCGGCTGCTAAGTGGTCATATATGATAATATGAATTATCATATATGATTGACGAGAGAATCGTGCGCGGATACTCTTAGGTGGAGAATTTGGAGGAAAGAGATGCTCATTGGCTATTGCCGCTCTTCGCCCACGGAGAAGCTGGATCAACTCGACCTTGAAATCAGCAGCGTTCAGAATCAGGAACGTGTCCTGAGGGCTGAAGGGTGCAAAAAGTTTTTCGTCGACACGAGTGAAAACTCGCGCAAGTCCAGTGGAAAAGACGCGGCTCTGAGGTTCATGCGCGAAGGGGATGTGCTGGTGGTGACCAGCATTGACCGTATCGCAAAGTCTGCGGGGGAGTTGATGGACGTGATCGAGCAATTGGCCGATCACGGGGCCTCCTTGCGCGTTCTTATGTTTTGCGGCGCCGTGTTCGATACAGCCGATGCAGACGCCAGACCGACCATTGAAGTCCTGTCCGCGATTGCCGATTGGGAATCTGCTATTTTGAACGAGCGTCCGAAATTGATGAAAATGCAGTCTTCAGCCAAGGAATACAGAGGCCGCTGGTCTCTATTCTAGTTTTGTCGCCAACTGCCTGCTGCATGGCAGGCTGGACGTGCGAAGGCATCGGAAGAGTGGGCTGGTTGATCAGGCCTTATGAAAACTTGATGATCTAGGACCGGCGCACGAAGTACAAAGCCGGTGGAGTGATCAGGCGCAGCGGCTGCATCGGGTCCAGCGCTGAACCAGATCGCCTGCGTTGAGACGCGAAATTCAGCTTTACGCCAACCAGCGCGCGGGTCTCCGCTTCTTTAAAGCCAGAAGCGATGGAACCAGACAATTGAGACTTGCGGAAGTGTACAAGACCGAAAACGCTCACAGGAGAGGCGTCAAATCGGTATTCCGCAAGCGCGCCGACACGCCACGAGAAATGATCAATCCCCTCCAGAAGATTAGAACCACGCAAATTTTCGTACGCGACTTTAGCTACCACCACGAAGTTAGAGTTCACAAAGCGGCTGACCTGACCGGCAACGCTCACCCCGTCGGATATCCCCGCGCCAGCGATGTAATCCAGAGAATGACGCTGATAGGCGGCCTGCCCGTACAGAATTGTATCGCCATGAAAGTATTGTCCTTCAAGGCCAACAAAGTAACGGTTGTTCTGTCCAGCCGAATATGGGGCGCTGTCCGAGCTGCTGTCGGCTTGAACAATTACGCCCAGAAGACCGCTGGAGTTTGCAGTGAAAAAGTGCCCTGCTATCGAGCTAACCTGATGCATGAAAACTGGCTGTGACCCAATCTCATAAGTAGAATGCTCAAATTGACCGTCTCCCTGCAGGGCTAAAGAACCAGCAACAGGTGCGATGAAAGAGGCGCGGGCTTTAAAGTTGAGGCCAACGGCAAAAGCGTTTTCACCACCGCGGCTGGTTGCGCCAAAGTGATTGCCCACGGAAAGAGACCCGAAATACGCATAGCTGGATAAAGCAGAAACTGCCGGAGCTGTGGTAAGAGCTTGTGGATCCGCGATAGCCAAGCCTGGGGTCAAAACCGTCCACATGGCGGCACCATATAGAGAGACCTTCATCAAACCTGTAACTTTGCGCTGGAGCATATTTATTTTGCTATGCTCAAAAGCGTAACTTAGACGCGCACATAGCGTGTGCGCGTCAGAATTATTTCAACATCAACCGCCATTGATGCTTCAATAGCTCAATAATTGGGCGCCTCAGTCTTTATTCGCTGGTAAAATAACTAGTTTTGTCGGCGGCGCGCGGGGAGACACAAAGCTTGGGGGGGCGCTGATCGCACGAGATAGCCTCGACAGGCAGCGTTCCAAAGCATGATGGGTTAGCTTATGCTGGAGGCGAGGTCGGGCCGCACTCACCGTTCCTGTCTGTCATCTGGATGCAAAAATGTATGAGGCCGCATTTTGATGAGCGTCTCGCAACACACGCCTGCCAAAAAGCCGCGTGATGAGCGCCTCGATCTCTTTCGCGGGATTACGATGCTCATCATCTTTCTGGCGCACATGCCGGGAAACAGTTGGAACGATTACATCCCCGCCCGCTTCGGCTTCTCATCCGGCACCGAATTGTTCGTGTTTTGCTCGGGCCTTGCAAGCTCGCTCGCGTTCGGCGGCGTGTTCGTGCGGGCAGGCCTCTGGCTTGGAACGGCGCGTATCGCGCTGCGAATCTGGCAAGTCTATTGGGCCCATATAGGCCTTGTTGTAGCAATTATCGCGCTGGCGGCGCTGCTTGACCGCAGTCTTGGACTGAACCTCGTATCAGAGCAATTCCAGCCGCTGACGCATGAGCCCGCACGCGCCATCCTCGCTCTGGCGAGCCTGACGTGGTTGCCGGATTTTCTCGACATCCTGCCGATGTATCTCGTGATCCTCGCGCTTGTGCCAGTGGCCATGAGCTTGCGGCTTGCACATCCGGCGCTGCCGTTTGTCTTGTTTGCGCTACTCTACACGTTCGTGTGGACGCTTGGCCTCAACCTACCGGGCAACCCATGGACAGGCGCCGGCTGGTACCTGAATCCCTTCGCATGGCAGCTGGTCTTCTTCCTCGGTTTCTCATTTGGCATGAAGTGGATTCCAGCCCCGCGCATGCGCGATCGGCGTTTGATGGCGGCGTGCGTCGCTTTTCTCTGTCTGGCGGTTCCAGTGTCGTTTCCTGGCTTCACGGAGGCATGGCCGGCGTTGCAAAATCTGCGCGACCTGGTTTTGCCCGCGAGCGAGAAAAGCAACTTGCACATCCTGCGCATAGTGCACTTTCTGGCGCTGGCCTATGTGGTTCTCAGCTTCATCGAGCCGTGGCGCACGCGGCTGGATCAGGGCGTCGGCCATTTGCTCATCCTGATCGGGCGCCAGTCGCTGGGGACATTTCTGGCCAGCCTTGTTCTCGCGCGCATCGGCGGCGCAGTCGCAGATATTTATGAGCGCAGCGAGCTTGCCATTATGCTCATCAATTTGAGCGCATTCGCCTCACTTCTCGCACTTGCCGTCGCGCTCGGCTGGATCAAGAGCGCGCCATGGTCGAGGCCGCGTCATGGCGCCACGCAGACTTTCAAACAGGGCCGCTGACAAATTTACGGAGCGCTAGTTGGTAATGTCGCGTCGAGGGGTCTTTGACAAGCTGTAGCCAGGTTCGCGCTTCCATAAATCCATTTCATTTTTTTACAGGGAGAAAAATCATGGCATCAAAAAATATCGCTTCGACACCATCCTTCAGCATGCCGACGCCGCGCACGATCCTCTATCTCATGATCGGCGGTTGCGCCGGGCTTGGCTTCTGGGAATTGTTTGCCGCTGTGCCAACCGCCTGGTTCGCCGAATTTCCGCTGGAGCCGCCAGAATTGGTGAAATCGCTGTTCCATCATCAACTCGGGATCACGCTTTCGACCCCGGTCGCCAAGCTTCTGCACTTTGTCACCGGCATCCTGTTTTATCCCGTCGGCTATTACATACTGACGCGCATGGTGCGCTCCTTCGGCATGCCTGCGGACGGCTGGATCTGGGGCGTGATCACCTATTTCATCGCGCTGGGCTTCTTTGCACCGCTGGCGGGCCAGGAATTCCTGCTGCACAATTATCCGCGCCTCTCGCTCATGAGCCTCGTGGGCCATGCGTTCTATGGCTATATCGGCGCCTATGTGTTCGAGCGCTTTGAAGCGGACGATTCCAGACCAGCCTGAGCCGCCGCCAAGAAGTCTTTTCACAAGGAAAGCTTCCACAATGAGGCCCGTGAGCGCACAGGAACGCTGATGGGCCTTTTCTTTTTTGGTCCAGCGCAGGCGTCACTTCGATCCGATTGCGTCCAGCAGCGCGACGCCTTACACGCTGTTTGAGAGGCGACGGCGATGAGGCCTTGAACTGAAGAGCAGGAGCTGACCATGGGCAAGCACAAGCAGATGAAGCTGGCGGCCTATTTCAATCCTACGGGCCACCACGTCGCCTCGTGGCGCCATCCACGCGCGCAGCCCGACGCGAACGTGAGCATTGAACATTACGCCGAGGCGGCGCGCACCGCCGAGCGGGCGAAGTTCGACATGATCTTTCTGGCAGACGCCAACGCCACCCGCAGCGCCCATATCGACGCGATCTCGCGCTCGGTGCAATTTGTCGCCCATTTCGAGCCGCTGACGCTCTTGTCAGCATTGGCGATGGCGACGAAAAACATCGGTCTCACAGCCACCGCCTCCACCACCTATCAGGAGCCGTTTAACCTCGCGCGCAAGTTCGCCTCGCTTGACCACATCAGCCATGGCCGCGCGGGCTGGAATCTCGTTACGTCCAATCAAACCGCTGAAGCGGCCAATTTTGGCCGCGAGGGCGTGCACGTCCATGCCGAGCGCTACAATCGGGCGCGGGAGTTTGCGCACGTGGTGCAGGGACTTTGGGACAGCTGGGACGACGACGCCTTTGTGCGCGACGTTGAATCCGGGCTTTATTTCGAGCCCTCGCGCATGCACGAGCTCAATCATGTTGGCGATCATTTCAAAGTCCGCGGACCGCTCAACGTTCCCCGCCCCGTGCAGGGCTATCCGGTGATGGTGCAGGCGGGCGCCTCCGATGAGGGGCGCGAGCTGGCGGCGGAAATGGCCGAGGCTGTCTTCTCGCCACATCTCACAATTCCCGCCGCAAAGGCCTATTACGACGACGTCAAAGGCCGCATGCAATCGAGGTATAACCGGCATCCCGATCATCTGAAGATATTACCGGGACTCAGCGTCATCGTCGCCGAAAGCGACGACAAGGCGGCGGAAGATTTCGAGCGATTGCAACAGCTCGTCCATCCAATAGTTGGGCGCGAAATTCTCTCCACAATGCTGGGCGGCATGGACCTGACGCCCTATCCGTTCGACGAGCCGCTGCCCGATCCGCTGCCGCCCACCAATGGCAGCAAGGGGCATTATGAAAGCATTGTCGCCATGGCGCGGCGCGAAAACCTGACCATCCGCCAATTGGGAGAACGCGTAGCGGGCGCGCGCGGCAAGAACGCAATTCACGGCGGCCCGAAGAAAGTAGCCGATTATATGGAGGAATGGTTTGCGGCGCAGGCGTGCGACGGCTTCTGCGTGATGCCGCCCTATATGCCCGGCCAGCACGACGATTTCTGCACAATGGTCATACCCGAATTGCAAAAGCGCGGCATTTTCCGAACCGAATATGAAGGCGCGACCTTGCGCGAAAACCTCGGCCTGCCGCGCCCCAAAAGCCGCTACGCACGCTGATCCTTTCGGAGACGATCATGGCCTTCCAGACAGAATTCCCGAACTTTCCGGCGGATGCTTTTCCCGCTCCGCCAGATACGTTTCGCGACGCTTCCTGGCATAACGACGGCCAGCCCAGCATGGTCAGCGAGGCGCTGTTGATGCATATTCAGTGCGACCATCCAGACGTCGAGCTGCGCGAGAGCGACGATAGAAGCCGCTTTCGCATTCTGTTGCTGGATTTGGAGGGCTGCGTCACCGACGAGGTCATTCTTGAGACCGACGAATGGGCGGAAGTGCTGGCTGTCGTCGAAGACCGGCTTGCAGACGTCTCACCGCTTGAGCAACTTTCCAACGAATGGCGCATTTTCACAGCCAGTCGTTATCCCGATATGGAGATCCACGAATTGGTCGAATCCGAGGAATGGAAGGACGCCTCGCAGCATGACCGCCAGTTCGTCGCTGACTTCCTTGAGCGCCTGGAGGCGGTGGAAAGCTGATCGCGCTCAGATAAGCCCCTGCTCGCGATACCAGCGCTGCGCGCCCGGATGCAGCGGCACGTCCCTCGGCGTGGCGTCGGTCTCCTTGCCCAATTGATGCATGCCCTCGTGCGTGCCCTCTTCCCATGGCATTTCATCGTGCCGGGCCTTGAACGCACCGCAGATTTTATAGGCGACATCGTCGGGCAGATCGGCGCGCGCATAAAGCGGCCAGCCGCTGAAGTCGATGGAATCATAGCTCGGCAAATGCGAGAAACGCCCGGTTTTCAGCTGCACCTGGCGCCAGCCGATGCGCGCCATCGCTTCAAAAGCATCCGCCTCAAGATTGACCAGCTCCATATTATTGGCGAGCGCGTTGTCGATCCAAAGGCTGATGCCCTCGTCAAACACCGCATCGAGCGTACCGTCGAAAATGCCCGCCATGCGGCGCTTGTCGTTGGGCGGGCCGGCGGGGACGACGCTACCGCCCCATGATTCAATATCAGCGACGCTCATACCATAATGGCCCAGCAATTGGCTGACCAAAACCAGCGTGGAATGAGTAGGGTCTTCACGTAGCGACAGACGCAGCGGATAGCGCGCTTTTTTGACGTCATGCAGCGATTTGAACCCGAGCCCCTTGCGCATGGCGATCACAAAGCGATCAACGCTTGGGTAGGACGCAATGATGCGCAGCGGCAGCGCCCGCGTGAACAGACCCGTTCCACGATAGGCTTGCGTCAGCAGCGCTGACGGATTGACGAAGGCCATGTCCACGGCCCCCTTGGCCACGTCGTAGGCCATGATGGCAGAGCCGGTGGCGAGATTCAGCGCCGGCCTGAAAGCCTCGCCGCCGCCGCTGCCCACGCTCACCCTCATGTCGCGGTCGCCGCCATATTTCGTCTCGGGGTTTCCCGCAATGTGGAGGCCCAATTCCCAGAGAATCTTGGTGCGCTTGAAATTGGCGCCGAACGGCAACTTTGACATTTTCACTCCGGTTTATTGAAGATTGACGGGAAGAGGCGACGCGAAGGATCAGGCGTTCGCAAATGCGTCCTGGCGAGGCGTGTCTAGTTTGATGGTCTTTCATCGGTGCGCGCTGAAACTTCGCACAAGCGATCGCCTGACATGGCGCAAGCTGCACCAAGGACACCTTCCATCACGTCCTCCCGAATGTTTCTTCGACGGGACCAAGCCCCGCAATTTGACTCGAAGATACCGGCTAACCCCCGGCAAGGGAAGTAAACCAGCGCCGCAAAGAGGCCAGTTTTCGCCTCGGCGCAAAAGACCGCCATGCTGGAACGAGAACCTTGGCGTTAATTATAATCTCATTATTTCAGATATTTACACTAAAAAACCGTCTGGCGCCGAACGTGCGGCGACCTCGCTGAACAGAGTTTTAGTCAAAAGCGACAGCTGCGCATCGCGGGCGCTTTTGAAGGAAAGTTGTCATGAGCGTTTCCTCCGTCGGCTCGACCTCCAATGTCACGTACACGCCGCCGTCGAGCTCAACGGGCATAAGCCCGCCTTCGGCGCGGTCAAGCGCTCCCGCCGCCTCGGTTACGCTTTCGGCTGACGCCAGGTCGATATCTGCAATTTCGGGCCTGTCGCCTGAAATCATCGGCGAGATGACGCCGGAGCAGATCGGCGCTCTGTCTCCCTCGCAGATTGCCGCCCTCACCCCATCTCAGATCGCCAAACTGACGCCACTTCAGCTTGACGTTCTGGAGGAGGGTCAGATTGCAGTGCTTTCCGCCAAGCAAATGGGTGCGCTCAGCGTCGCGCAATTCAGCTCGCTCAGCTCCGAACAGCTGCAATGGATAGTGCCCGATGCGCTGAAGGGCTTGAAGCCGGAGCAGCTGGCAAGCTTGTCGCCTGCGGCGGTCGCAGATTTAAGCGCCCTGCAAATAGCTGCAATGAGCGCCACGCAGATCAAGGGCTTTAAGCCCGACGCCCTCGCCGCCTTCAGCGTGGACCAGATCCAGGCTATCGCGCCCGGCTCTATCAAAGGACTGACGTTTGAACAAATTCAGGCTTTGCCGACCGATAAGGTCGCTGCGCTCCTGCCTGCCCAGATTGCAGGGCTAGCGCCGGCGCAGATCGCCATGTTCTTACTTCCTCAAGAAGCGGCTCTGACGCCGGAACAGATCGGCGCCCTGTCGGCCAAGCAGGTCGCGGGCCTGACAATCCCGCAGGTTCAGTCGATGAACCCCGAGCAGGTGGCCGCAATCGCTCTTGGCGCCATCAAGGGGCTCAACGCTGCGGCGCTGGCGGAAATGTCGAAAGAGCAGATCGTCAGCTTTACCGAAGCCCAGATCGGCGGCCTCACAGCGACCCAGATCGGCGCGCTATCGCCCGAAGACATCACGGCCTTGACGGAAGATCAGATCAAGGCGATCGCCGCCACCGCGAT
>CANJPM010000034.1 GCA_947476075.1 Beijerinckiaceae bacterium
CAAAACCCAGGCGCCCGCCAGCTTGATCAGGCGCGTTTCATGGAGGCTCTTGCGCACGCATGCGCAGCCGATGGCCGCGAACATTTTGCGCTGCTTCTAACGCACGCCCCGGAACGAATTTTACCGGTTTTACAAAAATCAATGCGCGCAGGGGACGTGATCGCGGCGTGCGGCGACAAAGGGATTGCTTTACTGCTGCGCCATTGCAACGGCGATCAGGTTCAACGAGCGTTTCAACGCCTTGCGGGCGTGGCCGCGCAACAGGCGCATGAAGGTTTGCGTGGCGGCGCAGCCATCGGCGGGCATGATTGCGCAGGCGCCCTAACCCTGATGCATCGCGCCGGTCAGGCGCTTGCCAAATCCAGCCTGACAAATCCGCTCATCGTACGCGCTGCCTCTGCAGCCAGCGACGAGAAGAAGCTTCGTGCTATCTGCGACGACATCGTCGCCGCGCTCGACGAGGACCGCATTCTCATCGCGTTGCAACCTATCGTCGACGCGCAAAACGGGAAGCCCGCGTTTTTTGAGGCTTTGGTGCGCATGCGCACTAAAGCCGGGACGATTACCGGGCCGAGCGATATTCTGGCTGCGGCGGAAGAATCCGGCCTCGTCGCCGACCTCGATCAGCGCGTGCTTGAACTGTCGCTTGCCTGTCTCAGCGCAAGCGATGGAGAGATTGATGGAGATTGCAAAACGCTTTCTATCAACGTATCGGGCGCCAGCCTGCAAGATCCCGCATGGCCTGATCGCATCAAGGCGACGTTAAGGGGGCGCGAAAGCCTTGCCCGCCAGCTTGTTCTTGAAGTCACTGAAACATCGGCCATCGCCGATCTGGTGGCGGCGGGGCTCGCGCTCAAGCGCCTGCGCGCTTTGGGTTTCCGGATTGCGATGGATGATTTTGGCGCCGGGCATACGTCGTTTCGCAATCTACGCGCGCTCGACATCGACATCGTGAAGATCGACGGCGCCTTCGTGCGCAATCTCGTGGATTCAGAAGAAGACCAGCTTTTCGTGCGCACATTGCACGATCTGGCCAAGCGCATCGGCGCGCGCACGGTCGCAGAATGGGTGGAGAACGCCCCTTGTGCAGCGCTGCTTGCGCAATGGGGCGTGGATTATCTGCAAGGCGCGCACTTTGGCATGCCAATCGACGTGCGACATGATCTGAAGGATTGCGCGCAATGATCAGGAGCCGCGCGCGAGCCCTTCGAGCTTGCGCTGCATATCGGCGATCTGCTTTTTGAGGTCGTCGAGATCGCCGTTCTGCGCGCTCGCAGGTTTCTCGGCCGCCGCCGCTTCCTCAGCCGATCCAGCCACAGGCGCGATAAATGGCGTGAATACGCTGATCGCCTGCGAGAACATCTGCATGTTCTTGCGCGTTTGCTCTTCAAGCGCCTCAAACATCTGATTGCCGGGAAGGCCGCCAGCCGTGAACGTCGACTGGATTTGCTCGCGCATCTTCTGTTGATCTTCGGTGAAGCGCGAGAGCGACATTTCCAGAAAACTTGGAACGACCATCTGCATGCTGTCGCCGTAGAAGCGAATAAGCTGCCGCAGAAACGCGATCGGCAACATGCTCTGGCCTTCCTTGGCCTCCTGCTCAAAGATGATTTGTGCAAGCACCGAGCGCGTGATGTCCTCGTTGGTCTTGGCGTCGATAACGACGAAATCGTCGCCCTCCTTGACCATTTTACCAAGGTCTTCGAGCGTCACATAGGTGCTTGAGCCCGTGTTATAGAGTCGCCGGTTCGCATATTTTTTGATTGTTATCGGTTTCTTTTCAGTCGCCATCTCGACAAAGCCCCAGCCCTCACGCCCCCGCGCGCAGCTTGAACGATAAGCTCTTTTTTGATTTCGGTGAAACAAATTTGTGCAGTGCAGGGGAAGCTGCGCCATAGAAGTCCACATGCCAGGGTCAATTCACCATCGCGCGGGCTGCGGCGAACGCTTGACCTGACGCAGTCAGCGATGCTCAACTCATACCATCCTGCGGTCTGGATGACCTTCGGCGATTTGGGAGATAACGAACATGGCAAGCGAAATCGTCGTCGTCAGCGCAGCGCGCACAGCTGTCGGCTCGTTCAATGGCGCCTTCGCCAATACGCCGGCCCACGAGCTTGGCGCCGCCGCAATCAAAAGCGCCCTTGAGCGCGCCAACGTCGACCCTGGCGATGTCGACGAGGTGATCCTTGGCCAGATTCTGAGCGCAGGACAGGGCCAGAACCCGGCCCGGCAGGCGGCCATGAAGGCCGGCGTGCCGGAGGAAAAAACTGCCTGGAACCTCAATCAATTATGCGGCTCAGGCCTGCGCGCCGTGGCGTTGGGCATGCAGCAGATCGCCAATGGCGACGCCTCGATCATCGTGGCGGGCGGTCAGGAATCGATGTCTCAATCCCAGCATTGCGCCTTCCTGCGCTCCGGCGTGAAAATGGGCGACATGAAATTTGTCGACAGCATGATCCGCGACGGCCTGATGGACGCCTTCAACGGCTATCACATGGGCGTCACCGCCGAGAATGTCGCAGCCCGCTGGCAGATCAGCCGTGACGAGCAGGACCGTTTCGCGCTCTCCTCCCAGAACAAGGCTGAAGCCGCGCAGGTCGCCGGCCGCTTCAAGGACGAGATCGTTCCCTTCGTCGTCCAGACCCGCAAGGGCGACATTGTTGTCGATCAGGACGAATATATCCGTTTGGGCGCGACCCTTGAAAGCATGCAGAAACTCAAGCCCGCCTTCAGCAAGGAGGGCTCCGTCACAGCCGCCAATGCGTCGGGCATCAACGACGGCGCCGCCGCTGTGGTGCTGATGACCGCAGCCGAGGCATCCAGGCGTGGACTGACCCCGCTGGCCCGCATCGCCTCGTGGGCGACAGCCGGCGTCGATCCCGCAGTGATGGGGACCGGCCCGATCCCCTCCTCGCGCAGAGCGCTGGAGAAAGCGGGCTGGAAGGTGGGAGATCTCGATCTGGTGGAAGCCAACGAGGCGTTCGCAGCGCAGGCTTTGGCCGTCAACAAGGACATGGGCTGGGATCCTGCAATCGTGAACGTCAACGGCGGCGCCATAGCCATCGGCCATCCGATCGGCGCTTCGGGCGCCCGCGTCTTCACCACGTTGCTGTACGAAATGCAGCGCCGCGGCGCCAAGAAGGGCCTCGCAACGCTTTGCATCGGCGGCGGCATGGGCGTCGCCATGTGCGTTGAACGCTAGGATGCGCGTCGAGCGCTGGTTTTAGTTACGCGATAACACCGCGGCAAACGGCGTACGGGATCGTCAGGGAGGGCTGGCATGGCCAGAATAGCAGTTGTGACCGGCGGCACGCGCGGAATTGGCGCTGCGATATCGAAAGCATTAAAGGGCGCCGGCTACACGGTCGCCGCTAATTATGCTGGCAATGAGGAAGCGGCCGCGCGCTTCAGGGAAGAGACCGGCATTGCGATCTATAGATGGGACGTCTCGAGCTACGAAGCGTGCGCGGCGGGACTTGCGCAAGTAGAGGCGGAGCTTGGTCCCGTCGACGTGCTGGTGAACAACGCCGGCATCACCCGCGACGGCTTTTTCCATAAGATGAGTCCGGAGCAATGGCGCGCAGTCATCGACACCAATCTGAACTCGCTGTTCAACATGTGTCGTCCCGTTATTGAAGGCATGCGCAACCGCAGTTTCGGCCGCATTGTTTGTATCTCGTCGATCAATGGACAAAAGGGTCAGGCGGGCCAGTCCAATTATTCGGCCGCCAAAGCAGGCGAGATCGGCTTTGTGAAAGCCCTCGCGCAAGAAAACGCCAGCAAGGGGATCACCGTCAACGCGATCGCGCCGGGCTATATCGGCACGGAAATGGTGCGCGCCATTGATCCTGACGTGCTGGCCAAGCGGATCGTGCCGCAAATTCCCGTGGGGCGCCTGGGTGAGCCTGAAGAGATCGCCCGTTGCGTGCTGTTTCTGGTGGCTGACGACGCCGGCTTCATCACCGGTTCGACGCTGTCCGCCAACGGCGGCCAGCATATGGACTGAGCCGGCCTAGCTTTGCCTGCGCCGCAGCGTAAACTGGCGGCGCGGATGGACCTTGTTAACCTTTGCTCTGGCTAACGGCCGAGGTCGGGCGTGAATCCTTTGATTCTAGCGCTCATACGTGTTATACAATTTATTAACAGTCGCTAACGCCGGCAGTTTGAAGCAGTACCGCGTCGCTCCGGGTGCACCGGGGCTGTTTTTTTGTAAAGCGGGCCTGAATTGAGAGCGAACCCCTCGACCATCAGGGATTCTGGCACAGACGCGGTTGAGGGAAGAACCTAACGGTCCGACCCTGCCTGGCGCCTTTGCGCCTCGACTTGGCCCCGTCTCCACAGCGGGGCTTTACAGGAGTGCCGAGTATGTCAGCGCCGATGAAAAACGCCCATTCTGCTGGCGCCGGGACGTCAGCCCGGACCGCCAAAGCGTCCAGCGGCAAGACTTCCGTGAGCAAACCCCAGGCCGGCTCAAAGAGCAAGGCTGGCGTCAAGGGGCCCGCAAAAGCAAGCATCGTGGCTGTGAAAGCCGCGGCGCCAGCGCAAACAAAGGCGGCTGCGAAATCTGCGGTCAAAACGACCGCCACGAAGACGGCGGCGCCCAAGGCGTCAGTTGGCAAGGCTGCTGCGGACAAGACCTCCGCCGCCAAGCCTGCGACTACAAAAATTGTGTCGGCCAAGCCCGGGAGCACCAAGCCCGTAGCTGGAAAAACAGCGGCGACAAAGACTGCGGCTGCGAAGGCCGCGCCCTCCAAGTCTTCGTCTTCGTCCGCCAAATCTTCGCCTGCGCCCTCAAAGTCGTCACCGGCCGCGCCCGCTGCGACCTCAAACAGCAAGAAGCCCGTGACCGCAACATCAACAGCCAAGACAGATTCTGGAAAGACCGCTGCTAAAAAGTCGGAAGTAGTGAAGACTTTATCAGCCAAGACTCCCGCCGCATCCATTCCAGCCAAAGCAGCGGCCGCCAAGGCAGCTGCACCCAAGGCCGCCGTAGGCAAGGCCCCAGCGAAATCAGCCACGCCCGCCAAACCAGCGTCCAGCGCGGCTGTGGTCAAGGCTCCCGCCAAAGTTTCCCCGCCTCCGGCCCCTAAAGGTGCTCCGGACGCCAGGGGCGCAACGCCAAAGGCTGCGGCAAAAGTTGAGACGGCAATTGAGAAGCCCGTCGCAACTAAAGCCGCGCCCGCCGTCGCGCCAGCTAAAGCCCAGGTTGCAGCCCAAAACGCTGCTCAAGTCTCTGCCCCTTTAGCAAAAACAGTTGAGGCCAAGGTCGAAGTGAAAATTGACGTAAAAGTTGAAACGAAACCCGCCGCCCCCAAGGCGTCGGGCGCCCACCGCACTGGCTTCAAATCGCAGGAGTTCATTGTCTATCCGGCCCACGGCGTCGGTCAGATCGTCGCTATCGAGGAACAGGAAGTCGCGGGCTTCAAGCTGGAGCTGTTCGTCATTTCGTTCGCCAAGGACAAGATGACCCTGAAGGTGCCGCTGCCCAAGGTGCTCGCCGGCGCCATCCGCAAGCTGTCGGACGCCGACGTCGTGAAGCGCTCGCTCGACACACTGACCGGTCGCGCCCGCGTCAAGCGCACCATGTGGTCGCGCCGCGCGCAGGAATACGAGGCCAAGATCAATTCGGGCGATCTGATTTCGATCGCCGAAGTGGTCCGCGACCTCTATCGGTCCGAGGCGCAGCCGGAGCAATCCTATTCCGAGCGCCAGCTTTATGAAGCCGCCCTCGACCGCATGGCGCGTGAACTGGCCGCCGTGCAGAAACTGACGGACAGCGAATCCCTGAAGCTGGTTGAACAGCATCTGGAACGCGGCCCCAAGCGCGGCGCCCGCGCCGACGTAATCGTTGAGGCAGATGCTGAAGGCGATGCAGAGCCCGAAGGCGACAACATCGAAGCCGCGGCCTGATCCAGCCTGACTCTCACAGCAAAAGCCCGGCCTCACGGCCGGGCTTTTCGTTTTCAACGAGAGTGAAGAGCCATCAGCTCAAAACGGCCTGGCCGGATTCGGCATGGCGCGTGAGCAGGTTTCGCTTCAGCTTGTCGAGCGCGCGCGATTCAATTTGCCGCACGCGTTCCTTGGAAATCCCCAGCTCGACTCCCAGCGTCTCCAGCGTTTTGGTTTCGTCCTGTAATTGACGGGCGCGCAAAATCTGCAATTCGCGCTCGTTCAGCGTCTGCAAAGCCTCGTTCAACCATTGCAGGCGCCGCTCACCGTCGATGCGCCCACCCACGACTTCGTCGGCGAGAGGATTGCCATCTACAAGAAAGTCGCCCCGTTCGGCTGAATTGCTCTCGTCGTCGCTCACCGGCGCGTTGAGCGACACGTCCGGCCCCGACAGGCGGGCGTTCATCCCCTCAACGTCGCGGATGGATACGCCAAGCGCCAGCGCAATCTGCTGGTGCGCATGGTGCGCCCCATGATCGCCTTTTTGGGCAAGGCGCGCGCGCAAGCGTCGCAGGTTGAAGAACAGCGATTTCTGCGCCGAGCTTGTGCCGCCGCGCACGATAGACCAGTTGCGCAACACGTAATCTTGTATGGAGGCTCTGATCCACCACGTGGCGTAAGTGGAAAAGCGAACCTCGCGTTCAGGCTCAAAACGCGCAGCCGCTTCCAGCAGTCCGACATGGCCTTCCTGCACGAGGTCGGCGACGGGCAGGCCATAATGACGGAACCGCATGGCGACAGCCATAACGAGACGCATATGAGCATGGGCTAATTGATGCAGAGCCGTCTCATCGTCCGCCTCACGCCAGCGCACTGCGAGAGAGCGCTCTTCCGCACGCTCAAGGAACGGCGCTGACATCGCCGATTTCACGAACTGCCGGGACATCCCCGCCGCTTGCGTCATTGCGACCTCCTGCTCTTGTTCTGGTTTACGCAGGCGCTAAAACAACGGATCATGCGCCTCCGCGTTCGCGGAAAAATTCAAAGTGCAGAGGGATGGACATCATGGATCAACGCATTGTCGAACTTTACGACGAATACACGCACAAGCCCCTCGACCGCCGCGTATTCATGGAACGCCTCGTGGCCTTGACAGGTTCCGCCGCAGCCGCACAGCTGGCGCTCACGGGTCTGGCCTCCAATTACGCGTTGGCGCAAACCATCCCCGAAACCGATCCGCGCATCGCAGCCGACCGCACAGAGATCGGCGGCCTCAAAGTCTATCGCGCCGCTCCAAAGGGCGTGACGCCTGAAGCCGCCAGGGCAGTTGTAATCGTGATCCACGAAAACCGTGGCCTCAACCCGCATATCGAGGACGTCGCCCGCCGTATCGCCGCCGAGGGCTATCTGGCCATCGCCGTCGACATGCTGACCCCGATGGGAGGCACGCCCAGGGACGAAGACGCTGCTCGCGACATGTTCCCCAAGCTCGATATGGCCAAAGCCACGCAATCGCTGGCGGCCATTGTCGATACGTTCAAAAAGGCGAGCCCGACGAAAAAAGTCGGCGTCGTCGGCTTTTGCTGGGGCGGCGGAATGGTGAACAATCTGGCGACCGCTGCGCCTGCGCTCGACGCTGGCGTCGTCTATTATGGCGCGCCCCCGAAGGACGGGATCGCAAACATCAAGGCGCCTTTGATGATGCACTACGCCGGCATGGACAAGCGCATCAACGATATGGCTCCTGCCTATGAAGAAGCGTTGAAGAATGCGGGCGTTTCGTTCCAGGCGTTCACGTATGAGGGCGTCAACCACGCCTTCAATAACGACACCGGCAAGGACCGTTACAACGAGCCCGCCGCAAAGCTGGCGTGGGGCCGCACCCTGGCGTTCCTGAAGGAAAAGCTGGGCTGAGGCGACGATAAGACCCCTCATCCGCCGCGCTTTGCGCGTCACCTTCTCCCGCAAGCGGGAGAGGGGAAGAAGAGGCGCCCTTCCTTTCCTTCTCCCGCACGCGGGAGAAGGTGGCGTTTGCGTCAGCTAACGACGGATGAGGGGAATATTCCCTACCATCTACTGCCTATTCCACAATGATCTTGTAGCGCGTTCCCGCATCCAGCGGACCGCTGCGGCGCAGTCCGTTCAGCAACATGAAGAGATCTTGCGCGCGCTCGGAAACGTTCATGCGCGCGGCCATGCTCGCGGTCGTCTCGCCCTTGCGCGCGACCACCACCGACAGCTTCAACGGCCGCAGGCTTTCAGCCTCGCGCGGGGGCAGGCGGCGGAAGGAATTGATCGCCGCCAGATAGCGCTTGTCGCTGTCGGGGCTCATGGTTCGATTGGCGAAGATGATGCGATAGACCTCGCCGCCCAACCGCACCACCGCAACCCGGAACTTCCATTCCGCGCCGGACGCTATGGCCAACGCACCGGGCAATCCGTTGATCGTCTCAAGCCGCAGCGAATCGGCGTTAAGCCCTTCGACCCAGCCTGTGCGCATATATTCGTCGAGCGGCGTCTCCAGCGGCGTGCGCACGCTGTCGAGCCTCAGGCCCTCATTGCCGTCGGTCGTCACGCCCAGAACCGCGCTTTGCAAATTATTGAGCGTGAAGCCCTCGGGGGCCACGAACGAGAATCCGAGTTTGCCATGCAGGAAGCGACGCCCGCGCACCAGACCATCGCGCGGGTCTTCACCGAAATCGACGCCGGCGACGGCGGTCAGATATTCCTCGCGCCCAGCCTCTCCCACGCCCGGCGCGCCAATCTGGCGGGCGGCGGCGATGGCCCGGCTCACGCGCTCAGGCGTCGAGGGATGGGTCGACATCACGTCGGGCTCGTCCGCACTTTTGCCGGTGAGCGATTCGCGCATGGCGGTCGAGCGCCCAAGCGATTCCAAAAACCGCGGCGCGCCATAAGGATCAAGCCCGGCGCGCGCGATCGTCGCCACGCCGATCTGGTCGGCCTCCAATTCCTGACGCCGCGAAAAGCTGGCGAGCGAAAGCTTCTCGATCGCCTGCACCTCTTCGCCCCGCTGCGCGCTTTGCAGCACTTGCGCCACCGTCTGGCGCAATTCCGACGTGCGGGCGGCCTCCTCGCGTTGCGAGGCGTGGCGCGTGGTCACATGAGCGATTTCATGAGCCATCACGGCGGCGATTTCGGACGAATCATTGGCGAGCGCGAGCAGGCCGCGGGTGACGTAAAGATTGCCCGAGGGTAGCGCGAAGGCGTTGACGGCGGGCGAGTTGAGAATGGTGACGCGATAGGCTCTGCCGGGATTTTCCTCGGCCTGCGCCAGCCGCGCGAGCAGACCGTTCAGCAGGGCTTCAGCGGCGGGCGCACGATATTGCCCGCCAAACATCGCCACCAGTTTCTTGTGCTCCGGGCTCGCCTCGACCGCAGCGCCGCTGACGGCGGCGGGCTCAAGTTGGCGCATCAGACTTGAGGAGCCGTCAAGATCGAAGCTGGAGCAAGATGAGAGCAAAAGGGCCAGCGACGCAGCCAGCCACGCCGGCGCGAACACGCTGCGGGCGCGATAGCCGCGAGGATTGAAAAGGTTCGATGAGAGCGAAGACAACATAAAGATCGCGTTGAACCTGTGGCGCGCGTTGCGCCTTGCAGCTTGGCGCCGTGCAGCTTGCGGCTAAAGTATGAACGAAATTTTACCGCGGGCGACGAGGTGACGCCAATATCCCGTCAACCAGCTCCACGGATTCTGGACCGGCGATTTGTATACGCGGGCCGGGCCGCATGTCGAGCAATCCGCGCGCCCGAATCGTGCGCCCGACAAGCGCAGCAGGAGTTTGCCCAATGCGCTCAAAGGCTCGCGCCTGCGTGCGCGACAGCGACAAAGACGCAGACCCGCGCCCGCCAGGACCAAGGTTGAGATAGGTGCGGCCGCGACTGGCGCCAAAACTGGCCACCAATCCCTGCGCGATGACCACTTCGCCCACACGCCCGGAAAAACTCTCCGGGTCGCTCGCGTCGAGAATCGCATAAGCGGGATCGGCCCACAATCCGCGCCCGGCCGCACGCGCCCGCGCCTCCGCGCCATAAAGCGCCTCCAGACAGGCGCGAACCTCCCCGGCGGGATCAACCCGCGCATGTCCCGCCTCCACCAGCGCCTGCGCCAGAGACGGCAGGCCAGCCGCCTCCGCGCCGGCCAGAAACAACCGTCCCCCCAATCGGCCCCAACGATCGTCCTGCGCGCGCAGCACAATCAGCTCAAGCGGCGCGCCGAGCGCCCATTGGCCCAGATCTGCGCCTGCCAAAGAGAGCCGCGACGGATCGCCCCCGGCCGGATGCGTCGCCTCAAGTCCCGCAAGGCGCACAAGGCGGCCGTCATCAAGAGAGACTTCAAGGCGCGCGTTGACGGCGGCGGCCTGCACGGATTGAGCAGCGCCGGCGCGGCACGGATCGGCGGCGGCGGCGCCGGAAGCGCAAAGAAGCCATGCAAGGGCCAGGGCGGCGCCCAGCGATCGCTTTTCATTCAGGCGCTTTGTGCTAAACAAATCCCGCTCCGAAAAAGGGGCCGCGGTCCCGTAGCTCAGCAGGATAGAGCAGCGGTTTCCTAAACCGAAGGTCAGGGGTTCGATTCCCTTCGGGACCGCCAGTTTTTCCGAACGCGCATACGCTTGAAAACAAGGTTTGATGAAATGGCCGGAGGCGATTCAGGACGCGAGAGCACTCCGCCGACACAATCACCCTGCGTCTCAATCTGCAAGCTCGACCCGCAAGGCAAGTTCTGCATCGGCTGCGGGCGCACGCTGGCGCAGATTGCAGCGGCCGGGGCTAATTCCGGGCGTTGAAGCAGACGCATTCCGGAGGAAGCCTGCAAAACGAAGCGGCCTGATCCGGTCTTGTCGCCTCCGCCTCCCGCCGCTAATGTGACGCCCAATCACAACAACATAGCGGAGGCATTCTATGGCGGACAACGCGCGCACAGCGGCAGAGACCCACCTCGTGGGCGACGTTCTCATGCCCCGCCCGTTCAAAATCCGCCGCCTCGGCCATTTCGGGCTCGACGTCGCCGACGCTGAGGTCAGCCGCGAGTTTTATTCCTGCAATTTCGGGCTGCGCGTCGCCGATCCGCTCGATCTGGCCCATCGCCTGCCGCCTGAAGAACAGGGCCAGCACGGCGCCACCACCGGCTATTTCATGCGCCACGGCACGGACCATCATTCGTTTGTGATTTTTCCCCGCCGCCTGCGCATGCGGCTGCTGCCCCATTACAACAAGCGCTCCACCATCAACCAGATCACCTGGCAGGTCGGCTCGTTGCGCGAAGTGGTGGACGGGTTTGGCTGGCTGAAAGATCGCGGCGTGAAAATCATCCGCTCCGGCCGCGACAATCCCGGCTCCAATTGGCACGCCTACCCGCTCGATCCCGACGGCCACACCAACGAGATCTATTACGGCATCGAACAGATCGGCTGGAGCGGCCTGAGCAAGCCGCAAGGCCTGCACCGGCGCAATTATCATGAGACGCCGACGCTGCCCCACGCCTCCGAATATGCGGAGACGATGGACGGGCTGGCGCAAGGCGTCGATTTTTCGTCCGGCAATCGCGGACGCGAATTGATGGAGGAGACATACGACGTCGGCGGCGTCCTGCTCGGGCGCCCCTTCAAGATGACCAAGATCGGCCCGGTGCGCATTTTCGTCGACGACGTCGCCGCAGCAAAGGATTTCTATGTCAATTCCATGGGCCTCACCCTGACCGAAGAGGTCACATGGAACGGCCATACCTGCGCGTTCCTGCGCGCCAATACGGAGCATCATTCGCTGGCGCTCTATCCGATCGCGCTGCGGGCCGAGCTGGGATTGAGCGAGCATTCAACGCTGTTCTCGATTGGCTTTCAGGTCGGCGATTACAGCCAGCTCAAGAACGCGATGTCGTTTTTGAATGAGCGCGGCGTGGAAGTGCGCAAGCTGCCGCCGGAACTTTTTCCCGGAATTGATTACAGCGCGTTTGCTGTCGATCCCGACGGCCACCTGATCCAGCTTTACTATTACATGGAACAGATCGGCTGGGACGGCCGCCCGCGCCCCGCCGACCAACGCCCCGGAATCGACAATAACGCATGGCCGCAGTATGTCGGCGCTCACAGCGACGCGTTCAGCGGCGAAATCTTCATGGGCCCATGGTCTTGACCGCGGGCTTTAGTCAACCAGAAGGATCAGCATCGTGAAGTTTCTCACCTACAAGGACGGCGCTACCCTGCGCGTCGGCGCTCTCGACGATTCACATGGCGTGCTCGACCTCGTGAAGGCCGCCAAGACCCTGCTCGGCAAGGATTTGCCCGACAGCCTGCGCGGCATCGTCGAGGCTGGCGACGGCGCCCTGGCGCTGGCTCGCGAAGCCCACAAGGCCGCGCTCGGCAAGCCCGACGGCCTGTTCACGGCCGTCTCCAAGGTGAAGTTCGCCACGCCTTTGCCCGGCGCGCGCAAGAACGTTTTCTGCGTCGGCCGCAATTACAAGGCGCACATCGAAGAGATGGCCGCCTCGTTTGGACGCGCCGTCGATTATCCCAAGGCGCCCGAATTCTTCTCCAAGCCGCCCACCACCATCGTTGGCCATGAAGACGGCGTCGAACGTCACGCCGACTACACCGACAAGCTCGATTACGAGGTTGAGCTCGCTGTGGTGATTGGCAAGAAGGGCCGCAACATCAAGGAAGCCAATTTCGAGGATCACGTGTTCGGCTACACCGTGGTCAACGACATTACGGCGCGCGACGCCCAGCGCACCCACGGCCAGTTCTTCAAGGGCAAGAGCTTTGACACCTTCTGCCCGATCGGCCCGATCGTCGTCACCAAGGACGAATTCGGCAAGCCCGACGGCCATCGCCTGACCCTTACAGTCAACGGCAAGGTGCGTCAGGATTCGAGCACGTCGGACCTTTATTTCGGCGTGCCCAAGATCATCGAGAGCCTGTCTGGCGCGCTGACCCTTGAGCCGGGCGACGTCATCGCCACCGGAACGCCCTCGGGCGTGGCCGCCGGCATGAAGGAGCCTGTGTGGCTGGAGAAGGGCGACGTTGTGGAAGCCTATGTCGAGGGCGTTGGAACACTGCGCAACACCATCGTCTAGGCGCAATATCAGCTCTAAAAAACAGCTTAAGCCCGTCCCGTTCTGCGGGGCGGGCTTTTCTCGTTTCAGCTTTCAAATATCAGACGCAGCACGCCCGCATCTCCGGAATCGGCTACCGGCACACTGCGAAAAGTCGCGCCCATTTCCGGATATTCCGATCGCGGCAGATCGATCCGGGCGAGGCGCGCCCTGCGGTTCTGCGCGCAGCCGATCGCCTTGTCGAGGATGCCCGCCAGCGCTTCGCGCCGTTCCGGTAATTGCGTCAGCGTGACAGCTGTCGCCCCTGCGCATGGCAGCATCGCCGATAACATGCGCTCAAGTTCCGGCAAAGACATCGTGAACTCCTGACGAGACAACTCACAACTTACGGCTGGCGCTTGCGTTCCGATCAGCCGGAAGCGGACGTTGGCTAAACTGAGGCCTATCTCCATTGCTGCGACGTCATCTGCCGCGGCGGCGAACCTGAGCCGCCTGAGCCCGCAGGACCGCGATAGGCCTGCGCGGGCAAGGCTGGATCAAGGCGACGAACGGGAGCTGCAATGGAGCCCACCGGGGAGGCGTCCGGGGCGCCGCTGACCGGGGCCATGTAGCGCGGCCCGCCCGGAGGCTGCCAGTGCGCCGGCGAGGGATTGGGATCGGCGAACCTCTTTGGTTCGACCGGCCTCGACCTGGCGATTCGAACGGCTTTCGGCGGCGCCTTGCGCGCGGGCAGGCGCGCTTTGGCGGGGGTCGGTTTGGCAACGGTCGCTTTGGCCCTGGCTGTGCGCGTCGTCACAACCGGCCAGGGCGCGGCTTCCGGCCCCGGGTTAAAGACGTATCGCGGCGACGCCGGGGCCGCGACGACCGGAGCGCCGCCGCCGATAGCGGCCTCAAGCGAGCCGCCAACGGGAATGAGGTCGCCGCCGCGCGAGGCCAGTTCGCCGCCCCGGACAGGACCGCCGTCAGCCACAGCCAGCCCGCGCCTGTCCATCTGGAAGATGCGGCCAAGAGCTGCGCCCTCGCCCGCGCGCAAGCCCTCCACCATAGCGACAAGCTGATCGACGGTGCCGTCCATGCGGCACAAGCGGATGCGAACGGAGGTCGGGGCGCTGCGGCTGGAGAACAGCGCGCCCATGCGGTTGAGATTGCTCTGGTTTGGCCAGGCTTCGCGCGCATCGGCGATCCATTGCCATGCAAACACGCAGCGCGCGCCGTCCAACAGCGACGCCAACCGGCCCGAAGGAATTGCTCACCGGCCGGGTGACGATATGCATGCGCACATCAGGAAAGCGCGAGATGATTTCATTGCGCACGCCGCGCTCGGAGGGCTCGCCAATCTGGAGCAACTCGCCGCCCATGGCCCGGCCCGGCGTGTCCAGCGTGCGCACGCTGACCTCGATCGCATTGTCGCCCGCAGCCCCGCCGCGCATGACGATGTCCTGGCGCGTGCCATTGCTGTAATGGCGCTCGCGAATACGCGTCACCGCCCCGGCCTCCGGCGGCAGAAGCATCAAGGCGTCTGCATAATCGTCGCCGCCGCCGGGCGCGCCAGGGCCCCCGACCACGACCGGACTGAGCGGCGCGCCCGCACGTCCATCCCGGCCGGCGTAATTGGCGTCAAAACCCGGCGAGCCGCACGCCGCCAAGCCTGAGACGAGCGGCAAAATCGCAAGCATGCAAATGCGTTTCATGTCACTGGCCCAAGATGGAGATCGACGGCGTAGAGGCGGGCTGCGCAGGCGATTGCGGCGACAGGATCGAGGACGTGTTTTCCCCGTCCTCAAGCCCACTGATCGCCCGGGGCGCAGCATGATCTTGTTCCAGCCTTCGATGGCTGCGGAAAATCTGCGCAGCCTTTCTCGCCAGCTCGTCGCCAATCGAGGGCTCAAGCGCCGAATGATCTTCACCTGCGCCCCCGTTGAGAAAGGGCCTCGAATAACCGGGCTCAAAATCCGGGTTCTCAAGAACCAACGGCTGTTCGGGCTCAATGGAGCCCGTGGGCGCCGGATCGACGTCGACGCCGGCGAAGGTCGGGCGCATCAAGGTCCGGGGGAGGACCGACTCGTCCCCGTCGTCGATTTCAGCCTCGGCGGCGCGGAAATAGCCTTGCCCGCCAACGCGCATGGCGCTGGGCGGCGGCACCCGGCCCATGCCAAGCAGCTGCGCGGCGGCCTGGCTTGGGTCGGCCAAAGCGCCTGCCGCGCCAACCTGATTAGCGCCCGAGCCTGTCGCCTGCTCGGCCGCCCAAAGCGTTCCCGCAGGGGCCTTGTTGGCTGAATGGGGCGCATCAGGCGTTTGCAGGCCATTGCCTCCCGGCAGAAGCGCAAAGCCCCAACGCTCATAAGGCATGGCGCCAACCCCGGGCACGCGGCGGGCGACCAATTGCTGCGGCGCGCGCCAGGGCTCGGGCGCAAAGGCGCCGACGGGCGCAGGGATCGCTGCAAGCGTGCTGGGGCGACCCATCAGCTTGCCCGACGCCAGATAGCGCAGCGGATTTTCCGGATCGACGGCGGCGGGAAATTCATTGCGCGTGAATTTCGGCATTTTATCCTCGCCGGGCGCCAGCGGCTGGAGGCCCCAGCCGTAATCCTGCTGGCTGTTCGCGCCTTGCACCAGACCTTGAGCGGACGCCTGCGCATTCCAGCCGGGATGGCGCGCGGCGGCCGGCGAGCTGGCGGGCGTATTCACGGGACGCACCCACGCCGCCTGCGGCTGCGGCGCGGCGCCGGCATTGGCGGCGCGACGGCTTACCGCGCCGGACGCGATCAGATCGCAAGGCGAAGGCGGGCGCTGGTAGCCGTCGGGAAACACCGTCTCCAGCACTTTGGGAAACAACCCGTCGTAGCGATTGACGATGTCGTAGAAGTCTTTCCTCTTGGCTTTGCGCGAACTGAGCGCGAGACCATAGACGGTGGCTTCCTTTGGGTACCAGGCGACGGCGCGCTGAAACCATTCGTAAGCCGCCTCGTATTGGCAGGAATTATAGGCGTACCATCCCAGCGCCTGCGCGCCCTCGCCGGACGCCATGTCCATCGTCACCTGGCCATAGCGATGCAAACGCTCAGGCTCGATAAAGGGAGGAACAGGCTTGGTGAGATCGCGCTCCAGCACGTCGATGAATAAAATAGCATTGTTGATGAGCGGCTCGCGCCAGGCGAACGCCACTTCTTCAGCTTCCAGATTCATGCCCAGTTCACGCAACGAATGCGCAAGGCCGTGGGCTATCATGGCGTCGCCGCCGCGCTCCAGCGCCAGCTTGAACCATTCAAGCGCTTCGCGGAACGCCTTGGTCTTGTAATGATGCCAGGCGACGAGGCCCGATTGATTGGAATCCTTCACCCCGCGCGCATAATCCTCAAAGCGCCTGAACTCGGCGCCCGGGATCGGCTCGGCCCGCTCGTCATGCAGGAATGCGGAGATGCGCGCACGCGTGATGTCCACTGCAATGGGTTCGAACTCGCTGCGTCCCGAACCGTCGATGCGCGCCTGCGCGATCAACGGCTCAACGTCGGTGATGCGCAGATTGTCCATCGCCTTGTGGATCGTCGCCGTGCGGTCCTTGGGGGCCGATGCGGTTTGCAGAATGTCCTTGTAAAGCGCAACCGCCTCGCTGGTCTTCTTCATGCGCGCGTTGACTTCGGCGATCGTCCATCGCAACTCGATGTCCGCCAGATCGCCCGCGCCCTCGGCGCGCACAATGGCGAGCACGTCGTCGAGCCGGCCCTGTTTCCAAAGCGCCAGAATGCGCAGGCGCAGAGCCTTGCTTTCAATTTTCTTCAACAATTCAGCCGACGGTTTCCAGCCAGGCTCGGCGCGCTCGCGCTCGGCGATGGCGACCTTCAATTCATCAATTCTGTCGGCGCCGAACAAATCCCAAAGCGCCTGCTCGTCCTCGCCCGAGGCGGCGACGGGCTCGTAGAGATCTTCGGGCGCGCGCCAATGGGGATGGAGGCGCTTGAGACGGGCGATCTCTGCGTTCACGCGCGCCTTCTGGTTCAACCCCGCGTAATAACGCAAAGCCGTCTCGTCCGGACCGCGACCATCGCCCTCCACAGGCGTAATCGCATTTACAGATCTGGCGGGGCGGGCGCCCGGAGCGGCGACAGGAGCGGCCGCAGGCGCAACGGCGGGGCGAGAGACCGCGCGCGGCGCCGCTGGCGCTTCAAGCAGGAACCCTTCGCCTGATTGCGCCAACGCTGCGGCGCTGGTCAGCACGCAGACGGAAGCCGACAACAGAAGCAGAATCTTGAGTCTGGACGCGCTTGATTTTTGCATGTTCAGCCTTTGACGCATGACTGATACCGAAGGTTGGCCGCAGCCAGCGCTATCAGGTGGAGGGTCGCGGGATAATAATGTTCGACTTCACGCAATGCGCGGAACTCAGGCCCCGCAGGCGTGCGGTCGATGGCGCAGGCCAGCAGTACGCCAATGCTCGCATAACCCCTGTCCTGCAAGCGATCTACGTCGCGACCCGTTTTGACGTCCACTGTGGCGAGCGCACGTTTGCCAACGGCCCAGGCATGGAACGCGCTGTAATGCTCCCAATCGCCAAGGCCCGCCCACGCGAGATAAAGCGGGATGCGAATAGCGTTGTAGGAAAATTGCGGCGCAAAACCATCAGCTGGCCTGGGCGCGCCGTCGCGCAATGAAATCCAGTCCGTCGGCAGACCGGACTCGCCAAAGCGCGCACGCTTGATGTGGTCGAGCCCGCTTTGCGAGAGCCCGGCCCAATCTATCTCCGGCGCCACGGCTCCAAGCCGCGCAAACGCGGGGAACACGTAATAAGAGAGATTCAGGATTGGCCCGTCTGGCCGGTCGTCGGTTGAGAAACCGCTGACGCCGGGCAACAACAACGCTCCATGGGGCGATTTGAACAAAGCGAGCTTGCGACCGATCTCTACCGCAATGCGCCGACCCGAAGCGCGATGGGCCACGTCGGCCCACAATTCTGCGGCCTCGGCCAAAGCCCATGCAATCAGGATGTCGCCGTCGGAGGCGTTGTTCATATCCGACACCGCCGGCCGCTGGCCCGGCTCCCAGCGCCACGCGATCAACTGATCGTCGCGCACCATGAGATTGGCGCGCGTCCAGGCCCAGATGCGCTCAAAGGCGGCGCGATCATTGGCGGCCACGGCGAGCAACATGCCGTAGCCCTGCCCTTCGCTATGGCTGATGAGGCCGTTGGCGGTGTCGATGACGCGACCTGTCGAGGAAACGAACCGCTGCTTGTATTGCTGCCACAAATGCGGCGCCGCCAGCGAGCCGCCAAGGGCAAGCGCGCGTCCATCAAGTTTGAGCGTGCGCGCGGGCGCCTGTTGAGCAGGAGTTTGCTGAGCGGACGCCTCCTGGGCCTGCGCCGCAGGGGCGCTCATGCAAGCGCCCGCAATCAAACAAGCGGCAAGGACGAAGTTTGCGGCCTTCATTGACGCCTCCCCACATTACGCACGAACAGGCTGGTGGCCACGGCCAGAACAAGACCGAGCAGCAAGACGAGACCGACATAGATTTTGTTGTTGAGCGAGAACCAGCCAGCCGCGATCAGCCGTGCGTTCTGCAAGGTGAACGGCTGCGTGCTGATGAGCCGCGTGTCTTGCGCCGGTGAGGCGATAATCTGCGCATCCGACATATTCAGCACCGCCATGCCGCCGCTGATCTGGCGCCAGACGCGCGGATCGACGAGGCATGCGACAGAATGCGCAAGCGTTGCAGCGTCGGGCGCCGTCACCAAAGTCTTGACGTCCGCCGCCTCGGCGCCGGCGATGCTCTGGGCGATGACGAGCGAAGCATTGCGGGTCAAGGCGGGCGCCTCGACGGGCGCATCCAGCAGCCCGTAGATACGTTCGCGCGCGCTCACCACCCATTGGGCGGCATAGGCGAACGGCGCCTGCACGATCCACGACACCCGTGCAAAAAAGCCAGGCTGATTGCGCAGATTGTTATCCCATTCGGCAAAGAGATCGCGCTCGGCTGTCGCCGGCGGCTCGCTGGTGGCGACCGTATTGCCGTCATTCAACACAGCGGCGCGCCGCTCTGCGTTTCGGAAACCGCCCTGGGGCGTTGGCATATGGCAGGTCGCAGGAAAATTGCGTTGCAGCACCAGTCGATGACGCGCCTGCCGCTCATAGCGCGACAATTCTTCAGGCTGTCCGAACGATTGCGCCTCAATCCGGTCACGCCAGATCTTCGACAAGTCGGTGGGCGCAAGGCCAACCGAGGCCAGCAACGCAGGATCGACCACGCCCGCAGGCGCAATCACAAGCGAGGGCCCTTCTCCCGGTCCCGGCTCAGTGACCGACAACCTGAAATCAATCGGACGCCCGGCCGCAATCGCCAGATGTGCGGCCAGAGTGGCGGCCGCCGAAACGGTTTCGCGCGTTGGCGAAAGCACGGCGAGGGTCGGCCGATTTTGTCCGTGTCCGTAGGGAAACGCGCCGGTCGCCGTCACCGCAAGATCCGGCATGCGGGCGATGCGCGCGATTTGCGGCATTTCGATTTCTGTCGCGTCAAGAAACAGGAATCGCTTGGCGCCGGTCACGCTAGCCAGCGGATCGCAGGCGGCGTCCGATTCCATCGGCAAATGCGCCTCGATCTCGATGCGGTTCAGACCCGGACGCATGCTGCCCAGCGGCAGCGGCATCGGATTGTGCTTGAAGGCTTCGCCGGATGATTTTGCGAGCTTGAAATTCACCGCATTGCGGCCGTTCACGCTCACGATGATCTGCGCTTCCTTCGTCAAGCCTCCAGCATATCCGCCCGCCATGTCCAGAAACGCTTTTGCGTAATCGGCTGAATAAAAGTCGGGCGGCAAAATCACGTTGAAGGCGGCGCGGAACAGTCGGCCGCTGAACTCCTGGCTCGAGATTCCAAGCTCGCGCAATTTCGTATGCTGGCCGCCGTCCATTCGAAAGCCGGGGAAAGCGGCGGCCGCGCGCAAGCCCTCGGGAGAGCCCTTCATGGCGGCGGCGACGCCAAATTGTTGCAGCGCCTCTTCCACTTCATCATCGTCGCGACCCGTAACCACGACGGTGGTGCGCAAGCCATTGGTCATGGGGACCACGACCACGCGCGGCCCCAACACCGGGCCAATGGCCAACCCATCAAGCTGCGCGGCGAGTTGCGAGATCGGGCCCATCGCTAGATTGAGACCAAAATCGCCCTGCGCCATAGAGCCAAAATCGACCACCGGCTGTGCGAAGCGGCCCGCCAGCGAGATCATCTGCACAGCACGAATGGCGCGCTCGACAGAGCCCATCGAGGCGCGCGCCGGCGTGATCGCGCGGATCGGCAGAGCGCCCTGCTCGTCGACCGGCAGCGCCGCCAGATCGCCAATCGTTTGCACGCCCGAATCGGCTCGCTGCATCAACAGGCCGGTTTGGCTGGGATCGATTTGCGTCCACAATTCATAGGTCGCCTTCAGCGAGCAATCGACGCGATGACGCTGTTCGGCGGAGATGCGAATGGAGTTGAAGCCGCTCTTCAACAGACCCGCAGGCACGTCAAAGCTTGCAGTGCGCACGCCGCGCGTGCCGATAATGTTGACGCGTCCGACCACGGAATCATTGATCGTCAGCGTCAGGCGGGAGGCTTCCGGCATCACGGAAATAGCCGCCAGATAGCCGATCTTGAACGACAGCTTGCGCCGCGTTTGCGCCTCGGTGAGATACATCGGCCATTCGGACTGGCCGATTTCACCCGTCAGACGAAAGCCCTGAATGTTGTTGGTGAGATGGCGCATGAAATAGCCGGACGCCGGCCCGCCGCCAGATGCGTTGAGCGGCTGCGCATTGACCGTAAAGGCGGACGCGGGCGGGCGCACAGATTCCATCGGCGCAGACGACAACGGCGAGGCGAAAGCGGGCTGGAACGCATCCAAAGATTGCGCAAGCGTATGCGAAGAGACCGCAAACACGCTGACGACAAGCG
>CANJPM010000035.1 GCA_947476075.1 Beijerinckiaceae bacterium
GACATAACGATTTACATCACGCGTCGCTTGTGGATTTTTTTTCCTGAAAAAATCTTTACCATTAATTATTTTGACCTCTCCTGATGCCTTAATTGTTGGCTTGTATGAATCTTTTCTATCTTTTTGCTCTGTCTCTGAAACTTCAAGATCGCAGGTAAGATCTATCTCTTGAGCCGAAGCTTGATTAACAAAAACTAATAAATAAAGACAACTGACTGTAAGAAAGTATCTCTGTATCTGGCTAAGAAACGCTATTTCTCGAGTTGGTTCTCTGAAAATGTAGATAGGTACGAGCTTCATACGGCACTCCAAAAGATCATGAGTAAGGATATTGTGAGTTTACCGGAAAATACATTTTTTGTATCAGTGATTGCAGCACTGAATATTTTAGTGATATGCAAGTTTCCTCGCTCCCCCAAGCCAAAGCTTTGTACGTTCCTAGCCATCTCCGCACTCAACGGCAGGTTGCGCGCATAGAAGCGTTCAATCTGCTCGACACTAGTCCCAGCGTTCTTGGCTAATTTTTACTCCAGCAACCAATCCACAGCACCCGCCTTTTTTCCGCTCTTGAACTTACCACCCTTGGTCAGTTCGGCTGCTGAAGCGACGTTGCTTGTGTGTCCATAGTGCTTCTCCAACATCGCCGTACTGGTACCCATATTCTTCGCCAATATGAACTGATGGACGCCCTCTTGTAAGCGGAATGTCGCGTAGGTGTGGCGTAGTGAATAGATTGTCCGCTTTGCTCCGTGGCTATTCGTTTCGACATTTGCAAATTTCAACAGCGCGGCGAAAGATTTCTTGAACGAACCAATTGGCGTTCCATCACGATTACTGAACACGTAATCATCGGCACTTGGTCGGACTTTCATATTCCTTGCCTTGATCGGTTCTTTCTCTTTCGTCGCTTGTTCAAGAAGCTCTTTGGTTCGTAACTCTAATATCCGCTTGAAGTAGGTCTTCACTTCGGATGTTCGCGCCACCACTTCTCGCGGTCCTGTTTTCCCGCTTACAAATAGCGCGATATCGGGAGGTTGGTTGCTTCCCTTCGGCGGCGGTATTTCTCTTAAGTCACGCCACTTCAGTTTCCGCGCTTCGCCTACCCTGATCCCTGTATTCGCTAGGATGAGGACGTAGTTCGCGAGCATCGTCCGATCTCTCGCAATATGGAGATTGTCAGACTTCACAAACTCACGAAGCTGACGAGTAAGCAGCGCCCAGTCCTTATTGTCGAAATGTGGTCGACGGTTGCTTTCAATTCGGACCTTTGGGAGCTTCGGAATCGATTGAAGGTGACCATTGTCCACACACCAGTCAAAGAACTGCTTCAGATTGGCGGTGTACCGCTTGATAGAGGTCTGTGAGAGTGTCTTGTTTCGCGCTTTCTCCCGAAGCCATTCGTTCAGCTCTATAAGCGTCTTTGTGTTGACCTCGTTCAAGCGTGTCCCAATGAAGAAGTCTTGAAGGCGGTTGAGGAAAAGCAGCTTGTCGTGAAGCGTGGAGCGGTGTTTTTCCGCCTCCGACAGATGTTTCACGAATTCCGTGAGGGATACTGTCACTTTCTTTGATCGAAGGTCTTTTCCGTTAGCGACGCTCACAAGGGTCTTGTGAAAAAGATCATTGGCGAAGGCGAAGGCTTGGTGTTCGTCTGTGGTCTTGGTCGAGCAGCTGACGTAGCCCTTGGCGTTGGGGACTTTGACCCTGCAGAACCACGTGGGCTTTTTGTAATCTGCGCGCCTGAAGAGGTAGATAGCGCCGTCCTTGAAGGAGCGGCTTTCTAGCTCTTGTTTTTCCCTACGATTATTTCCCAGTTTCAGACCGGAAACAGCTCCATCCATCGCCCCGCCCCATACTTAAGCCAAACCATAGCGGGGAAAGTATAAAACGAATAGTGAACAAATGAAATACGTTCATAATCCGTTTATGGTATTTTGGGAGCTTTTAGAGGGGCGTATTTCACGTAAGTCATTGAAATTATTGGTGCCGCTTGGGTGACTCGAACACCCGACCCCGTCATTACGAATGACGTGCTCTACCAACTGAGCTAAAGCGGCGCGCAGAACGCAATGCGTTTCAACGGCGTTTCTCATAGACGCTGCCTCGTCGTTTTGCAAGGCGAGTCAGGTGTTCGGTGGCGTTACTCTAGCGTTGCGAGGCCGGAGGCGTCAGCGGATCGGGCGCATCGGGACCAGGATCGTCGGGCGCGGTTACAAGCCCGCGCGGCAGCGGCGCGCGTGAACTGCGGCCCTTGGGGGCCGCCGACAGACCATAGGCGCGCGTCGGCTGCGGTTCAATCCGCGTTGGCGGCGCAGCTATGGCGAGCGCGGCCATCGCGGGCGCAGGCTTGATCGACTCAGCGACCGGTTCGGCCGCGATCGCCGCTGGCGGCGAGGCGACGGGTTGAGCTGACGCGGGAGAGTCTTCATGCGAGTTTTCAGGTGGGAGCTCGGGCGATGGCTGCGACGCGCTTTGCGCCGCGGTCGGCTCTTCGCCCTCGCCCGCCAGCTCAAGCTGCTGGACGACAAACGTCGCTGGAGCAGGCTCGGCCTCCGTGGTGATTTCGGACAAAATTGGCGGAGCCTCATTGTCCTGCCTGTGACCGATACGCTCGACCGGGGTTTCCCATTTGAACGCATCCAGCCTGCCGTTCACCGGGGACGCCGGCAGCCATTCATCGGAAACGATCCCGTCGGCGACCCACGCTGGATCGCGCGCGGCGCGTGCGGCGCGCGCCAGCCATTCGCGCATGCGCCCGGAGGGGCCGTGTTCAGTTTCCTCAATGTCGGCCATCGTCAGGCACATGCGGGCGGTGGGGCGGCGACCGTTGCTGAAGATTTCGGACATCGCCTGGCGCGCCAGCGTAAAGTCGCGCGCCTCCAAAGCGGCGCGCGCCAGCGTCAGCGCGCTTTCCGTCTCGCCAGGGGCCACGCGGGCGAGCACTTTGGCCCGGGTGAGCCGGTCGCTGGCCGAATCGCCGGGGCGCACGTCCACATAGGCGCGGGCGAGATCGGGGTGGGGATGGGCGCGCCATGCCGATTCCAGCAGTTTCGAGGCGCGCCGCAGCTCGCCTTTGCGGGCCATTAACTGACCCGCCAGAACGCTGGCCGGCACAAGGTCGGGAGCCAGCCGGATCGCTTCGCGGGCCAGCGCCAGTCCCTCCACGGGATCGCGGTCCTGAAGGCTCAGCGCAATGGCGGTCTTCAGCACGGCGCGCTGGCGGTTCGCCGTCGCAGAATCGATGATCTTGCGGCCGGCGTTCGTCTCCACCACCGCCAGCGCGCTCTTCCAGTCGTCGGCCATGGCGTGGCGCTCCAGCATCGCCTGCCCGGCCCAATGGGCGGGGGCGAGCTCAAAGGCCAGCCGCGCGAAATCATTGGCGGCGAGGTCGTCGCCCCGGCGCCGGGCTTCCACATGCAGGCCGCGCAGGCCCAGCAGGCGGGTCTCGGGCTGGTCCGCCATGCGCTGGAACAGGCGCTCGGCCCGCGCCCGGTCGCCCGATAATTGGGCCGATTGGGCGGCGAGCAGCATCGCCAGCGGCTCTTGCCCGATGAGGCGCTCGGCTTCCCGGGCGGCGGTGGCGGCCGTTTTTGCATCTCCGGCGCCAGCGGCCAGCATGCCTCGCGTGAGGGCGGCAAACCCCTTGTTGCGGCGACGCATACGGGCCGAAAAAGACATCAGCGTGGGAATGCGGAACACGAAGCGCGCCACGCTCCAAAGCGCCATCGCGAGCGTCAGAATCACCAATGCGAAGCCAAGGGCCGCGACAAGGCTGGTCTCGTACCTATATCCGGCGAGCGTCAAGGCGACGCCGCCGGGCTGGTCGGCGATCCATGAGAAACCGAAGGCAAGCGCTGCAAGGGCCGCCAGAAAAAGCAGAATGCGAATCATAATCGCTGAACCTCTGCTCTAGGAGCGTGCGAGACGCATCATGGCGTCGGACAAAAGGGCGCGCGCCGCCTGTTCGGCGGTCGTGCGGGCGCGAACGGCTTTGGCCCAATCTGCGGTGGCCGCTTTGGCGGATTCGGGCAAACGCTCCCATTGGGCCAGCGCTGCGGCGCTATCGCCGCGCGCTAAAGCGCGCTCGATGCGGGCGGCCCAATCGGGGGCTGAATCGCCAACAGGTTCGCTCACCGGGCGCACCCGCACGAGCGCGCTGGCGCTGGAAGTCAGGCGATCCAGCAGCGAGACGCCGTCCGCCTGGGTCGGAGGGGCGTTGAGGGCGGGCTCCAGCCTTGCGAAACCGGCGAGAAGCACGGGCAGAGCGGGCGCGCCATTGGCGGAGGGGCGCAGCGCGTCGACCAGAGCGGCGGGAGCTTTGAGCGTCCCCAGCGCCTCGATCTCTTGCCCATAGGCGCGACCGGCCTCAATGGCGCTGACGATGGATTGCGCAACGACGACCAGGGCCGCCGCTTGCGCACGGTCTGCGCCGGTGCGCGATTGGGCGCCGTCGTTGGTCATGGCGGCGCGCAGATCGTTCATTGCGCCGGGGAGCGGCTCGATCTTGTCTTCGAGCGGCTTCAGCCTTTGTCCGATCCGGGCGAGATTCGTTTCCAATTCCGACAGGCGGCCCTCAAATGGGGCGAGGTCGATCTTTTGCGCCGGCGGCTCCGAATTGATCAGGGTTTGATCCACGCGCGCCTGCGTCTTGGGCACGCTGGCGCTTGCGAGCGCCTTCTCAAGCGTCTCGACGCGGCGCCCAAGCGCGGCGAGCGCTGCGTCGCCGCGCGCCTCTACGGCCTCGACCCGCGCCCCCAGGGACGCGAGCGCGGCCTTATCGTCGACGCCGGTTTGCGCGTCGCCGGGCAGGAAAGTCCAGAGCGCCAGTCCGGCCGCCAGCAAAGCGGCGGCCGCTGCGCCGCCCGCCAGCGCCAGCCTGTTGGGAGCGGCTGCTGGCCCGGTCGCGGGCATGTCGGGAGCGGTCTCCTGAACGCTCTCCTGAACGCGCTCTTGCGGATTTTCCTGCAGGCCTTCGGAAGCCGCGGGCTCTTGCCCAGGCCGGGCGATCACGTTCTCGGGTGGGCTTGCCTCCGGGGTTCTTGCCTCCGGGGTGCTTGCCTCTGATGTGCTTGCCTCAGGCGCGATCTCCCGGGCCTTGCCTTCGATTAGCGGAGCCGTGCGGCGGCGATCCCTGTTGGGATTTGGCCCGGAGGTGCTGGAAATCGGATCTTGGTCGGGATTTCTTGCGTCGTTCATGTCCGCTCGTTCCGCATCTGGCCGTATCGCTCTTCGTTCAACACAAAAGCACCTTTAGCATAAGCGACCCGGCCGCCCCGGGAAACTCTTTCGCTCAAGTCTCTGCGCTCAAGTCGCCCCATGACCGGGAGCGTCTGCGATCGCCATAATTCGCATCGCCCCCTCCAGATGCAGGCGTTCGATCATCGCGCCCTGCAACGCTATTGCGCCCTTGCCCTCGCTTTCGGGCGCTTTGAAGGCGGCGATCACGGCGCGCGCCCAGGCGATCTCCTCCGCGCTTGGGCCAAAGGCAGCGTTGCAGGCCTCAATCTGGGTGGGGTGAATCAGCGTCTTGCCGTCAAAGCCCAGCGCCCGGCCGTGGGCGCATTCGGCTGCAAATCCCGCAGCATCGGTGAAATGATTGTAGACGCTGTCGAACGCGTCCAGCCCGTGGGCGCGGGCCGCGAGCACGCATTGCAGCAGCCATGGCGTCAGATTGGCGCGGTCGGCGCCGGGATCGATACGGGTTTCGCGCACCAGATCGTTTGCGCCGATCACGAACGCCGACAGTCGCGAGCGTTTGGCGCTGTCGGCGATTTCTGCCGCGTTCAGCACGCCGCGCGCGGTCTCCATCATCACCCACAGGCGTGTGTTAAGCGGCGAATCAGCGTCATCCATGGCCAGCGTCGCGTCCAGAACGTCCTGCGCGCACGCCACCTTTGGGAACAAAAGCGCATCGGCCCCGCAATTGGCCAGCGCAGCCACGTCCTCGGCTCCCCATGGGGTGTCGAGCCCGTTCACGCGCACAATGAGCGAGCGCGATCCATAGGCGCGGCTGGAGAGCGCCTCGACCAAAGCGCGGCGGGCTGCCTCCTTCTGGTCCTGCGCCACAGAATCCTCAAGGTCGAAAATCAGACCGTCGGCAGGCAGCGTTCTGCCTTTCTCCAGAGCGCGCGCGTTCGATGCGGGCATGAACAGCATGCTGCGACGCGGCTTGATGGTCATGTCGGCGCTCTCATATGAAAATCAGCTTGCATGGGAAAATCATCTTGCATGCGGAAATTGTCATGCGCCAGCATAGCGGCGCGCGATATACGCCGCTATGCTGCTTTCGCTCGCCAGATTTCCGGTCGCAAAAAGCAGGATTGCCGTGCCTGTATCGCTAGATCCGGCCCAGCAATAGCAGGATGAGCACGATCACCAGCACGACGCCAACCAGTCCGCTGGGGCCTTATCCCCAAGAACGGCTATGGCCCCAGGTCGGGATGACCCCGACCAGGGCCAGGATCAGGATGATGAGAAGGAGCGTCCCTAACGACATGTGTTGAACCCCTGAAAGCGGAAGTTGCGTCCCGGTTCGCCGCCCGCGAAGCTCCGGTTCACGGTCAATGCGTGCGGCCCGGTTGAGTTCCGCCTCCAGCTTTCACATGTCACGAAACGTCGGGATGCGGATATGCCGATTGCGGGGCGGCGCTGCTTCCACTAGACACGGGCGCTCTTCAAGAGAGCGCTCTCACAAAGGTCCTGTATGGCTCGCGCTCCAGTTGACGCACTTTTTCCTGACCGCCTCGTGCAAGGATACCGGTCCTTTCTTGGCGACCGGTTCCGCTCGGAGCAGGCGCGCTTTCGTGAACTGGCGGAAATGGGCCAAAGCCCGACCATCATGGTGATCGGCTGCTGCGATTCCCGCGTTTCCCCGGAAGTGGTGTTTGACGCCCGGCCCGGGGAATTGTTCGTCGTGCGCAACGTGGCCAATCTTGCCCCGCCCTATATGCCCGACGGCGATTACCACGGCACGTCGGCGGCGCTGGAATTTGCAGTCATGGCGCTCAAGGTCTCGCACATCGTCGTGCTCGGCCACGCCAAATGCGGCGGCGTGCGCGGCTTTGCCGAAAACGAGGCCAATCCCGATACGCCGCCTTTGTCGCCAGGCGATTTCATCGGCAAATGGATCAAGCTGATCGCGCCCGCCTATGAGGCTTTGGGCTCGCCCAAAGGCGACATCGGGTCCTTCATCGAGAAGCTGGAGCTTGAATCAATCAAGCAATCCCTGGCCAATCTGCGCACGTTTCCATGCGTCAGAACGCTTGAGGAGCGCGGACAATTATCCCTGCACGGCGCATTCTTCGGCGTAATGGACGGTCGCTTGCGCGCCTATGATCCCGCTGCTGACGCGTTTGTCGCCGTTGGCGGAGATACTCATTCGGACGCGCTGGCGAGCCCGCGATTTTAGCAAACAGGCGGCAAGCCCCCTTCATCCGCCCCTTGCGTCGGCAAACGTCGGATGAGGGGTCTTCTCGCCACTCGCCTAAAACAATTTCGCCGACGCCAGTTTGGCGCCTTCCACAAGGCTGCGGAATTTGGCTTCCACGATGGTGGGATGCACTTCGGGCTTTTCGCGTGGCGTTGAGGCGAAGCCGCAATCTGTTGACGCCATTACATGCTCGCGCCCAACCACGTCCGCAAAACGCACGATGCGCTGGGCGACCAGTTCAGGATGCTCCACAAGCACGGTTGCGTGGGTGACGCAGCCAGGCAGCAGCATTTTGCTTTCGGGCATTTTTACGCCGGCCCAGATGTTCCATTCATGCTCGTGGCGCGGATTGGCGAATTCAAACGAATAATAATCGGCGTTGATGAGCAGCATCAAATCCGTCAGATGCTTCATTTCAAGATCGTGCGTGCGCGGCCCCATGTTTATGCCGTAGCAGGTGTGGTGGCGCACGCGGTTGGCGGGGATGTTGCGGATCGAATGGTTCATGGCCTCGACCCGGCGGCGCGCCCATTTGCGGGCTTCTTCAACGCTCATCTCCGGGTTCAGCATGTAGTGCATGGCAAGGCGCGGGTCGTCGAGCTGGACGGAAAAACCCGCCGCCACGATGGCCTCATACTCGATGCGCATGGTCTCGCAGATCGCCTCCAGAAATTCTTCTTCCGTTTTGTAGTGCTGGTTGACGACGGCGCCTTCGACCGTGCCCACGGACGCGGCGGGAATGAACACGTCAGCAAGATTGCGGCCCGCAATTGCGATGCGCAGATTCTCGAGGTCGGCCTTCAGGATGTCGTGGCCGGTATAGGCCAGCGGGCCGGTGCATTCGGAGCCGGCGGGTTGCGTGCCCGAATGTCCGGCGGCGTAGAATTCAGGAAAAGCGTCGATCTCTTTGGTGTGGGCGCGACCGGGATGTTTGCCGGTGCGCCGGTGCACGCCGCCAAGGCGCTCGTGGACATAGGCGAAGAAGCCGGTCTTGGATTGCTCGCCGTCGCTGATCACGTCCAGCCCGAGAGCAGCCTGCCAGGCCACGCAATCGTACACGGCCTTGCGCACCGCTTGCGCAAAGATCGCGGGGTCGGCGCCGCGTCCGTCCATGCGCGCCACCATCAGTTCCGACAGACCGGCGGGACGGGGGAGCGAGCCTACATGGGTGGTCAGAATGCGCTTGGTGCGCGCGTTTGCGATCGACATGTTTCCTCCGGTATTTTCTACAGTTTTTTGGTCGTTATGTTTGGCACAAGAAAAAGCCCGGACGCAACGCCCGGGCCTTCGGCAGAGGCCAGCGCAAGCGCTCGTTCAGCCCGCTTTTGCGGTAATCAGCTTCCGGTTGATCAGCACTTCGGCGATCTGCACCGCGTTCAGGGCTGCGCCCTTGCGCAGATTGTCGGCCACGCACCAGAAGGCCAGGCCATTCTCGACCGTGGAATCCTCGCGGATGCGCGAAACATAGGTCGCGTCCTCGCCCGCCGCCTCATGGGGCGTGATGTAGCCGCCGGCCTCGTGCTTGTCGATCACGAGCACGCCGGGCGCCTCGCGCAGGATGTTGCGCGCTTCTTCAACGGTGATCGGGTTTTCAAACTCGACATTCACCGATTCCGAATGCGAGATGAACACCGGCACGCGCACGCACGTTGCGGTGAGAAGAATCTTGGGATCAAGAATCTTCTTTGTTTCCGCCATCATCTTCCACTCTTCCTTGGTGAAGCCGTCTTCCATAAAGACGTCGATCTGGGGAATGAGGTTGAAGGCGATGCGCTTGGGGAATTTCTTGGTCTCCACCGAATCCGACACGAAGATCGCGCGGGTCTGCTGGAACAATTCATCCATCGCCTCTTTGCCGGCGCCCGAGACCGATTGATAGGTCGAGACGACGACGCGCTTGATCCTGGCGAAATCATGCAGCGGCTTGAGGGCGACAACGAGCTGCGCGGTCGAGCAATTGGGGTTGGCGATGATGTTCTTCTTCTTGAATCCCGCAATCGCGTCAGCGTTCACTTCCGGCACGATCAGCGGCACGTCGGAATCATAGCGCCATTGCGACGAATTATCGATGACGACGCAATCCTGCGCGGCGATGCGCGGCGACCATTCTTTTGAGACGGTCCCGCCCGCCGACATCAGGCAGATGTCGACATCCTTGAAATCATAGGTGTCGAGGTTCTTGCATTTGAGCACCTTGTCGCCGAACGAGACTTCCGTTCCCAGCGAGCGGCTGGAGGCCAAAGCCACGACTTCGCTGACCGGGAAACGGCGTTCTGCGAGAATGTCGAGCAGCTCGCGGCCCACATTGCCCGTGGCTCCGACGACGGCGACCTTGAAACCCATAATCGTGATCCTGTGGCAAGCCAGCCAGGCTGGCGAAGAAATGCCCCGGCTGCGGCCGGGCGGTTTGGAGCGCCACCAACAATGACCCTGCGGGAAAGTCAATCTTGGGATTGTCTTGAGGCGCTCGCCTTAACGCCGGCGCAACCATCCCCATTAAGCCCGCGTTGACCGTGCCGACAGTTCGGGGCTGGCGGGTAACGATCTGATTAAGGCATTTGGTCAAAGTGTAGCTGTCCACCAAGCCTTTCACGGGCTGCGCCTTTCGCAAGGCTGGCCTTGGTCGGGTCGCCTTGTCTGGGGCAGGGGAGCGTAGATGTCGTGCGTAGATACGTCTGGTTCGGGCAATCGTTCGGCGCCATTGGATATTGTGGCGATGCGCGGCCTTCTCGCGGCCGCTATGGCGGAGCCGCAGCCTGAGCCTGTTTCAGCCGCGGCTTTGCGACGAAACGGACGGGCGCTGCTTGAAATTCCGGCGGTGCGGCGGGCGGGGGGCGTTTGCGCCGCGGCGATAGGTTTATGGCTCGGCTATGCGACGCCGCGCACGGAGAGCCCCGTCGCCACGCCTCACGCCGAGCCTGCGAGCGAATGGCTCGACGTGGTCAAGCCGTTCCAGTTTTATCAGGTGGCTTCGCCTGAATTTGCTACGGCGTTTGGCGTCTATGAGGCGCAGCACAATCTTAAGGGGGGCGGGCGGCGCGACGTCCTGTCGCTGGGCGCTCTGGATCAGAAAGAGCCTTATCTGCGGGTCGCCTTCTACCGTCTGGGCCGCGAAGAGGCGCCCAAACCCGGCTTTTTCGTGGAGATGGCGCGCCGGGCGTCCGGCGCCGGGCTCTCTGTCGACCGGGCGTCGGCGCCGCATTTGTTGCCGACCCGATTTGGCGCGTTCGAAACCGCCGACGTCACGGTTTCGGGGGCGGCAGGCGTGCGCACCTGCGTCGGATTTCTTCTGACCGAAGAAAAGCCCCGCTTTCGCATATCCGGCTTTGCCTGCGGCGAAACCGGCAAGCCGGTGGACCGCAGCGCCATCGCCTGCCTGATCGACAGGTTCGATCTGGTGGCGGCGGGCGAGGATAATGGGCTGCGTGATTTTTTCGCCCGCGCCGAGCAGGAGCGCCGGCCGGAATGTTTCGCCAGCAAAATGGCGCAGAACGCCAATTGGCTGGCGCCGCAATCGAGCGCGCCGGCTTTGCGCGCGACCAAAAAGGAGTATGTGGCGCCGCCTCCAAAAGGGCGCCCGCGCACATAGGCGAGGCCGGGAACCGTCGGCGCCTTCGCGGCTTCTCTTGATGAAAGGAATTCATCATGGGCAAAATCCGCAGGCTCGCTCTTTCGCTCTTTTGCGCTCTCGTCAGCGCGTTCACGCTGATCGGATCGCAGGCGGAGGCGCAAACGCGCCGGGCGCGCGCGGCGCCGCCCGAAATCGTCATCCAAAAGCGCAGTTTTCTTGATTCAGGCCGCGTCGTGCCGCGCGACAGCATGCGCAATTACGTCACAATGGACACGATCTTGCGCGAGCCCGTCTATAACAACCAGCGTGGTCTGCTGGGTCTTGAGACCATGCCCCGCCGGTTTGACCCGCCGGGGCGTCCCGTGCCGCTGTTTGAGTTTTAGCTCTATTCCGCCGCCGCTTTGCGCGTGCGCTCGTTGATGATGCGCCACAGCTTGTGCGGAGTGGCGGGCATCGGCACGTCGCGCACGCCAAGATGGGCGAGCGCATCGACGAGCGCGTTGCCGACGACCGGCAGCGCGCCGACGCAGCCAGCCTCGCCCGCGCCCTTCACGCCCAGCGGATTTGAGGGCGTGGGGCATGGATGGCTCTTCACCTCCATGTAAGGCATGTTGTCGGCGTGCGGCATGGCGTAATCCATGAACGAGGCGGTGAGCAGCTCGCCGTTCTCGTCGTAGATCAAATCTTCCATCAGCATCTGTCCGATGCCCATGGCGATGCCGCCGTGGATCTGGCCCTTGAGCAGCAGCGGATTCATGACGTTGCCGACGTCGTCGACCACGTTGTAGCGCAGGATTTCGACCTCTCCCGTGTCCTCGTCGATCTCCAGTTCGCACACATGCGTGCCGCTGGGGAAGTTCGCCTTGCGCTGGTGGTAGACGGCGCTGGCGTTGAGCCCCGGCTCCATGTCGCGCGGCAGCTTGTCGGGATTGGCGGCCAGCAGCGCGACTTCTCTCATCGTCAGGCTCGCATTGCTCTGGCGGTTGATAAACACGCCGTCCTCGAAATCGACGTCGTCCACGCCCATGGCGAAAGCTGCGATCTTTTTGGCTTTATCGACGATCTTGGTCGAGGCCATCAGCATCGCGCCGCCGCCGATCGACGACGTGCGCGAGCCGCCCGTGCCCTCGCCAAAGAATACGACGTCGGTGTCGCCCTGTTCGTAATGCACGTCCTTGGGATCGAGGCCCAGCTTGTCGCAAACCAGCTGTTTGAAGATAGTCTCGTGGCCCTGTCCATGGCTGACGGCGCCCGACAAAATAGTCACGCTGCCGGTGCGGTCGAACCGGATTTCGGCGCCCTCATAGCCGGCCGCGCCCGCTTTCTCGATGGAATTGGAAATGCCGATGCCGCGCAGTTTGCCGCGCGTGCGCGCCTCGGCGCGGCGCTTCTCGAAGCCCTTCCAATCGGCCATTTCCAGCGCTTCATCCATGCACTTTTCAAACTCGCCGCTGTCGTAGGTAAACGACAGGGCGGTCTTGTAGGGCAGGGCGCTGGGGGGGATCAGATTCTTGCGGCGCAATTCCACGGGGTCAAAACCCAGCTCGTCGGCGGCCATGTCGATGATGCGCTCGATGACATAGGCGGCCTCGGGGCGCCCGTTGCCACGATAGGGGCGCATCCAGTGCGTGTTGGAGAAGGCGGCGGTCACGTCCACATGAATGGCGGGCGTGGTGTAGACGCCAGCCAGCGTGCCCAGATTGCTCACCGGGCCACCGTCCGAGCCCGGCTGCACATAGGCGCCAAGGTTTGCCATCGTCTTGATGCGCAGCGCCAGAAACTTGCCGTCCCTGTCGAGCGCCAGCTCTGCGTCGGTCACGTTGTCGCGACCGGCTGCGTCCGCCAGAAAGGCTTCTGTGCGGGTGGCGGTCCATTTCACCGGGCGACCGATGATCTTTGAGGCCAGCAGCACGAGGCCGACTTCGTTATAGACGCCCGACTTCATGCCAAAGCTGCCGCCGATGTCGCCAGCCACGACGCGCAGCTTGCTTTCGGGTATGCGCAGGGTCTCTGACAGCTTCTCGCGGAAGTCGAGCGCGCGCTGGAGCGTGGTGTAAATTGTGTAGCGATCGGAGGCCTTGTCGTAGACGCCGACGCTGCCGCGCGGCTCCATTGTGGCCGCCATGACGCGGTTGATGACAAAGCGGTGCCTGACGACATGGGCCGCGCTGGCGATGGCCGCGTCGGTGGCGGCCTTGTCGCCTTCCAGATGCACGAAGCAGATGTTGTCGGGATTGGCGTCATGCACAGCGGGGGCGCCGGGGGCCAAAGCCTGTTCGGCGGTGAAGACGGCCGGCACGACTTCGTATTCGACGTCGATCAGCTCCAGCGCGTCGAGCGCCTGGTCGCGGGTCTCGGCGACGACGAAGGCCACAAAATCCCCGACCCAGCGCACGCGGTCTCCGGTCAGGCCGGGCAGCGGCGGGGCGTAGATGGGCGAGCCGTCGCGCTTTTTCTTGCCCGTGGGCAGGGGCAGCGATCCAAAGCCGGAATCGGCCCAATCCTTGTGGGTGAGCACGCCGAGCACGCCGGGGGCGGCTTTGGCGCGGGCCACGTCGAGTTTGATGATTTTTGCGTGGGCGTGCTGGGATCGCAGCACTACGCCATGGGCCATGGCGGGCAGCGCGAGATCGTCCACATAGCGGCCGCCGCCCTGAATGAGACGCGGGTCCTCAAAGCGGGACACTGCCTGGCCGAGCGCATATTCTCCCATCGTTCTTCCCTTATGTGTTTGGCGCACTGGCGCTGGGCCGGAAACAGTTTGCCTCGAATAGCCAACCTGCTTCGAACAGCCTTGTCGTCGCGCGCGTTATATCCCCATATCAGGCCAAGCGCCGCATTTCGACAAGCCCCGGGTTTGTTTCCCGACGTTCCAGACTGGTTTTTTTGGTGCGCAACCCGCTTCAGCAGGACGCAATTTCATGTTCCAGGGCATTCGCAGTTTCATAGCCGAGCTTACCGGTCGCGACGGGGGCCAGGAATTTGACGAGCACGATTATCGCAAGGCTGCCGCCGCAGTGCTTGTGCATGTGGCTGATTCCGACGGCGCTATCGACCCGCGGGAGCGGGCGCGAATCGGCGCCTTGCTGGCTGATCGCTTCGCCATGCCCACCGGTCAGGCCCGACGGATGGTGGCCGAGGCCGAACGCAGCGAGGCGGAAGCCGTCGATCTTTATGAGTTCATTTTCGTACTCAAGCGCGCGTTCGACGAGAATGGACGGCTGAAACTGGTCGAGATGATGTGGGAGCTCGCCTATGCGGACGGGACGCCGCTTGAGGTGGAGGATTCCATCGTCGCCCGAATCGCCCAGATGCTCGACGTGTCCGATTCCGATCTCGACGTGCTGCGGCGGGCGAGCGCGCCCGGGCTTCGCGCTTCAGGCGGCGGAGATGTCTTGTGAGCGCCCGCAAACTCGTCCTTGTAACCGGGGCCTCGATTGGCATCGGCGCGGAGCTGGCGCGCGTGTTCGCCAGCCATGGCCATGATCTGGCGCTGGTCGCCCGCAGTCGCGACAGACTGGAGGCTCTGGCCGACGAGATTGCAGCAAATGGCGCGGGATCCGGTCTTCCTCGCCCCATCGTGATCGAGATTGACGTCGCCCGGCCCGGCGCCGCCGATGCGCTGGTCGCCCGCCTGATGGCGGAGGGCGCCAGCGTCGAGATTCTCGTCAATAACGCCGGCTTTGGATTGATCGGTCCCGCCAGCGCATTGGCGCGCGCCGAGCAGATCGAGATGATCGACCTCAATGTGCGCGCCCTGACTGATTTGACGCTGGCGTTCCTGCCCGACATTCGCGCCGCGCGCGGGCGTATTCTCAACGTCGCCTCAATCGCCTCCTTCCTGCCGGGTCCGGGCATGGCGGTCTATTACGCCACCAAGGCGTTCGTGCTCTCGTTCAGCGAAGCGTTGTGGTTTGAGCAGCGCGACGAGGGGTTGGTCGTCAGCGCGCTGTGTCCCGGCCCCACCGCCAGCGGCTTTGGAGCGCGGGCGGGCGTGCATCCCGATATGCTTGACAGCGTGCGCGGGTTGAGCGCGCGCGAGGTCGCCCAGGCGGGCTATGACGGCCTGATGGCGGGACGGCGCGTTGTGATTCCCGGCTTTGGCTTTCGCGTCTCGGCGTGGTTCGCCCGCTTCGCGCCGCGCTTGCTTGTGATGTCTTTTGTCGCGCGGGTGCAAATGAAACGGGCGCGTCTGCCTTGATCTGGTCGCATCCATAGGCAAAATAAGATTCATGACGCGTCCCGATCCTCATCGTCCTGCGTCCGGGACCGTTCTGATGGTTCTGCACCAGGAGCATTCATGCCCCGCCCGCATCGGGCGGCTGATCCGCGCCATGGGTTATGGACTGGATCTGCGTCGGCCGCGCTATGGCGATCCGCTGCCGGAAACGTTGCGCGATCATGCAGGGGCGATCATTTTCGGCGGCCCGATGAGCGCCAACGATCCTGACGATTACGTGCGCCGCGAGATTGATTTTGTCGGGCTGGCGCTGCGCGAAAACAAGCCGCTGCTGGGCGTGTGCCTTGGCGCGCAAATGATCGCGCGCCATCTCGGGCAGATTGTGCGTCCGCACCCTTTGGGACATGCGGAGATTGGTTATTATCCGGTGCACGCCACGCCCGCTGGCCACGAGCTTTGCGCCGCGCCATTCCCCGGTCACGTCTACCAATGGCATTTCGAGGGCTTTGACTTGCCGGCCGGGGCGCAATTGCTCGCGCAGGGCGAGACGTTCCCCAATCAGGCGTTTTCCTATGGCCGGGCGGTGGGCCTGCAATTTCACCCCGAAGTCACCTATTCCACCATTTGCCGCTGGACCACGCGCGGCGCCGCTCGCATGAACGCCGTCGGCGCCCAGCCGCGCCACGAGCACCTTGAAGCCTGGCATTATTACGATGCGCAGATCGCCCGCTGGATCGATTCGTTCCTGCATCGCTGGATCGGCCACGGCGAGGGCGCGCTGGTGAAGACACCCGCGCGCGAGCCGATGATGGCGGTGTAGGGCGCACGCCAATCAATCGGTCAGCACCAGCGCCCAATACACTTTGTACTTCGTGCCCGGCGCAAACGCTGTGGCGATGCCCATGCGGCGCATGTCCTTCAGGAGCATGTTTGCATTGTGGGGCTTGGATTCGCGCCAGCCCGAAAAGGCTTCGGCCAGCGTGTAATAGCCGGCGGAGACGTTTTCAGCAGCAGACGAAGAATTGATTCCGTGGCTGGCCAGACGCGCGCCCAGCGGCGTGCGTCCGTGCGTGACCTGACCCTCGCGCGCCATTGCGTCGGCCTGGGCTTGCGCGGCGCGGGTCAGCGCTGCGTCAACGATCAAAGCGGGCGCGCCATTGTTGGCGCGATAGAGCGAGATCATGTCGCGCGCCGCATTTGAATCGACCTTCACGTTTGTTGCGTTCAGTCGATTGTAAAAAGTCGGTTCTGCGGGCGCGGTCACGCGCACAATGTCGGCGCCGCAGGCGGCGAGCGCCAACGCCAGCGATGCAAGCGCGAGCGGACGAAGGGTGCGAAGCATGGAAAATCACCTTTGTAGTCTGGCGTAGCGATGCGCCCGAAAGATTGACGATCAATGACCGATCTTGACCACGACCGGCGCCGAAGCGGGCGGCGAGATGTCGATGTCGGCGTCGCGAAAGCTGCGGAAGATGGCGAAGTTGAGATCGCTGCGCACGCGCTGGCTTTTCTCGACATCCGAGATGAAGCAGATCAGCTCAAAACGCAGCGTCGATTCTGCCATGGCCGAAAACATGACTTGCGGAACGGGCGTCTCCAGCACCAGCTCCTGACCCTTGGCGCATTCCAGCAGCAGCGCGCGCACCTGATCGGGATCGGCGGCGACAGCCACGGCGACCGGCACTTTGATGCGCCCGACGCGATCGGCGCGCACCCAGTTCTTCACCACGCCGGCGACGAGGTTGGAGTTTGGAACGATCATCGTCGCGCGATCAAAAGTCTCGATCTCGGTGGAGCGCACGTTGATGCGGCGCACATAGCCCTGCTCGTCGCCCACCACCACCCAATCACCCACGCGAATGGCGCGCTCCCACAACAGGATCAGGCCGGAGACGAAATTGTTGACGATGGATTGCAGGCCAAAGCCGACGCCGATGGAGAGCGCGCCCGCCACGATGGCCAGCTTCTCAAAACTCATGCCGACCTGCGCCAGAGCAATTGAGAGCGCGAAAACGAACCCGACATAGCCGACGCTGGTGCGAATGGAATTGCGCAGGCCGACGTCCAGCTGCGTCGTCGGCAAGTATTCCTTCTCCAGCCACCCTTGCAGCACCCGCGTGCCCGCCACGGCGGCGGCGAAGACGATGAGCGCAACGAGAACCGCCGAGAGCGAGATCGTGACGTCGCCAACTTTGAAGCCGAAGAAGGCGGCGCGCAAATTGCCGATCATGTCGTCAGATTCAACGCCCCATGGCGCCAGGATCAGCATGGCGCCGATCAGCACCAGAACGAGCGAGGTCGCGCCGCGCAGCAGGATCGCAAGCTGGCGCAGGGAATCCTGACTGAGCCCTATACTGTTGCGCGCCGCGCGGCTCGCCGCTGTCTCCGGCGCCAAAGCTGCGGAGAAGGAATTGTCAGCAAGCTTGTGGAGAAGAAATCCGCCGGCGATGACGAACGTAGCCCATACCAATTGATCGACGATGAAGCTGCCGAAGGCGATAAAGCCCACAAGGCTTGCGCCCAGAATGGCCACGATGGCGGCCCATGACACATTGCGCCACAAGGCCCACCAATCGCGGCGCGGCTCGACGCGAGGCCCCAGTTCGTCGCAGGGGTCTGCCGTCGTCATGTTCTGCGCGCCAAATCCATAGAGCGCAAACGCCATGATGGCGGCGACAGCCACGGAGCCAAGGCCGCGCAGCAGCACGGCGACGGCGACCGAGGCGGCGGTCAGGTCGACCAGCGCATCAACGATCTTCATCGCAGATACGATGATCGCTATGGCCACGACCAGTCGGCGCACCCGCTCGCAGGCGGGCGTCGACAGATCAAGCAGCCGCCAGTCTGGATGGGCGATCGACAGCAGGCCGCGCGACAACGCCACAGCGATGGCGATGCGACGCACCGCGTCAAAGATAGCGCTCACCAGCGGTTCAAGGCCAGGGCTGAAAAGCCCATACAGGCGGGCCAGTTCAATCAGCGCCAGCGCCGTGGCGATGGGGATGGCGGCCACAATGATCGTGGTCCAGAGCGCGGCGCCTGCTTTTTGCAGCGCGGTGGGCGCGCGCATCGTTGGGGCGCGATCAAGCACGCGCCGGGCGAGCCAGCGCGCCAGCGCAAACAAAAATCCGATGGCGGCGACTGCCGCCAGGAAGGATAGCAGAGTTCCGCCGCGCAACCGGCCGGTGACCGCGCTCGCCCAATCGCTGGCGAGCACTCCCAGCGCCTGCGCATCGCGCGGCAGGTCGCTGATCGCATGGATCCAGAGGTTGGGCGACAACACGCTGGCCGCGTGCTGGAACAGGGCCTGCCGAAACAGGGCGCGACGCCGGTTCGAAATGCTGGCGATGACCTGTTCCGATTGCACGGACAGCAGCCGTGCGCGCTTGTACAGGCCATCGTAATCGTTGAAGGCTTTTTGCAGTTCGGCGAATTCGGCCGCCGCCGCACGGGCGGTCTCGGCCGATGTCTCTACCTTGTCGGCAGGCTTTTGCGCATCGCTTTGCTTGGGTTCGGCAGGTTTGGAATCATCAGGTTTGGCATCGGCTTTCGTATCTGCCGGCTTGGTCTCGGGCGCCTTGCCCAATTGTTCCAGACGCAAGCGGGAGGCTTCGCGTTTGGGTTCGATATCGCGCAGCAATTCGACGATGTCGGCGGCGATGGGCTCGGCGTCTGCGCGCAGCGTTTGAAGCGCCGAATCGACCAGATCCCTGCGCTCCAGCGTTCTCTCGATGCGCTCCAGCCCGGCGCGGGCGGCGTCCAGACGCTGGATCTCGCCGCTCTGGGCGCGCGCCGATTGGACAAAAGCGCCGGGGGCGAGCGCGACGTAAACAAACGCCATCGCCAGCAGCAGTGAAAAAGAGCGCAAGCTGCGGATCAAAGGTTCAGCTCCAGGGTCGAATCAGCGCGTCAGGCTCAATGGAGCCAGCATAGCTCAGGGCATGACCAGATAGCGGAATTGTAAATAGCGGTACAGCATGCGCCGCAATGGCGTCTTTCGCTGCCTGGTGTGTCGGATTTGCGTCAAACTTCAGGGTGCGGGTCGGCGTAATTGTGCGGGTCTGCATAAGTGTGAACGCCGCCGTTGTAATCGGTCACGCGCCAATCATCGCCGTCGGGCTGCGCCGCGCTTTCGCTCAAGGGCGCCTTGCCGTAGCCGCCGGGAATGTCGAGCACGTAATCGGGCTGGCACAGACCCGACACGCGCCCGCGCAGGGCGGCCACAATCTTGCGCCCGCGTGCAATGTCGACGCGCAAATGGCTTGTGCCGGGCGCAAGATCGGGATGATGCAGGTAATAGGGCTTGATGCGGCACTCGACGAAGGCGCGCATCAGATCGGCCAGCGTATCGGGATGATCGTTGACGCCCGCCAGCAACACACTCTGGCTGACCATGGGCAGGCCCGCATCCACGATCCGGGCGCAGGCGGCGCGCGCGGTGGGCGTCAATTCGCGCGCGTGATTGGCGTGCAGCGCCACGTAAACGCTGCGCCCGAAGGCTTGCAGCGCTTCGATCATATCCGCATTGACGCGGCCGGGATCGACGGCCGGCACGCGGGTGTGGATGCGCACGATCTTCACATGGGGAATGCCCGAGAGCGCCAGCATGACTTCTTTCAGCCGCCTTGGCGACATCGCCAGCGGATCGCCCCCCGTGAGAATGATCTCCCAGATTTCGGGATGGGCGCGCACGTAATCGAGGGCGCCTGAAAGCGCCTCGGGCGAAAGCGAAGATGCGCCGCCCGGCCCCACTGTTTCGCGTCGAAAACAAAACCGGCAATAAACCGGACAGACATGCAAAAGCTTCAGCAGCGCGCGGTCGCGATAGCGATGCACGACGCCCTCCACCGGCGCATGGGCCTCGTCGCCGATCGGGTCGAGGCGCTCGTGCGGCAACGCCTCCAGCTCGCGGGGATCGGGCAGAAATTGCAGGCCGATGGGGTCGTCTGGATCGTTGGGGTCGATCAGCGCCGCCATTTGCGGCGTGATCGCGATTGCGTAGCGCTCAGCCACCGCCTCCAGCGCCGGGGCGCGATCGGGTGCGACCAGTTCTGCGGCGGCAAGGTCGGCGGGGCTGCGCAGGGTTTTGCCGGAGAGCGGGGGCATGGCGTTGTTCGGGATTGGCATAACTTTGCTTAGGCTGACGCGGCGCTGGAGGCAAACGCTGAACAGCGGCTCAATCGCCCGTAATGGGAACGCCTTTTCCTTTGGGAGGTTAGGCGTCAGGAGGCAAAACCATGACCCATTACGATCCCAATCGTCCTTTCATCGATCCCCAACATGATCCCCGCCGCGATCCGCTTCGCGATCCGGCCATCGACGCCGCGACGGTCAGCGCAACGGACGCACGGCAGGGACCGGAAGGTCGGCCAGGGCTTTATGTGCTGATCGGCGGCCTCGTTCTGGCGCTGATCGCATGGGCGGCGGCCGAGCTTTATCCGCACGGCGGCTCCACCA
>CANJPM010000036.1 GCA_947476075.1 Beijerinckiaceae bacterium
AAATATCACCTGTGGAAAGTCAACGCCAATGGCGTAAGTATCAAACCCAATTTGCTACTGAAGCAGATGGGCCTTTCTCGTCGGAGGATAGGGCAGTGCGACCATAGTTTGCGGGTGGCAAGCTCCAAAGATAGGGAGATCCTTGATAGCGAAACCTCTGCCAGCAGTCTTGTACATGCGACCGGGAGGCTGATAAAAAGCGATCTCGACTACTTTGGAGCCAAACAGGTCACCCGGAGCTTACTTTTTCCAGACCTCGGGGTCAGCGGACACAGCGCCATTCACGATTACCACCTTCGTTGCGTCGCCGCGAATACCAAAATCATTATCGTTGATAAGAACCAATGAGCCATCCTGAAGGAATGCAATACCTTCGATCTTTTCTGGCGCGTCCTTAAGATCGCGGAATGTGTCGAAGCGAAGCACCTTCGTTACGGGCGAGACCGATGGCGCATCCCGAAGCTGTTCAAGGCTCGGAGACGTCGCAACGTCATCCCAAGAGGTTCCCAGGATATTCGTCGCGCCCGCAAGCGTTATCTCAAACAGCTTAGTGGTCTTATCAGTACGTTCAAGCACAAGAAGCCGATCCGGACCCAGCGCAGCAATTTCGGAAATGCGCGGTTCGTTTTGTTTCGGCGAGGGGTCAAAGCCAAACGATTGCGGATCGGCAAGTTGATAAACCCATTCACCAATCAGCTTGCCTGTTTCCCGTTCAAGCTTGAACAGGCGGGAATTGCGCGCTTCTTGATACGCCTTGACGTCAGGGTTAGCGAGTGGATTCTGGACGATGAAATAGAGATGCTTCTCGTCGGGGGAAATCGCAAGTCCCTCGACGCCCCGATTGCCTTGGCGTTTAGAGAGAATTGCAGGCAAGGAGCCGATGATTTCCGCCTCGGCGCCAGAGTAATCTTGCACTGCGTCAGCCGGAACGAGACGCTTGAGGATCAAACCGTTAGCCGCAACATGAGCTAATGAGGGACCCATCTCTTCTGCGATCCAGAAGGAGCCATCTGAAAGGCGTACGAGGCCCTCAAGATCAACATTGTCTGGATCGTCAGGCAATACGCGCCCGTCCAGCGCCATGCCTGTGTCTTTGCTTGCTTTGGTCTGTGGGTTCAACAGGCCTGACACCGGCGTCCCTGATTTGGCTTTACGAAGCGGGATTGTCTCGAGAACCCTGAACGTTCCAACCGCGCGGTCGAGGCCGATGCGGTAAATTGACGGCGCATATTCTGGAGTCGGATAAATCCGGCCATTTTTTAACTTGGCGCACGCGGCAGAAATTTCTTCGCCTACGAGGTTGCGACCTTCAGAGCAGGTCATGTTGGGACCACGGTCTCCTGCCGCCCAAAAAACATCCGGTGGATCGTTGCGGTGACGGAACGCGGCTGATCCAACGCCAAGCGTAAAGTCAATATTGAGACCATTAGGCAGCCGTACGTTCTTCCACGAAAGAGATGGATCGTTCGACTCTAAAATCCTGGACTGGATCGTCTGCGCTATGCCGGCAGAGGCTATCAATGAGAAGCAAGCGCTGAGGAAGGTGATGCGTTTCATTTGTTTGCTCCATTTTCCGAGCTCCTGATGCGTCGTTTCCATGACGGACATGTGACGGCCTCTCGCTATCGCCGCAGAAAGATGGATGGAGAACAATCGGACTCGCGTCATAATCTTGTAAAATCATTTGTTCAAAGTAAGAAGAATAGCGAACACAGGTAAACAATAATGACGATAAACGTTCGGACGCACTTCATTTCCGACGTTCACTTGGGAACCCGAGGGTGCCAGGCTTACGAGCTTCTGGATTTTCTAAAAAATTGCGAAGCGGGCACGATCTATCTAATCGGCGATATTGTTGATGGATGGCGCCTCAAATCTTCATGGTACTGGCCACAAGCCCATAATGACGTTGTCCAGAAAATGCTCCGTCGCGTTCGTAAAGGCGCTCGCGTTATTTATGTACCGGGGAATCACGACGAATTTCTGCGTGAATACATTGGCTCAAACATAGGCGGCGTCGAAATCGCAGAAGAAGCAATACACGAGCTGGCGGACGGTAGACGGCTACTTGTGCTGCATGGAGACAAGTTTGATACCGTCGTACGAAATATCAAGTGGCTGGCCCATCTTGGCGACTGGGCCTATGACTTCGCAATCTTCATAAACGGATACGTGGTCCAAGCACAAAGATTTCTTGGGCTTCCTTATTGGTCGTTTTCCGCCTATGCCAAGCAGAAAGTCAAGACTGCAGTTAACTTCATAAGCGCCTTCGAAGACGCTGTCGTTGCTGACGCTCATCGGAACAATGTGCAAGGGGTCATTTGCGGCCATATTCATCATCCGGCATTTCGCCGGATAGGAGATACTGATTACATCAATACTGGAGACTGGGTTGAGTCCTGCACTGCTGTTGTAGAGCATTTCGATGGCAGGCTCGAGCTCATACGATGGCGCGACTTTTCACAGGACATCGTCGATCAGCCCCGCGATTTGATGCGACCAGCAGCAGCGTAGTTCGCTATGCGTGTCGCATGCCGCTATCTTTCAAACTGATATCGAAAGTACAGCAGCGTCATTCGGTAGTCACCTGAACTCCCTATGAAAGCGCGAAATTCAGGTAATAAATGGGGACTCAATGACAAGCGCTTCTCTCGACGCTAAACAGGCGACGATTACAGGTCTTGGAAGCGCTGTTCACCGGTTCGATGCCTTGACGATTAAAGGTCTGCACGAGCGGATATTCACCTACTTGTTTAGCGGGCTTGTTTATCCCCAAATCTGGGAAGACCCCGTGGCAGACATGCAGGCGCTTAAGATTAAATCGAACGACCGTCTCGTTGCGATTGCTTCTGGTGGCTGCAACATCCTGAGTTATCTCACCGCCAACCCGGCCGAAGTGCATGCGATTGACCTTAATCATGCACATATAGCTCTCAACAGGCTTAAGCTCGCGGCTCTCCAACACCTACCTAATTATGAAGCGTTCGCTGACTTTTTTGTGCGCGGAAACCTTGCGCGGAATGTAAGGTTGTATGATGAACTCCTCGCGATCAAGCTCGACGCGCAATCGCGTCAATATTGGGAAACACGCCGGCTTGGCGGAAGACGCCGAATTTCTGACTTCTCCCGTGGGTTTTACTCTACAGGCCTTCTTGGCCGTTTCATTGGCTCAGCTCATCTCTTGGGACGGTTGCTCGGGGTTGACATCAGTATATTGATGAAGGCGAAAACTCTCGACGAACAGAAGCAGATTTTTGAGGAAAAAATAGCTCCGCTGTTCGATCATAGAATACTTGGCGCTATTTTGTGCAGCCCTACGTCGCTCTACGGATTAGGAATTCCGCCTGCGCAATATGACGCGCTTGCAGCCGATCACGAGCTCGGACTCAAGGGCGCTTTACGTCAAAGGCTTGCGCGCCTCGCTTGCGATTTTCCTATAGCCGAGAACTATTTTGCGCAGCAGGCGTTCGGGCGCGGATACATTGACGATAAGGATGCGCTTCTGCCTCCTTATCTCGCGCGTGAAAATTATGAGCTTGTACGCGATCGTGCGGATCGAGTTGAGGCTGTCCATGGATCGCTGACAGATTTTTTATCTCGGCGGCCTGAAGCTTCGCTCGATTGTTATGTGCTCCTTGATGCACAGGATTGGATGGACGATATCCAGCTGAACGCGTTGTGGACACTCATCGATAAAACCGCCGCGCCAGGCGCTCGCGTAATCTTCCGCACTGCCGCTGCCGAACGCCTTTTGCCTGGCCGCGTGGCGGATCAACTTCTGTCAAAATGGCGTTTTGCAGAGCAAGAAAGCCAGCAGCTTCTAGCGAGAGATCGATCGGCGATTTACGGTGGCTTCCATCTTTACGTACGAGAATAATTTTGAACGCCCATTCAGAAAAGATGGACGGAATATATCGCGTTCAAAGACATATTTATGATTTCACTCGCAAGCCCTATCTCCTGGGGAGAGACATTATGCTGCGCGAGCTGCTTCCGCCTTCCGGCGGAAGCTTGCTCGAAGTTGGTTGCGGAACCGCGCGAAACCTTATTTGCGCAGCGCGACTTTATCCAAAACTACGCTGCTTTGGGTTTGATGTTTCAAGGGCAATGCTCGAAACTGCGGCAGCATCTATTGTACGAACCCGTCTGACCGAAAGGATATCCCTCGCGCTCGCCGATGCAGACGCGTTCGAGCCCAAAGCAGCATTTGGCGTCGCGCGCTTTGATCGGATCGTAATCTCATACGCGCTCTCGATGATTCCGGGCTGGGAGGCCGTCCTTGAAGCAGCGCTCGATATGCTTGAACCGGAGGGCGCCCTCCTCATTGTCGATTTTGGCGATCAGAATGATCTTCCACGTTGGTTCAGAAAAATTCTGTTCGTATGGCTAAGGCTGTTTAGCGTCACGCCGCGGCTCGACTTATCTGACGCGATCAAACGCATTGCGTTGAAGCGAGAATACAAATATCAAGCGCGTCGTTTGTACGGTGGCTATGCAATCCTCGCGATAATCCATAGTTCTAAATACGTCAAAAGCGCTGAATGATGAATATCTACCTTCATATCATGATGCTACGTGAAACAGGATCTGTCCTACGCCGCTGAGTTTTGCGATAGTCCATCCCAGCAATGCGCCGACGATTACGTCCGATGGATAATGCAGACCGAGCACGACCCGGGATGCCGCAATCAATAGCGTGAACGGCAACAAAATGATCGCCAGATCCGGTACGTGAGAAATAGCTATAGTCGAGAACAGAACTGCGTGAAGCGTATGACCTGACGGAAAACTATAACGATCCAAAGGCGGCATCGCGCATTCGATTCCGATTAGCCCGATAAACGGACGTTCACGAACCAGCTTGGTTTTGATTGTTTTGTAAAGCCCAGCGCCGATGGCGCCACTCACAAGCATTTGCAATGAAACCAGCAGGCCCGCGCTCAAACGGTCAAGTCCAACCCAAAGCGGTATTGTCAAAATCAGCGCATACCAAAACACCCCATCTCCAAGTCGACTGACAGTTCGGAAAATGGTCCGAATGGTCCGTCGACGGCAGGCCGCGTTGGCAATGATGCACATGCGGTGTTCCGCCTCATCGGCCCACGCGAAGATGCTTGAAGCGCTCATCTAGATCTTCCTATGTTTTACGAGCTGGAAATGAGGCGTTCGTAATACTCAACAAGCCGTTCCGATATAGCGGAGGACGACCAAGCTTTTGCATCGTCCAATGCCTTTTCCGAAAGCGACTGCCTACCAGCTGGATCGTTCAGCACAGAGGCTACAAGCGCAGAGAAGCCAACGACATCCTCGGGAGCAATCAGGGCTCCCCGCATGCCCTCGAGCACATTAGCTGTCCCCATGACCGCTGTGGAGACGACTGGCGTCTCCTGCGCCAGCGCTTCGAGGAGGACAAGGCCCTGCGTTTCCGTGCGGGACGCAAAAACAAACACGTCCGCCGCCTTATAGCAATCAGGCAAGGTAGTTGAGCGATCCATGTAGCCGACAAATTGTACGTTGGCGTCGAGACCGAGCGTGCTGACCAGTTTCCGGATATGGCCTTCAGCTGGCCCTTCGCCCGCTATTACAAGAAGTACGTTTGGAACGCGCAAACGTAAATCAACAAGCATATGAATTAGAAAATCGATATTTTTTTCATGCGCTACCCGGCCTACGTAAAGAGCTACCGGCCTTGTCTCGTTGATTCCAAACCTGCTTCGAAAGCGGTTACGGTCGCCCTGTATGAATGCGCTGTCTGGCATGCCCGTAGGTAGAATATCAATTGGTGTGCGGACGCCATAAGCCCGTAGCGCGATGGCCATTTGCTCCGAGGGCGAGATAACGGCATCGACAGCTGCGCATTGAGATAAAGTAAGCTTTCGCGCCGCTGCTTTCGTAATCATCGATGGCATGAAGGGGACGTAATGGTGAAGATAGTGCTCAAAGTAGGTGTGATAGGTCTCGATGACCGGCGCGCCAAGTTTTCCCGCTATGCGTAATCCTGCGTAATGCGCAGTGAAGGGCGTTTGAACGTGAATCACGTCAAAGGATCCTGGGGACAGCGAGGCTGACCAATTCTTCAACTTCGACCAGCTCAACAGCCTGTCTTCGGGATCGAACGGCACTTGCCATGATGGAATCCGCACGATCCCGGAATCGTCGGGCGTTTCCGCGTTGACTGGATAATGGGGCGCAACAAGTGTACATTCGTGCCCAAGCTGCTGCAGGTCGTCACGGAACGTCTTGATCGACGTCGACACGCCATTGACCCTCGGAAAGTAAACATCGGACAGCATAAGAATTTTCATAATTCTGACTCAACCCGATTTGCATGACGGTTTTACGTCATCACTGCGGGTGAGCGCAGCGGACGAAGACGCTTTTCATTCCGCAGTGAATGACGATTTCATCACATTATTGAGATGAATGCGGCGCAAATAATACGCAGGAGTTTCACAATGGCGATAAAATTTACCACAGTATTCCTGGTTACCCTCTTCACCTTTGGTGCGCATACTCGAAATACATTTGCGAACGCTGCTTCAAGCGAGCCAATAGTGGAAGTTCGTCCCATCTCGACGCCTGATGGCGCGGCTACACGGGTGTCAGCCGTCATCGACATAGGCGCCAGTCCCGCCGCGGTTTGGGCTGTGCTAGCTGATTGCGCTCGGGCTCCAGAGGTTATCCCTCATCTTGAGAGCTGCCGGATCGTCGAGAGAGATATTTCTGGACGCTGGGATATACGCGAGCACATCATAAACCCGCCACTTTTGCCGCGCATCCGCACGTTGGTGCGAAATGAGTTTAATGCACCACGTCGCTTCGCGTTCAAACTGATCGGCGGGGATATGCGCGTGTCGGATGGAGCGTGGACGCTTCAACCCTTGAATGGCGGAACTCGGGTAAGCTACGATGCGGTGATTGCGCCAAAATTCTCCGCTCCGCAGTTTCTGATAACGCGTGCCCTCTCCCACGACTTTCCGGCCATGTTGAAGTCTATTCAGCGTGCAAGCGCGCGCTAGTGGCTAGTTCCGCTGACGAGCCATCAGGATGATTCCACACGATAGTGAGAGGGCGACAAGCCCGGCGCCGGCAAGCGTATAAAGCACCACATTTAGTCCATGGCTCGCAAGGAGCAGAGTTGACGCAACGGGAGCCACCGCCTGTGCCATAAGCACTGGTGCTGCGAGCCTACCCATCGTGACCGCATACTCGCCTGAACCAAACAAAGCCAGCGGCGTCGCGCCACGAGCAATCGAGTGCAGCCCAGCGCCTGCGCCGTAAACGATCAGGGACACCGCTGCAAAGGAGAACCCGAACGCAAGAAGTCCCGTCCCGGCAGCAACAAGCGCTGAAGACAGCGCCAGGATCCAAGCAGGGTGAAACCGGTCGCCAACGAACCGCTCAAGCAAGCGAGCGACGAACTGCGCCGGACCAATCAGCGTAGCAAGGCCAACCGCCGCAGCAACGCTCGCTCCAGCAGAACGTAAAAGTTCGACGAGCTGAACGGAGACGATGACCCCAATTGCGGAAATAAGAAGATTGATGGCGCCGAGCATAACAAGAAGCCATAAAAACCTTGAAGAATTTACGTTAGCATGAAGTGCTTCCCCTATATCGTCTTCAAGCGTCTGCCGACCGCCGCCATTCATGGGGAGCGCCCATGCGTAAAGCGGCAGGCAAACGGTTAGCTGCGTCAACGCATAGGCGAGGCAGGCGCCACGCCATCCTACATGCTCAACAAGCAACGTTGTCAGCGGCCAGCATAATGTACTTGCGAAGCCGCCGAACAAAGTAACTGTTGAAATCGCAGAACGAGCGTCTTGGCCATAGAGACGGCCCAGCGTAGAGAACGCCGCGTCATACAAGCCGGCTCCCATGCCCAATCCGATGATTGACCATCCAACGAAATAGCCGACAAGGCTTTGACTTATGCCGACAACAAAGAGTCCCAGCGCCAACGCTATTGAACTGAGGCACAAGACAAGCCTTCCGCCGCGATCCTGGATAGTGCGGCCAACAAGCGGCGACACGATAGCGCCGCAAGTCAGACCAATCGAGAGGCCGCCCACGACCCAATGAAGTGGCCAACCAGTTTCAGCTGAAATTGAGCTAGCAGTTACTGCAGGTAGATAATACGAAGCGCCCCAAGCAAATATCTGCGCGACGCCAAGCGCGCTTACGACACCCAAACGGCTAGCGGAGCTCACCATAAAATGGACATTCCTTGAACGCGCACCTCTCGCCCCGTGCGCTTCAATATGTACGAGCCTCAACGATCTGCGTAGTATTCGCAAAAGGCTTCGACAGACAAGCTCTGGAAATCATCAAGCGCAGCCTCCAATTTGGTATGGGACCAATCCCACCAACGCAGGTTCTGCAGTGCTGCAATTTCAGTATCCGAAAAGCGCATGCGTAAAACACGCGCCGGGTTTCCCACAACGATGGAATAATCCGGCACATCCTTTGTCACGACTGCTCCCGCGCCTATAACCGCACCGGCGCCTATTGTTCTTCCTGAAAGAATAATTGCTCCATGTCCAATCCAGACGTCATGTCCGATTGTCACAAGTTTTGATCGGCGGCGCGCGAAAAGAGCCGCTTCGTCGGTTGCATCCTCAAAATAGGCGCTAGCCCGATAGGTAAAATGACTTTGCGAGACGCGTTCCATAGGATGATCGCCGGGATTGATACGCACGTGAGAGGCGATCGAACAGAACTTGCCAATATTGGCATAGGCAATGTCGGAATCGTTTACGACGTAGGAATAATCGCCCATGCTTACTTCCAGCAATTGAGCGCGGGCGCCGACTTCGACATAAGCGCCAAGGGTGCAATTACGAACCTGCGCGCTGTCACTGATGAACGGATTCAGGCCAAGCCTTCTCATGATCCGTCAAACCAGCGATTTGCGAAGGCGAGCGCTGATCACATCGATCAGCATGACAGTCGCGATGACAATCAGGATGATTGCGGCCGTCGGTCCATACTGAAAGCTGCGTATAGATTCATAAAGCGATTGCCCCACGCCGCCTGCTCCAACGATGCCAAGCACAGTCGCGGAGCGTACGTTTGTTTCGAACCGGTAAAGCATATACGAACTCCACAACGGTGCGACCTGCGGTATAACCCCGAACAATACTTCCTGCACCCGACTTGCGCCCGTAGCGCGTATACCTTCAACAGGACGGGGATCTATGGCCTCGACAGCCTCTGAGAACAACTTTGAAATTACGCCGACGTTATGAATGGCGATAGCCAGAACGCCCGCCAGTGGACCGAGGCCCACCGCGACCACAAACAAAAGTGCGAACACAATCTCATTGATAGCGCGCGATGCGTCCATCAGGCGACGCACCGGCTGCACGACCCAGCCGGGACAGATGTTGGACGAACTCAGGATCGCAAGCGGGGCGCCGATCAGAACTGCCAGCGCAGTACCCCAAACCGCTATTTGAACAGTCTCGAGCATCTCGTAAAGATAGACGCGCCAGTCGCGGAAGTCGGGTGTCATGAAGCCGGAGGCGAACTCCGCCATATTGCGCCAATCACTGACTAGACGAGTCACCTTGCTCATCTCGGTCGGACCCCAGCTAACGCCAAGGAGAGCGATCACAATACCGATGAGCAGCCAAGATCGCGCCCGATCCAAAAACCGAGGAACTGGAACGGCGACATTATGTGCATCCACACAACGTAGGGCCGGATTAGCTTCGGTCACTATTTTCATCCTGATAAAAAAGGCCGACGCAGAAGGTGCGCCGGCCTGAAATAAGCTCAATTTGACGAGGCAGAAATCTGCTTCGTCAATGCGTCAAAATCAGCCTGCATTGTGACCAGATCCGCAGACTTTTTGTCTGCTGGGATCGTGTCGTCCGCCTCAACACGCTGAATCGAGCGGGAAAGCTCCATCTGACGTATCGGCAACAGCTGCTTGTCGTCTGACTTGCGGAAAGGTGCCCATCCCAGGGCCGCCAACGTCTTCTTCTCGGCTTCATCAGATGTGCCATAGCTGAAGATGAAGTCGGAAATTTTGGTCTTCAAAGCAGGATCAAGATCCTTACGCCACACCAACGGGTCAGAGGGAATTAACGGCGAAGTCCAGAGAACGCGGATTTCAGCTGCCTTTGCAGCATTCGTAAGCTTCAGGCGCTCGAGATTTTCGTTATTATTGGACGCCGCGTGAACAAGCTTGTTGGCGACAGCTAAAGCGTTTGCTTCGTGATTTGCAGAGCGAACGGTCTTAAAGCAATTCTTGGGATCTATTTTCTTGGCCCCGAAGACAAAGGTCATAGGCACAAGGAAGCCGGAGGTCGAGTTAGGATCGCCGTTGCCGTAATCAAAAGTCTTGTCGCACTTGAGTAGATCGTCGAGTGATTTAATAGGGCTGTCACGGTGAACAATGATGTGCGACCAATAGCCGGCGGCTCCGCTCTTATCGACGCTCTGAGCAAAAACCTGGCCGTTAGCGCGGTCAACAGCTTCCATAGCAGATTTATTGCCGTACCAGGCCATCTGCACTTTGTTGAACCGCATGCCTTCAATGACACCAGCATAATCTGAAGCGAAGAACGCTTTTACCTGAAGGCCGGTCTTTTTCTGCATATCATCAAGAAACGGCTGCCAAATTGCGCGGAGGTTGGACGAAGATTCCGTGGCGATGACCCCGAAATTGATTTCCTGGGCATGAGCCCCGGTTACGCCAAGAACGCCCGCAAGCAATCCGGCTACAAGCTTTACGCGCATAATTTCTCTCCTTGTGAAAAATGAGATGCACGACTAGGCGTGCGCGACCTGTACAAGCGAAGCGGCCGCGTTTACATGCGCAGCCGCAGCCGCAGCTGTAACCTGAACCGGGGCCCGGGAATTACGAGCGGCCATGCCTGGCAGGAATAGGGATTCGCTTTCCTCGCCATAAAGCTCTGCGAGGAATTGCGGAGTCAGTGCATTGGACGGGCCATCGAAGACGATTTCGCCAGAGCGCAAGGCGATTGTGCGAGGGCAGTATTCTATTGCGTATTCGACCTGATGAAGCGAAACGACAATTGTGACTCCATCCTGCTGATTGACGTCAGACAGAATATCCATCACGCGGCGTGCAGAACCGGGATCGAGCGAAGCGATAGGCTCGTCCGCAATGATGATCTCGGATTTTTGAACCATCGTGCGAGCGATTGCAACGCGCTGCTGTTGGCCGCCAGACAATTGATTGCCGCTCTTGAGTGCATGTTCAGCGACTCCGACACGCGATAAAGCCCGCATTGCGGCCTTTTTTTGTGCATGTGTGAAAAGGCCAAGGGAGCCAAGGAAAGGCGAGGTTACGCCAAGAAACCCAAGACATACGTTCGTCAAAGCAGACAAGCGCGGCACCAGATTGAATTGTTGGAAGACGATGCCAATGCGAGAACGCAAGTGACCAAGGGAAGGCGAAATGCGTCCGTCTTTTTGGACAAATTCCCCGCAAACCAAAATCGCAGAGCCTTTAACGGGATCAATCCGCTCAAGCCCCCCGATCGACCGTATAAGGGTGGATTTCCCCGAGCCAGACGCGCCAATAAGCGCAACCATTTCGCCTCTTCTCACATCGATGCTGACATTCTTCAGGACAGGGCGACCGCGGACAAATGATTTTGATATTGCGCGAACTGAAATGGCTTCTGACGACACGTCTCTTCTCCATCAAGCACTGCAGGGCTAGCATTCCTGTGTGACGATCTTCTGACGGATGCGCGTCTATTTCTAACGGCAATTGAAACACGGCACGCTCCCTTTAAACCAAATCCTCCGCGCACGCTTACTGTCACAAACCTGTCAGATAAAATTTCTATTCACTGCAAAATGACCAAAACTGAATCTCGAACTCGACAACAATATACGCCCAGACAAGACGTAATGCAGATTTGTGCATACGCTAATTTGGATGAGCTCGAAGCTGCGGTTTCTGCGCTTGATTATCCACAAGACGTCATAGACGTTCGTCCGCCGCAGTTCGGGCTCGTGATGGTGCGAGGCCGGGTTGGAGCTGTGGGCAATGCGTTTAACGTTGGAGAAGCGCTTGTCACGCGCGCCAGCGTCCAGTTGAAAAATGGGCTCATTGGTCATTCCTACTTGCTGGGTCGCGTCCGCAAGAAGGCGCGGCTCTCAGCAATTCTTGACGCTGCGGCTCAATCGCCTGACGCTTTGAGCGTAATTCAAAGAACCCTGGTCGATCCTGTGAGCGAACGTCTTGGTCGCGAGAAAACTGCGCAGGCGGCGGAGACGGCGGCGACAAAGGTCGACTTCTTTACGCTCGTTCGCGGAGAGGATTGAACATGGAAGGCGTCGATCAACTTTCAAACAGCTTCCTTAAACCCGTCGGTGATTCGCATGAGGTTTTCCGCGCGGCTATGAACGCCCTCGCCTACCCCGCACAACCGCGCGTTCTACCATCGGATTTGAGCCCTTGCGGACCAATGGCGCCGGGCTCTCTGGCGTTGCTGCTGACGCTGGCGGATCATGATACGCCTGTATGGCTAGCGTCGTCATTGGCGACTTCTGAGTCGCTACGCAAGTTTATCGCCTTTCATTGTGGAGCGCCTGTTGTCGATGATCCGACTCTGGCGGCTTTTGCATTCTTTTCTTCGCCGCTGGAGCTTGCGCCGCTTGCACGCTTCGCGCAGGGAGATCCAGATTATCCGGACCGTTCAACGACATTGATCGTACAAGTCGAGGCGTTCGATGATTGCGCATGGCGCTTCTCTGGACCGGGCCTGTCATCGCCTCGCAGCTTTGGCGTATCCCCCGCTCCAAAAGGGTTCGCGGACATGTGGACCGCTAATCACGCAGGCTTTCCTCTGGGTGTCGACTTGTTGTTTGTCTGCGGCAAGGAAATAGCGGCGCTACCCCGTAGCTTGCGCATCAGCGAGATCTGACATGTATGTTGCAGTCAAGGGTGGCGAGCAGGCCATCGACAACGCCCATCTCTTGCTGGCGCGTGATCGTCGCGGCGACCCGGCCGTACCTGAGCTCAGCATAGATCAAATTCGTGAGCAGATGACGCTTGCTATCGCCCGCGTAATGGCCGAAGGGTCGTTGTATGAACCCGATCTTGCAGCCCTTGCTATAAAGCAGGCCCGCGGCGATTTGATTGAAGCAATTTTCCTGCTGCGTGCTTATCGTACGACGCTGCCAAGATTTGGCGATTGCGTTCCGATGGACACCGCTGACATGTCGATTCGTCGCCGCGTGTCGGCGGTTTTTAAGGATCTGCCCGGGGGGCAAATCCTGGGGCCAACCTTCGATTACACCCATCGTCTGCTGGACCCCGATCTTGCAATAGCTGACGACGAGCGCCCATGTCCCATCGTCGCGAGCGTCGGCGCTGAACCGGTTGTAGCGCCGCACATCCTCCAAATTCTTGATCGCGAAGGTCTGGTGGAAGCGCCGCAGAGCGGCGTCGATGCGGGAGTTGAAGAAGACTTAACCCGCACGCCGCTTGAATTTCCCGCATGCCGCGAATTGCGGCTCCAGGCTTTGGCTCGTGGCGACGAGGGCTTTCTTTTAGCGCTTGGGTATTCGACGCAGCGCGGCTACGGGCGCACGCATCCCTTCGCAGGTGAGATCCGTATAGGTGAAGTCGAGTTGAGCTTCGTGCCGGCAGAGCTCGGGTTCGAGGTTCCGCTTGGCGCAGTCACCATCACCGAATGCGAAATGGTCAACCAGTTTCGCGGATCGGAAACGCAGGCGCCGCAGTTTACGCGGGGCTATGGATGCGTGTTTGGACAGAGCGAACGAAAAGCGATGTCGATGGCGCTTGTTGATCGCGCCCTGCGCGCCAACGATTTGGGGGAAGCCAGCGGCGTGCCTGCTCAAGACGAGGAATTTGTTTTATCGCATTGCGACAACGTGCAGGCCACCGGCTTTGTCGAGCACTTGAAACTCCCTCATTACGTCGACTTTCAGGCTGAGCTCGCGCTTCTTCGTCAGCTGCGCGACGACTGGAGCGAAAAGCGTATTGCAAAAGCAGACGCTGACAGAAGTGCTAAGGAACAACAGGAAGAGGCGGCGGAATGAGCGATCTGCCCGAGTACAACTTCGCCTATCTCGATGAGCAGACCAAGCGGATGATCCGCCGCGCGATTCTCAAAGCAATAGCTATTCCTGGATACCAGACGCCGTTCGCGAGTCGCGAAATGCCTATGCCTTATGGCTGGGGCACGGGCGGGGTTCAGGTTACTGCCGCTATTCTGGGAACAGACGACGTCCTCAAAGTGATAGATCAGGGTTCTGACGATACGACAAACGCTGTCTCGATTCGTAAGTTTTTCGCGCGGACAGCGGGCGTGCGAACGACGACGCGGACCCCTGAGGCTACAATCATCCAGACGCGGCACCGAATTCCTGAAACGGCTCTTGGAGAGCATCAAGTCATCGTCTATCAGGTTCCTATCCCTGAGCCTTTGCGTTTCCTTGAGCCGAGAGAAACTGAAACGCGCCGGATGCATGCGCTCGAGGATTATGGCGTTATGCATGTTAAGCTCTATGAGGACATTGCACAGCACGGCCATATCGCGACCGCTTACGCTTATCCGGTCAAGGTTGACGAACGCTACGTGATGGACCCATCTCCGACCCCGAAGTTCGACAATCCAAAAATGAACCAATGTCCGGCGTTGCAATTGTTTGGGGCCGGTCGAGAAAAGCGTATCTATGCAATTCCGCCCTATACGCGCGTTGTGAGCCTTGATTTCGAGGATCATCCGTTTGAGCGCACGCGCATCTCCGGAGCATGCTCGCTTTGCAATTCAACGAAAGCGTTTCTCGACGAAGTGATAACTGACGATCAGGGCGGCCGCGCCTTCATGTGTTCGGATACTGATTATTGCGAACAAGCACGCTCCCGCATTGGACCTCTTTCATGAGTGCGCCCGAAGTGAAAATCCGGCAAGCCATGCAGGATGACGCATCTGCGATCCTAAAGCTTTACGCCCAGCCGGACTATGACAACGGTCGGGTGCTGAGTCAGGAGGGAGCGAAAGCTATAATCCTGAATGCAGAGAGGTACCCATTTTATAAATTCTACATTGCTGAACGTCAGGGACTTGCGTTGGGGACATATGCTCTGCTGGTAATGGAAAATATAGGCCATATGGGATCACCATCCGCCATAGTCGAATCCGTCGCTGTCGCGCCTGAGGCGCAGGGAATGGGAATAGGGAAGGCGTTGATGGACCATGCGTTAGCGATTGCAGCGGCGCAGGGTTGCTACAAGCTCGCCCTTTCCTCCAACCTCAAGCGCGCGGCTGCACACGCTTTCTATGATCGCCTTGGGTTCCAGCGCCATGGGGTAAGCTTCGTTGTTCCGCTTGCTGGAAAGGCTGGCGCATGAACCACGTTCCATTGCTGTCCGCCAGAGGTTTGTCGAAGCGCTATGGGGCCCGCATCGGCTGCGAGGAGATCGATCTCGATCTGCATGAAGGTGAGGTTCTTGCCATCGTCGGCGAGTCAGGCTCCGGCAAGTCAACGCTTCTTGGCCTGATGTCAACCCAACTCGAAAGCACTACAGGGTCGCTCGCTTATCGTCGTCGTGACGGACTCAGCGTCGAGCTCGACAAATTATCCGAGATGGAGCGGCGGATTCTTCTGCGAACCGAATGGGGCTTCATCCAGCAAGATGCACGCCTCGGACTGCGTATGAACGTTTCAGCCGGAGGCAATGTTGGCGAACGCTTAATGGCTGTTGGCTGGCGTCATTACGGCCAGATTCGTAGTGAAGCTCAGGACTGGCTCGCTCGCGTTGAAATAAGCGCCGACCGAATGGATGATGCGCCGACGACGTTCTCGGGTGGCATGCGTCAACGTTTGCAGATCGCGCGAAACATGGTGACAAAACCGCGTCTGGTGTTCATGGACGAACCAACGGGCGGGCTCGACGTTTCCGTGCAGGCGCGCCTGCTCGATCTCATTCGCAGCCTTGTTGCGCTGACTGGCCTTTCGATCGTCATTGTCACCCACGATCTGGCGGTCGCACGTTTGCTGTCGCATCGCATCGCCGTCATGCGACAGGGCCGTATTGTAGAAATAGGTCTTGCAGATCAGGTGCTCGAAGATCCGCAAGATCCCTATACGCAATTGCTCGTATCCTCCGTGCTTCAGGTATGACGATCATGCATAGCGCTCATGCGGAAATGCTTCGGATAGAGAACGTCTCTAAATCATTCACGCTCCACCTGCGTGGAGGCGTCAACCTGTCAGTCGTTTCCAGCTTGTCATTGCATGTGAACGCGGGTGAATGCGTCGCCCTCAACGGTCCCTCTGGCACAGGAAAATCTTCGATATTGAAGATGATTTTCGGAAGCTATCTCACTAGTTCTGGCGCTGTGTTGGTGCGTTCCGGCGCTGAATTTGTCGATATCGCCAAAGCTGGACCTCTTGAGGTGTTGGCGCTTCGCAGCTCAACGCTTGGATATGTCAGCCAGTTTTTGCGCGTTATACCGCGTGTCTCCTGCATAGACGTGATAGCTTCGAGCGCTCGCGATGACGGTTGCGACGATCGTGAAGCGCAATCGCGCGCGCGCTCCTTGCTTGCTCGCCTCAACCTTCCCGAGCGTCTTTGGGGGCTTCCGCCTGCCACGTTCTCTGGAGGCGAGCAGCAACGCGTAAATATAGCGCGTGGTTTTGCTGCTCATCGTCCAGTCATGTTGCTTGATGAGCCGACAGCTTCGCTGGACGCTATTAACAGCGCAGCGGTCGTCGAGTTGATAGCTGAACGTAAGGCCGCAGGCGCTGCTATCCTTGGTGTGTTTCACGATGCGTCCGTGCGCGACAAAGTGGCCGATCGTAGCGTCGAAATCCAGCCCGTTGAACGGAGCGAGATCTGTGACTGAAACCTCGCTGTTTGAGAATGCGCACATCGTGCTTCGTGATAACGAGTTTCACGGATGGGTCGCGGTAAATGGCGGGCTCATCGTCGACATGGGCGAGGGACGCGCGCCTGAACGTGGCACGGATTGTCGCGGAGACATTCTCGCGCCCGGTTTCGTTGAGCTTCACACCGATCATCTCGAAAGCCATTTGCGCCCACGGCCCAAGGTTGATTGGCCAACGCGCATGTCGATCGTCGCGTATGATGCGCAGATGGTGGCGTCAGGGATCACCACTGTCTTCGACTCGGTGCGCGTGGGTAACGACGCCGATTATGTGCCCAAGCGTAATGAGGCGAAAGAGCTTGTTGGAGAAATTGCAGCAGCTGCAAAGGAAGGCGTTCTGAGGGCGCGTCATCGAACGCATCTGCGCTGCGAGATTTGTTCTGACGACGCAATCGAATCCGCTGGCGACGTGATGGGGGCTCATCGGGTCGACCTCATCTCCCTGATGGATCACACGCCCGGTGCGCGACAATTTGCAAGCATCGAGGCCTGGAAAACCTATTACGGCGGGAAGTCTGGCCTTCCAGAGAGCCAGCTTCAAACGCTGATGGACCGCAAGCACGAGCTGTTCAAGAAAAACTACACAATCCATCGCGCGGCGCTCGTGGCTATGGCGCATCAGAACGGCGTTACAATCGCAAGCCATGACGACACCAATTTGGAGCACGTAGAAGAATCGATCGCCGACAAGGTTCGGCTTGCTGAGTTTCCGACGTCGATTCTGGCTGCGCGGTTGTCGCATCAAGCCGGCATTTCAGTTCTTATGGGAGCGCCAAACGTAGTGCGTGGCGGATCGCATTCGGGCAATGTGGCCGCTGAGGCGCTAGCCCGAGACGGCGTGCTTGATATTCTTTCGTCAGATTACGTGCCTGCAAGTCTGCTCATGGGGGCGTTTGGTTTGGCTCATCGCATTGAGGGTTATGGGTTGCCACGAGCGATCTGCACAATCAGCTATAATCCGGCCAGAGCTGCGGGCATTCAGGATCGCGGCGAAATCGCGATTGGTCAGGCCGCAGATCTCGTTAGGATCATGCAACCCGACCGCGGCCCTGTCGTTCGTGAGGTTTATCGTGACGGCGTTCGTGTATTCTGAGGCGTCGCCGGAAGCAGGCGCTTTTGTCGCTGTTGTCGGTCCAAGCGGCGTCGGGAAGGACACTGTGCTCGCACTCCTGCGAGCGCAGACCGAATCCAACGACAGATTTGTGTTCCCCAAGCGCATCATCACGCGGCCCTCCGACAGTTCGGAGGATTTGATCGAGATCGACAAGTATACATTCGAAACACAAAAAGGGGCTGGAGCGTTTGCGCTTTCCTGGTCCGCTCATGGCCTGGACTATGCGATTCCGCTCTTTGTTGAAGACGCGATCTCAGCTGGAAAGATTGTCGTGGTCAACGTATCCCGTGCGGTGATTGGGCAGGTGCGAAGACGCTTCGGAAAAACTTGTGTCGTGCTTCTCAGCGCACCCTTGCAGGCAAGGGCGCAGCGGATCGCCATGCGGGGTCGCGAAGATGAAAGCGTTATTCGAGACCGCCTTGCGCGTACGGTCGATACTTTCACAGAGAGCGATGCAGACTTGATTATTGATAATTCTGGATCCCCTGAGGTCGCCGCTCGAATGCTTCTTGGTTTCCTGTTGTCGATCAGGTCTGAGAGCCAAGCGTGAAGCGCATGATTTCGCGAAAGCGTTCGTTCGGCTGCGACTGCGCGCAGAGTGAAATCTCCTCGATACGGTGCGCTATATCAATAGGTTGATATATCTGCCGAAGAACTTGTGTTACCGGCTCTAAAATATCTTCCGGCAAGCTGTCCGTAAGGGTCATGTGGAAACGAAACTCTTCCATAACGTAGGGATAGCCCCATAGTTCGAGATAGCTGTGCTGACGTGGGCTAAGATCTGCCATCATTCTACGTCTGCGCTCGTCTTCAGTCATCGGATTACGGAAAACATCGAATGTTTGAACGCAAAGCCCGGCAAATTCACACAGGCTTGATTGGTTTGATTTTGGCGTCAACGCAATGAATCCGCCGATACGTTTAAGCTCCAGATAGCCCATGTCTAGTGGAGTCTGATTGCGCGCAAAAGCTGCGACGGATGTGATCAAATCCCCCTCGGATAAAGCTTCGCACAAGTAAAATGGAGCCTTGAGAGTGGCGTGAAAACCGTAACGGGCCGGCTCGCTCGTCAAGGTCTGCATATCGAAACCGCGGAGACAATGTGCGACTTGTTGTCCGCTGACCGAGTCATAGCCGATCACTGAACAGCCAAAACGCCAGAGCGCGCTGTCAGATGGCGGGAGATAGTAGATTGCGTATCGCATTGCTCACGCGCCCGACTGAAAATGAAGCTGTATGCTAATATCTTGCGGGCGTAAGCGCATCAAAATAAGTATCGAAAATAGTCAGCGGCTATCCAAAGTCATTTTTGTCTATTGTTTGCAGAGATAGAAGACGCGCCGCACAGCATGCGGCTGTGCGGCGCGTCCCTCATGGATCAGAAATTGCGCTCTACGCGCAGACGTCCGGTCCAGTTGCTGTCCGTGCCACTGTATACGGTGAGGTTTGGCGAACGTACGTCTTGTTTGATCTGGGCGTAGATGACTTCTGCGCCGATCTCAAAGTTACGCACGGGAATCCAGACAAAATTCGCACCTGCGTTCCAAACATTTGCATCGCCGAAATAGCCCGAGCCGTTCCATGCAGACGCTTCTGCGCCGGCGGGAGCCTTCAAGGCTGCGTAGCTGGCGAAGAAGGACGAACGATATTGGGGAGCCCAATAATGATCAAGTGCGGCTGCGACGTTCCACGACTTCACGGTTTGAATGCCTGTGGGCGTGGCGACGTAGCTGCGAAGCGATGAGTAGAAGCCGCCGATGCCGCGCTCGTCTTTTGTCGACGCGAACAGGGCCGTGTATTCTGACATGCCATCAGCGTAATTTGTCGTCAGCCAGAGGGTGTCGCCTTTTGCCAGCATCGGCAGATCGAGCTTCAGGCCCATCCCAAGTGCGTAAGCACCCTTGGATTCGTTGTAGGAATTATCGGCTTTGTTAAGAGAGATATTGGAGTAGGCGCCGGAGAATTGTAGAGAACCCCACGACTGGTCGACGTTCAGGTTCGCATTCAGTTGCGGAGCGGAATTGTAGACTTCATAGGAGCCGCTAACGCCCGCAGACCCTGCACTTTTGGCGGTATCTATACGATCCTGCAAAGCAATCGTTCCGGAGAAGCCACCGCCGAATGTCGCGGTGTATGCAAGCTGCTTGGCGCCCTTGCTGAAGCTGGCCCAATAGGCGTCACCGAAAATTTTTGGGTCCATAAAGACAAAATTGTCTTTCGCAGCGCCAAATGTGAAGCCGGCGAAGCGCACATAAGCTGCCTCAAGGTCTACGCTGGCGTTTGCATTGGTCGCCGCAGATGCATTCTGAAGAACGCCGCCTTTGCGCGCCACGCGAAACTGCGCAACGGTCTGGACAGTACCCATGCTGGTCGGCGTGCGAGCGTCGAATGACAGACGCGCCCGCATTTCCGTGCCGTGCAGATGCTGAGCATCAGATGGGGAGGAAACCGTCGGGGCTCCGGTGTTGCTGATGCCGCTGTAAAGTGTCTTTCCAGGAATATACATGTAGTCGGCGCGCACGCGGCCCGACAGGCGCAGGCAAGTGTCTGAGCCGGGGATGTAGAAATAGCCGGCGCCATAAGC